>JAGRFM010000100.1 GCA_020446045.1 Nitrosomonas sp.
GTGGTATTGCCATGCATCTTCTCGATGATTCTTTAATGATGTTATCACCTGATGTGCGACCGTCGGTGTTCATTTTCCGTAACCGGTAGGATATGAATGCATCCATCAAGGAATGGACGATTAAGTTTCCGGGCATCCGAAAAGCTTGAGATTATTCGCCTTGACGAACAAGCGAGCATCGCTATCTATGGCATTGTGATAAATGTTAGACACATAATCCAATTTCTCAATCTTGATTCCTTTTCCAGTACTCATTCAACTTGATATTTGCGAGTACAGCGCTCACAAGATATTTTGTCACAAGGCGCAGCACGCAGCGAATGGTTGTTCCATTGGTAAGTGTTGTAACACGGTGACAGGATATTCTGTGCGCGCCCTGCGGGTTAGCTTTTCAGCACCACTGGCTGTGTTAGGTCTTTTGACAAGGGAATAACCATTGCCTGCAAGCCCTGCCTTGCCAGTAACACTAAAAAACTAACTGTATCCGTAAATATCAAGTTGAAGGAGTACTAATGTTAAAATTTAATTTCATTTCCAAAGGGGTATAAAAAATAACCAACAAGAAAATCGGATCAGTAATACAGGATATCTTGTTGTATACAATCAGAACTAATCAGAATTTGTATAGCGTGGTGTATATCTTATGACATCAATACTTGAAAAGGGCGGTGGAGTTTTCGAAGGCATAAAGATGTTGTTGTGTGAAAATCCCTTGCCGCCAATCGATGAAGCGATAGCAGCTGCACAAGCCGAGTTGCCGCATAGCAACTATTACACAGAACCTTTTTCAGAACCATTACGCCGTTTCATTGCTAGTTGTATTGGTGTTCCTGAACGGCTAGTCCATATTAATGCAGGATCAGAACTTATTCTACGGCAACTTTTTGAGCGGTTTGGACAACGTGTACATTTGCTTACGCCTACTTACCCCCTCTTTCCAGAAATTGCCACGCAATACACAGAAACCCGGCTGCAGTCCGAAAACAATTTTGCCTTAGATCTGACGAAGCTGGAAATCCCGGAAAGTACTACACTTGTCGTGATTGTCAATCCAAACAATCCAAACGGCGGCACCTTCGATATGGAGCCGTTGCCGGACTTGCTTGACAGATATCCCGATACGTATTTTCTGGTCGATGAAGCTTTTATTGGTTTGGCCGGTCAGGCTGTTGCCCATTGGGTTCCCAAATACTCCAATCTTCTGGTTACTCGAACACTATCAAAGGCGCATAGTCTTGCGGGTTTTCGTGTGGGTTATGCAATTCTTCCCGAAGTTTTAGCCGATGACCTCAACAGCAACAATGACGCTTATCCACTTGCACGACCCAGCCAGGCGGCTGCGCTCGCCACATTGCAGCATGAGAATGTGATTCGTAAACGGTCGATAAAGTTGCACGCCTGGGCCGAAGATTTGGCCGCTGAACTTCGTACGCTAGGGGTACGGACTTTTCCAACAGAGACTTATTTTTTTCTTGCAGACTTCGCTCCTTACAATGCGAACGATTTGGCTGATCGCCTCCAGAAAAGCGGGATTTTCATTAAGCCGTTGAATGATCCGATTCTTGGTTCTGGTTTCATGCGCGTGACCACTGCGTTGCCTCCGGACAACGCCCGTTTTATCGAGGTTTTGCGAGAGTTGCTTTAATCTCCCAATCTATATTGGATAGATGTTTTGAATCAACTTGAATGTGCATGACATGATATGACCGAATAGAATGCTGATTTTTTCCTGTTAGAAGAGTCGGTTATGCGTCAGCTAACCGGCAAAGTCTGCTGTTAATAAATACTGATACCGGTTATATCAAACTAAGTTTTTGGGCCGGTAACACAATGGATAATCAATGGTGCTTATGTTTATGCGTATGTCCTGGTACAGCGTGACGTGCATGATCGCTGAGCTGTGCATCAAACCAGTGGTGAATTGCTGTGACGAAGCGTGACTGCTGGGCAGAGTATATAATCTGTGCGCCATCAGGTAATTCACTGTATTCAATTTTGAGCTGTTCGGGTTTGGCTGTTTTCAATACAGCCAGACCGGGCATGCTTTCACCGTGAATATGTTCAGGACTGGAAAAATCACCCTGACTGAATGCCTCTGAAATTTCCAACAGGTGTTCGCGTATCAGTTGAATTTGTTCGGTATCTGCTTTGTCTTTGGCAATGACCTGCTGGATACCGCCATCGGCCGTTTTGGAAAAGACATGTACTGTTTTTTCCAGATCAAATGGCATGACATGCACCCCGCGTTCAGCAACTTCATCAAGGCGTCTTTCATCGGCTGGTTCCACAGCGTATACAGGGAGCACTATCAGTAATATAGCTAATAAAAATCCTGTAAATGAATGCATTCTTTCCTCCCTTTGGCAGATATGGTTTTGCGCCACAAACTGAAATTGTTTAAATATTGGACACATACACATGCTACAAAGCGCCGCTGATGCACAACCAACTTTTCAGCGGTTGCGCTATCAGTTTATTGCTGTTTCTTGGAACAGATTCTTATTCTGCGTCTTTAGCGGTTAATGAACCCAGGAAGGCCTTGATATCTCTGACCATGCCATGTCCGACATGATCTCTTCCCAATTGATGTTTTGCCATGAGCTTAATGGCTTCATCGAGTGTTTCAACTGAACCGTCATGAAAATAAGGCCCTGTTTTGGCAATATTTCTCAAGCTTGGCACTTTAAAAACATGTTTGTCAGTTTCAAGCCCGGTCACTTCATAACGTCCCAGATCCGATGTTTCGTAGGGAACAACCAGACCGATCTTTTTGTAAGAATTGCCGCCAATTACAACTCCATTATGGCAATTGACGCAACCCATATTGACGAATTTTTTCAAGCCTCTTTTTTCACTTTCATTCAACGCATCTTTGTCGCCTTTCAGGAAATCGTCAAATCGTGACGGCGTTAGCAGGGTGCGTTCAAAAGCGCCGATAGCGACACCAATATTTTTGTATTTCAACGGATTTCTTTCATCACTGAATGCTTCGGCAAACAACGTGTTATATTCATCAATTACTTTCAGTTTTTTTACGACGGCTGCCGCGTTTGGCATACCCATTTCAACCGGATTCAGAATTGGGCCTAGAGCCTGTTCTTCAACGGTACCCGCGCGCCCATCCCAGAATTGATCAATATGAAGCGCCGCATTCATCGTGGTTGGAGAATTTCTGCCGCCACGTTTGCCTTCATGGCCTGGCGAGGTTGGTTCATTATCCACACCGAAATTACCGAGACCGTGGCATGAATTGCATGAAATCTTATCATTGATTGACAACCTGGGATCTGTATACAGTTTTTTACCCAACTTAATCAGTGCAGCATTCTTTTTTTCATCAATGATGGACTCGGGTAACGGTTCAAAAAACTGCTTAAGACGGGTCTCGTCAAGCTTGTGATGTCCATGGCCGCCACCATGCATACCGCCTCCATGGCCTCCGCCATGCATGCCACCCTCATGCTCATGTCCATCGCCATGTCCTTCACCACCATGTCCGTGGCCACCTCCATGCTCGCCGCCTTTTTGTCCATGACCTTCATGATGATCAGCGCCGCTTTGGCTTGCATTGTCATCCTGTGCATAGGCTTGTGCACTCAAAAAGAATACGAGAAGTAATAAAATCAGTTTCATACGACCTCCATATTTATTAAAGATAGAATCCTCAGAAGATTCGTTCGTTATTTATGAACTCAATATAACCGCTTGTCAAATGTAGTCATAAAAAAACGGATCATCAATCGATAAAATATCGAAAATTGCTAAAGAATAAAATACGTATTAACACGTATGAAAAATTCCTGATGACAAGTGACTTTTTCAGATCGCAGGCAAGGCGATTATGTTTAAAAAGCTGTGTCACTATACAGTCAAAATAATGTGTACACAGGCTTATTGAAGAATCCCGGCTTTGGCATAAAACCAAAGCCGAGGAAGAGCCGTTTCTAAGGAAGGAAGATATGAGGATAGCAACCGTATCAGAAGTCGATTACTTTATCGGCTCGGAGGAAAATTTCTGTGACTTCCTGCGCACCACCGGCAATTCTGGCGCCTTCACGCAGTGTCTCAGGTGTAATGCCGCCTATCACTGCACATCCCGGGCAGACAACGATGTCCACGCCTTTATGCAGTAGCATGTCCCAGCTTTCTTGCAGAGAATGTTGACCACAGATGAATCCGGATAAATCAATAGCAGTATCGGTGTCGGCTAACTCAACGGCTTGCAGATTGAGAAAAAGTATTACTTCGTTTTTATAGTGACTATTTCCAATTGCTTCACCAAGCATGTGGTCCGCCATCATGAATGCCATACAAGCTGATTGCCAATTATGCCCGCCGGGTACAGGGTCTTCCCAGGTCAATGGGTCAAAATTCGCCAACTTCACAATGACATTTTGCTTTTGATGGTATCTGTCTGCAGTTTCCGCAAGGCCAGGCAGACTGAATACGGTTAAAAATAACAAAGAAAAACCTAAAAACCAGAAACTTGGACTTAAAATTCTGTTTTGCATCATCTTTTCACCTTTTTACTATTGATATTTAGACACTTTATTTCTGGCCAAAAATAAGTATCTAAATTATCTATTTCAAGGCGAATAAAAACAATGTGGCATATTGCCGCACTTTAGTTAGATCATTGATTGTTAATGTGAAACACATACTTTCAGCTTTACACGCAGCACAGTTTCCTGCTGAAATTGTCGTTTGTAGGTCTGGATAATGTCTACAATTGCCTTCTCACTGGTTGAGTCACCGGAATGAACCAGGGTAAGTACATACGATGGTTCTTTTACGATTAAACCATCAGCACCCTGCCATTGGCCGGTTGCCGGAGTCACGGTCAATCCTTTTGGGAAGCGGGGAGTGACTGTAGATGCAAGAAACCCGTCCCATTCCGATTGCGTGACAAATCCATCGGTTTTTCCGGTTCCAAAATACAGCAAATCCTGTAACGCTTCTTCTTCCCCCGATTGACAATCCGGAATTGTATGAAGTGCGCATGCAGCAACCGAGAAGGCCAGGAATATTGCACAAACAGTGTGAGTTATTTTCACAAGCATTCTTTAGGGGGTGTCGTCATGACGACTCCCCCTAATTAAAAAAACATCCGATTATCCATCCATTTCATAATCCGCTGTGAGCATTTCCAGCAGATGCCCGTTTTCATCTCGAAAATAAACGCCTCTGCCGCCGTAATTATGGTTTATTTCCATGTTTTCGGGATTACTCGGTCCGCTGCCATAAGTAATGTTTTCGGTTTTGATGCGTTCAAAGATCTGGTCGAATTCTTCATCGTTGACCTTGAAGGCGTAGTGATGCGATTCGAATTTTTCCCTCACCGCAAAATCAAGGCATAACGTTTCGTTGACGCGCACCACGATAAATGATGCAAATGCACCGATATACTCAAATCCAAAAATTCGTGTATAAAAACGCGCGGTTCTTTCTTTGTCGTGCGTTGGGATTATTGTGTGATTCAGGGTAATTGCCATCGTTGAAATCCTTACTTCATTGTTCATCATCGTGTAACAAGATTGTCATATTAAGTTGGTAAATTAACCTGACCAATGGTTCATGACATATCTAATTTGGAGATTATAAATGGTGAGGTTAACAAACAAACGAACAAGACTATCAATTTTTTCGGCGGTGATGTTGGGTGTATTCGCAACTGACAGTCATGCTGCTTCGGCAACTTATGATCCTGCTACCGGCATAGTTGATATGCCCGTCGTAGAGGTTTTAAATGGCGCTTCTTCGAAATTCTATAGCGCCCAGTTACAAATTGGCGGCAATGGATTGCAAGTGATTGCCGCTGAATCGATTCCGGCAGCCAAAGGCCAGCAGCGCGTGGTGTTTGACTCGGCAACTGCGGCGGTGCATATACCCTCAGTTGTTGTCGGTGCAAATGAGTTTTATGCCAAACTCAAGCTTGTGCCGGGTTCCAGTCCGTTGCGTTTTACGGTAGATCAACTGGTCAACAACAGTTTTCAGAATTGTCCAGGTTTTTCCACGCCCGGCCCGGTTGAGGGCTCATGTATTTTGAGTGGTGAATATACTCAGGATATTACTTTGACGAAAAACATCCAGTGGATTTTGTCGGGCGGTGTATTTATTGGTGGAGACAATACCAATAGCGCGACAATAACCATTAATCCGGGAACACAAATCTTCGGTCAACAAGGTGCAGATTATCTGTGGATCAGACGCGGCTCCAAAATCATGGCGGAAGGTACCCCCGATAATCCGATTGTCATGAGCGGTGCGCTGCAGCAGTCAGCCGGTGAATGGGGTGGTTTGCTGATTGCCGGTAATGCGCCGGTTAACGGATGTAATGAAGGCGTCGACCCTTGTGAGGTGCCATTTGAGGCAGTCACTTCCGAATTTTTTGGTGGAAACAATCCCAACGACAATAGCGGGTTGGTTAAGTATACCCAGATTCTTTTTGCCGGCTTCGCGGTACGCCCGAATGAAGAGCTCAATGGTCTGACGCTCAATGGTGTTGGCACAGGCACCGTACTCGAGTTCATTCATGTGCATCAAGGACTCGACGATGGCGTCGAATTTTTTGGCGGCACAGCGCAAATGAAACATATCGTGTTGACCAGTAACGGTGATGACAGTCTCGACTGGGGCAGCGGATGGACCGGCAAAGCGCAGTTTGTGCTGATCAAACAGGCTGCCAATGACGGAGACCGCGGTATTGAAGCCGACAACAATGAAGTCAATAACGATATCACTCCTCGTGCCAAGCCGACATTATCCAACATGACCATGATTGGCGCACCGGTTGCAACGCAAGGTATTCTGTTGCGCCGCGGAACAGGCGCAAATATCTGGAACACCGTGATTACCGGTTTTCCTGACTGTGTGCGCATCGATGGCGAAGCGACATTCCTGAATGCAGGGGCGCCGGGCGATCTTTCCGGTGAATTGACAATGGTTAATTCCTTCGTCAACTGTAACAACAATTTTGCCGATGGAGAGGGCGCAACGTTTTCTGTGGCAGACTGGTTCACTTCACAGTCCGGTAACAGCCAGGAAGATGCGCTATTGAACGGCTATCTGCCAGCTTCCGGTTCGCCATTGACGCTTAGCGGCGCACCGGTTAACGATGCCTTCTTTGATACGGTCGACTATGTCGGCGCATTCAAAGATGCGAATGATGACTGGACAGCAGAATGGACGTTTGATTTCTAAGCAATAATTGATTCTGCGTTTTACGCATTGTGTTATAGCTTTGAAGAGTACAGCATAACAAAAACGAAAATAATTTGATTATTTTTGAGAAAATGTTGTTTAGTTTTACCCAAATGTAACCCCGAGGTAATACAAAAAACAATGGCTTGCAGAAAAATCTGTAAGCCATTGTTTTGTTTGGTAGGTCGTGACAGATTCGAACTGTCGATCAACGGATTAAAAAGTCTAGTACACGACTGTTTTTATTGATTTTATTACCGCCAATATGTAAGGAATAGATTGCAAAATATCAATACTCAATATGTTCTTCACAGCTGAAACCAAAAACCAATAGCTACATCCGAGTCTGTATCCGTGCAATTCTTCCATCTTCATAGATAGGGGATGCTGCTGTTAAAACATCGATTGTTAAAGTGGGGTTCAGTTATAATTCGAACACAAATTAAAGTAGTATGGTGAAAAATATTATGGAGAAACTGATATGTCTGAATTATCACTATCCTTAACCGAAGTCCAACTTTCAAGTGCTAGATCGTTAACTTTCTTACCTGTTTCGACTGCTGCCGGGGAGAAATGGGATAATAGCGCGGAATTTTCAGACTTCGGTTACTTGAAAAGTATTAATTCGATATTTCGCTTCGACGCTATAGAAGGGGCAACATATACTATCTCTTCATTTAGTTCAGTTGATCCTCTTTGGCTTGGCATATATGATGATCAAGGGGAAAAAATAATAATAAATAATGAATCCGATGACCCCGTTGCGGGAGATGTTAAGTTTGATGTGATATATGACTGGGTAGCTCCTTACACGGGTATGTACTATGTTGATGCCGCTTGGACCAATTGGTTTAAACAAGAAAACACTTCTATATTTCTTTCGATTTATGAAGATATCGGAACAGTTACTTCAAATAATCTCACCGTCTCCGATGCGACATTATCCCACTTAGCTCTTCTGGGTATCACTGTTGAACAAGCTAATGAATTTCTTTTGTCTCATGCTACTGAACCGTGGACTATATTTAATACTGCAAAACAACATGGAGTCACCACACTAATGCTAAGTGAAATTACCGGTTTCTCAACAGATATCATTAGTGGCTATTTTGCATCTTATGGAATAGATGCCACGGAACTCAATAGCAACAGCATGAATCCTGATGATGATAGTTCTGCTGGTAAGCGTGATTTATTGTCACCAGATATGGTGTCTTTGGCAAATGTCATTTCATTCAATGAAAATACTGGTGTCTTATCTACCGCCGCGTTGAGAGAAAGTATCACAAGCTTCATAGGTCTTGAGGTATATAACTCACGTTTTGAGCCTAATAATTTTAAAGGAAGTGAAGACGGTGTTTTCACTCCAGAAGAATTAGGCGGTATAACACATTTAGGCAATATTCCAGCTACCAGAGAAAATTTAGAATCGTTATTTTATGGCACTGCAATCAATGCATATAGAAATTTTAGCTTTGAAGAATTTGCTGATCTTTCTCTAAACAATAATGGCGATCCAAATGAAACGAGGGAGTTAGAAATCGCTGCTTATAGCAGTTCAACCAACAATCCACTAATTAGTAACGACACAGATTTAGCTTTTCAAGTTCAGAATGTTGGAATTAGTGGGTGGGTTTCAGTGGATGGTAACGATGTTCCTCCTTTTTTTGATGGCATTTTGATATTCACTTAATCATTCTTGGAACCGAACTTTAATCGGGACATTATTTGGACTTGGGCTATTCGACTTATAAATCCAGCTGCTTTTCACTTTATAAAATACAGCAGGCTATTATGTTCATTGTTTGAAATGCCAGGGTTTTGATATGGCCATATATCAAATTTCACTGTTGAATACTGATACAACGAAGCAAGTAGCCTGGATGGAGCATGCGGAATCCGGGATAAACAGAAGCGCATAACTTCTCGTAATCATTGGTAGTAAGATAAATTAAAAGTATATTATCTAGAGTCGTGTATTTGAGGAAAACTACTTTGGTCGTTACACTGTACGGTGAAATGGGTCTTGGCGGTCACCCGATTTGATAGGGTGGTAACCGGTAACAGGTTGAATATACATGTTTTTTGGTCAACTCAACAAATCCGCGGCAATTGATCGCCGTTTAATATCGGTAGTTTTTTTTCCGATCCATAGGCGGATTTAACCCATACCTGGCTGCGCTCCTCCTGGCGAACGGTTCCGATGACTGCAGCGGCGTTTCCTCCCGGCATGGACTGCATAATTGCCAGTGTCTGCTCACTGTCGGCGGGACTGACAAATGCAACAAAACGTCCTTCGTTCGCCATAAACAGCGGATCGAAGCCGAGCAGTTCCGCGAGTGAATTGACTTCCTGGGATAATGGCAGTTTTTCAGAATCCAGAACAAAAGACAGGTTTTTCCGGTTTGAATGGCATATTTCATGCAATGCGGAACCGAGACCGCCACGGGTTAGATCCCGCAGGCAATGCAGATCAAGCCCGGCGTCGATCAGTTTCCGGACCGTGGGGGTGAGGGCGGCAAGGTCACTGGCAATATCTGCTTCGATGCCAAATTCTTTACGGGCTACAATAATTGACGCTTCATGACGGCCAATATCACCACTGACGATGATATGGTCGCCATCGCAAACCTGACCGGGTGCCAGCCGTAATACCGGATTTATTAAACGGCCAACGCCTGCGGTATTGATATAAACGCCATCGCCTTTTCCGCGCGGCACCACTTTGGTGTCGCCGGTAACCACCTTGACGCCAACTTCCTTTTGCGCCGCATCGATGGACGCCAGGATGCGCTCCAGATCGCATTTGGGAAAACCTTCCTCAAGAATCAGGCCAAGACTTAAATAATTGGCCTCAGCACCGACCATGGCCAGATCATTGGTGGTGCCGAATACACTAAGCCTGCCAATATCGCCTCCGGGAAAAAACAGCGGACTGACGACAAAAGAATCCGTGCTCAGGGCCAAACTGTCGGCAATGAGAGCGCTGTCCTGTGATGCGTGCGCCTGTTCCGGAGATACGCGCGGAAAAATGGTTTTTTCCAGCAGGCGATGCATCATCAGACCACCACCGCCATGCGCAATGCTGATACGCTCGTCATCGTGATGCGGAATGGGGCAGTTGAAATTATCCTGGTTCATTATGAAATTTCCTTTCTATGCAAAATGGCACATGGGTATTTCTAAAAATTCAGAGTTTTAAACAAGACGAGGCAAGAACAAAAAATATTGACGCAGCATATAGTTGATATGTCAGGAAATATTTTTTGTGAGCAACGAAGTATTGTGACAGAAGGGGTAAGCAGGCAATCTGTAAAACAGATGCTCGCAAAGTGTGGGTTTTTAGAGATGCCCATAATAGTGATAATAAGCCGCACAAGCCCCCTCTGAAGAAACCATAGGTGCGCCAAGTGGGTGTTCCGGTGTGCAGGATTTGCCATACGCGGGGCAAGCCGGTGGTTTGATGATGCCTTGCAAAACCTGTCCGGCAAGGCACGGATCGTTGGTGTTCGTTTTACTGGTCGTCGGCGCATGCTGTAATAACACTGATGCGTCCCGATGCACATAGTGCCGGTTCAGGCTGAATCCACTGGCGGGGATTACACCCATACCACGCCACGGCATGTCGACAACCTGAAACACTTTATGGATGGCTTCCTGGGCATGCACGTTGCCTTGCTCACGCACGCAACGGCGGTACTGGTTTTCGACGGCATGTTTGCCCGTTTCGAGTTGGCGCAGGCATAAGTAAATACCTTCCATAATATCCAGCGGCTCAAAGCCGGTTACGACGATCGGAACGTGATAGGTTTGCGCCAGTTGGTGGTATTCATGATAGCCCATCACGGTGCAGACGTGACCGGCCGCCAGAAATCCCTGAACGCGGCAGTCTTTATTCTGCATTAATGCTTCTAACGCTGGCGGTACCCGCACATGGGATGCGAGCAGATAAAAATTATCCAGGGACAAAGCTTCCGCCATCAAGACGGCGGCGGCAGAAGCCGGTGCAGTGGTTTCAAATCCCACGGCAAAAAAAACGATGTTGAGATCGGGATGTTGCTGGGCAAATGTAACGGCGTCGGTGGGTGAATAGATGATTTCAATACGCGCACCTTTTGCCCGTGCGCTGAATAAACTTTCTATGCTGCCGGGAACGCGCATCATGTCGCCGTAAGTACATAGGCAGATACCCGGCGTGAGCGCCAGTTCAATAGCCTGATCGATAAGGCTGGTGTCGGTTACGCAAACGGGGCAGCCGGGACCGTGGATCAGCTCTACCGGGTCGGGTAGCAGTTGATCGATACCATGATGCAGGATACTGTGCGTCTGGCCGCCGCAAACTTCCATAATCGTCCAGGGTCTGCTGACCAGTTGGTGCATGGCGTCGCGTAACCGCAGTATTTTTTCAGGCCGGCGGTATTCGTCGACATACTTCATGTTGCCTTATTCTCCGATGTCTCCGATTCCAGAGCCGATAAAAGCGTCGACGCACGATCCTGATCGATGACGGACAGGGCAAAACCAGCGTGCACCAGAACATAGTCACCGCACTGGGCGTCGGGTGTGTACATCAGGCTGATCTGCCGTTGTACGCCGCCAAAGGCAACCTGCGCACTTTTGAACAGCGGATCTTCACCGGTGATGCTTTTAATTTGACCGGGTAGACCGAGACACATAATCCATACTCCTTCCTGATTGTAAGATATGTAATGCCGCCTGTCCCCACGAGAGGCCGCCATCGCCTGCCGGAATCATCCGGGGCAAATAAAATTGTATGCCATTTTCCTGTAACCGTTGTTGGCAGAGTTTGACTAACAGTTGATTATGAAACACACCGCCTGCTGCTGCTACCTGTTTGATTTGCCAATGGCGTGCAAGCATGAGAACCAATTCGGCCAACTGCTGGTGAAACGCATAGGCAAGTGCAGGCTTTGGGCTGCCTTTTTTCAGTTGATCGAGAATGCTGTTAAAAAGCGGTCGCCAGTCGATTTCCAGGTATTCTTGTGTGATTGGCTTGAGCTGAAATCCTTCAATGTTCGTTGACAATTCGGCGGCAAGGGATTCCAGGCGTAATGCGGCTTCGGCTTCGTAGCTGTTTTCCGGGCATCCGCTCAAGAGATAGGACAATCCATCAAACAGGCGCCCCATGCTGGAAACATCAGCCGTATTGAATTGTTTGCGCCATTGTTGCTTAAGCGTTTGCAGCTCATTTCTGGTAACGGGAATATCAATGTCAACGTCGAGTTCCTGCCCCATGCTGAAGGCTACACGCCAGCAGTGGCGCGCGGCATCCGTGCCCAACAAGCGGATGGGATACAGTCCGGCACTATGTTGAAAATCTGCTCCACCTCGATAAAGAAAAGCCTCGGCGCCGCGAAGTTGCTGCTCAGGGCCATAACCCAAACCATCCCAGCATAAACAGAGAATTGGCGCTTTGTTCTGTAGTTCACAGCTTAAAATCACCGACGCGGCATGCGCCAGGTGATGGGGAGGTGAATCGGCATTCTGGGAGGCGATTTCCGATAGCTCGGGATGATTATCGATATACTCACGACCAAGGCTATCCGTGTTATCGGTGTTAATTCTGATCAACCGGAGATAGGATTTGAGTTCATTATGCCTGCGATGAAGAACCTGACGGTGATCGATATCGCCAAAATGCTGGCTTAAAACCAGTCGCTGTTTATCAAGAATGGCAAAGCTGTTTTTCCATAACCCGCCGTGCGCCACAGTCGTTTTCCAACGATCGTCAAGATGTGTGGTGAGCGGTGCGGTGCCGCGTCCGTGGCGCAGCCAATGCTGTTGCCCCTGTTCATCAACAAAAGCGACAGGATCGTCCATCATGTGCGTAATGGTACGGTTATGCATTAAAAAATAATCGGCAATCTCACCAAGATTTGCCAATGCTTCTTCGTTATCGAGAATGAGTGGTTCGCCGCTGAGATTGCCGCTGGTGGCAATCAACGGGCCTGCAAACTGGTTGATGATCAGCAGGTGCAGTGCAGAAGCCGGTAGCATCACGCCCCAATAACGCAATCCCGGTGCAACGACTGTGCTTATTCCAACTGTGTTTTCTTTCTGGCGTGCCAGGATAATCGGTGTTGCGGGGCTTTCCAGGAGTTGTTTTGCCGCGGTTGACAGGTGGCACAGTTTTGCAGCTTCTGCCGTATCCCTGACCATCAGTGCAAACGCTTTGGCCGGACGGTGTTTGCGTTGACGCAAGAGATTCACCGTCTGCGCGTTTGCAGCATCGGCGAGTAATTGAAAGCCGCCAATGCCTTTTAATGCAATGATTTTACCGGCACGTAACTTTTCACAGCATAGTGTGATCGCTTCCTGATTTTTGGCAAGTTGCTGCCCTTGCGGATCGGTAAAGTAAAGAGTTGGGCCACACTCGGGACAGCTGATGGTTTGTGAATAAAAGCGCCGGTCATCGGGGTTGTCATATTCCTGCTGACAGGCTTTGCACAGTGGAAAATCATTCATCGCGGTATGGTGGCGGTCAAACGGTAGCTGTTGCAAAATACTGAATCGCGGCCCGCAGTCCTCGCAACTGATAAACGCGTATCCATGGCGGTGGTTTTCCGGATCGAGCACTTCCTGGCGGCATTGTCTGCACAGCGAGAGATCGAGCGGAAGCCGGGTATTCACATCCGTGTGCGTTTCGCTTGTTCTAATAGTGAAATCAACGGGTTCCTCTTGTGCATTATCCGCATGGGTTTTTATTTGATCGATATGCGCAACCGCTGGAAGTGTTTTCTGTAAAGCTTTAAGAAAAGACTCGAGTTCGGTAACATCGCCCCATAATTCCAATACAGCTCCCAGCGGACTGTTCATGACGTTGCCTTTAAGTCCGTGCTGTTTTGCCAGGCGAAAGATAAACGGGCGGAATCCGACGCCCTGCACGAGGCCGTTGATTTCAACACGCCAGCCTTGTTTTCGTTGTTCGCCAGGTTCTATTTGTTCATTATGTTTCGACATCGATCTCCTTCAAGAGGATATCCATGGCATGCGGATGTTGATGGTCTTCCGAACATTCAATGTCCAGATGTGCACCTTCCGCGATATGACCGCGGCTGGATTCCAAAAAATGCTCGGTAAAATGACTTTCCGACATATGCGACAGCGCACCGAGCCAGACGCTGACGCGGGTAACTTTGCTGGCGCCTTCGGCGCTGGCAAGTTCGACGATTTTTTTCATGAGACCGGTCATTAATGATTTTTCATGCATAATAAAATCCGTTCATCGGATGGTTTCTTCAATGATCTTATCTATTGCTTGTTTCACTTCGGGACTAAGCCCTTGCCCCACGGCAAAGTTGCTGGCTTCGATACAAACCAGGCGCAGATTTTTCGGTAAACAATCCAGCGCTTCACTGAGCTGGATGGCTTCAAACAACCCGAAGCCATGTGAAGAAATCGTAAAGAGCTCAGCGGGCAGTGTTTGCTTTATCGGTTCAAAAACCTGCACGCTGCCGACCGGAAATTGACCGCTTGAAAGCGCATCGATAACTCTGACGTCTTCACGGTGTTTCCACAGTTCCATCAGTGTTGTCGCTTCCCCCTGGCAGTGTTTAAATTCAAATGCACCGGCATAGTTTTGTTGCAGGCTTTCAAGCGCCTTCACTGCGACACCGTCATCGCCACGCCAGGGATTGCCAATGGCAATGATCAGCGGTTTTTCGCCAAGGTGTGGAGAGTGTTGAACGCTGATCACTGTCGTTCCACTTTCAATTTTAAAAAATGTGCCGAACAGGAAATGCAGGGATCGTAATTCCTGATGCTTTGTTCGCACCGATGGCGCATACGGTCGTCGTCATAATCGAGGATGCCGCTGACCATTGCTTTGAGATCGTCTTCAATCATGCGCTGGTTCTGGCTGGTTGGCGCGACAATTTTGGCGGCTTCGATAAGACCTTGCTCATTCAGTGAATAGCGGTGGTACAAGATGCCGCGTGGTGCTTCGGTGGCGGCAAAACCCCGGCATGCAACGCCAGGTTCGACATCAACCGCGGCAGCGCCTTCGGGATTGAGCGCAATGATGCGCAAGGCCTCGTCCAAAGCGTAAAATGTCTCCACCGCCCGAACGATGATACTTTTAAACGGGTTCAGGCAGATCTTGCCAAGACCGGCTTCTTCAGCCAGTTTTCGCGCTTCGGCGGACAGCTGGTCGTAATTCAGCGCGTAACGCGCCAAAGGGCCGGTGAGATAACTGGAGCCGTCTTTACGGATGGAATGCAAAGCGGTTGATCTTTTTTCGTGGACTTCCTGGAATTCGTTTTCGTAATCTGATGCGGGAATGGCCAGACCCGATGATGAACCGATCAACCCTTCATTCATCGGATAGTCGTATTCATGCTTTAAAGACACAAATTGATAATCAAACGTATAATCGGGAAAGGGGAGGTCTTTAACCCAGCGCACAGTTTCTGCGGCCGCGTCACGCGCCCACTTGAGTTCATCCGTCAACGCCGACCATTGGTCTTTGGTTGGCAGGCGATAAAAGCCGCCGACTTTGACATTGATGGGATGAATTTCCCGGCCGCCCAGCAAATTGACAATGCTGTTTCCCGCCTTTTTTAAACGCAGGCCGCGCTCGACAACACTGCGATGTTTTTTGGCCATCGTGATGGCATCCGGGAAACCCAGAAAATCAGGTGCATGCAGCATATAAATATGTAACACATGGCTTTCAACCCATTCACCACAGTAAAGCAGACGGCGCAACAAACGGATATGTTCCGGAACATTCACGCCATAGGCAAGTTCGATGGCATGTACCGAACTCATTTGATACGCGACGGGGCAAATACCGCAAATACGTGCCGTAATATCCGGTGCTTCGCGAAAACTGCGGCCTTTGAGAAAACCTTCAAAAAACCGTGGTGGTTCGAAAATATTGAGGTGAGCTTCGCTGACTTGATTGTTTTCGATTTTAATATGAAAAGCCCCTTCACCCTCAACGCGGGCCAGGTAATCGACTTTAATGGTTTTGGTCTTTTTGCTTTCCTTTTTCATAGTGTTTGCTCACTTGTGCAAAGGCTTTGGCGCCAGCATTAAAATTTCTCAACAAGAATAAAATATCCTGATCATCCAGTCCATTCTCAGCCAGGTGTTGCGCCAGCGTATCCGGATGGGCGTTTTCTTTCGGGCCGTA
>JAGRFM010000101.1 GCA_020446045.1 Nitrosomonas sp.
GCAAATGCAGGGTCGATCATCAAAAAATAACCATTGTTCTGATAACCGTAATATTGAGGATCATCTTCCCCGCCCAATCCAAACAGGCGTTTGAGTTTTTCCCAAAAACCACGATGCGGATAATCTTCACCGAGAGAAATCACTTCGCCGTTGGGTAGGGTAATGCTGCCGAGACTGAAATGGCGTGTGGCAAACACGAGTTGCCCCAGATAAATTCCCTCGTCTATACGCACGATTTCATCAATCAACTTGGTCATCGGGAAACTGGGCTTTAAATCAGGCCAACGATAATTCAGTTGATACACTTCCTTGCCGTTCATTTCGGGCACGACCGACTGCCCCGTATTACACAGGAAATAACCGCCCGTCATGCTGTAAGGAATCGCCTTTTCCTTATTCAGATTTTGTGCAACCAGTTCACCGTCAAATCCTTCTGCAGTGGTGTTCATCGGGCGTTCTTTCAACGACCACAATACGGTCAATCCAGGCAGGCCAATAGCCTGGATAAGATTCGGATCAGGCGGTTCACGGAAAAAATTGCGTCCTATCCGTGCTGTTTCTGCATTAAACGCTTTTAGGGCTGGCGCATCATTATCGGTTTTTTTAGCAACGGTTTCACGCGAAACAGGCTCAAACGTCTTGCCCATCCACAAACCCGTATCGGCATACGTCGCATTCCAGGCCGTTGCCATCAGTTCGATATTGGCAATAACAGACCGCTCGGCGGGCTCCGATTGATCCAGATTCTTGAAATAATCACTGTCGCGTATCGAGACCGGAATGCCGATCATCGGGCCATCGATGATCTCGGGTTTCCCGCATTTGAACAATGTTTCCAGTTTTTTGTGC
Organism: Nitrosomonas sp.; assembly: GCA_020446045.1. Lineage (GTDB taxonomy): Bacteria > Pseudomonadota > Gammaproteobacteria > Burkholderiales > Nitrosomonadaceae > Nitrosomonas. The sequence goes on from JAGRFM010000101.1 coordinate 850, forward strand.
ACATCAGGCCACACATCTTTTTGATGGTTGTCAGCCAGAATACGCTGATAACGGCCAAGCATGGCATAGAAACTGCCCTGATAATCTTGCTCGAGAATTTGGTGAAGCGCATCTTCAAGATGTTGGGATTCGTCCTCGGATTCAGCCGGAAAATTGCTGCTATTGAGAAAGGTTTGCATCATAAAGCCCTCCTTTGAATATGATCATTACATATCCAAATCAGGATTGCAAGAAAAGCAGTTGAACTTGTTGATTTAAATCATGTAATTGTGTTTTGGTGTGCTTCTTTGTGTATTTTCTAAGGTTGATTAAAGTTGTTTGCAAATGGCTAACGGTTTTCGCTAGATCGACAACAGCAACAACTATCCTTGATAATCGAATCTTTTGGGTTGCAAAAAAATTCCAGTTTTATGGATTAGTGACTGAATATAAAAAGTGACAACTTTGGATGTGAAAATGAACAATTAAAGAATGATTAGGCGAGTCAACTTAATGTTTGAGCATTGTTGTTTGGTAAAGGTACAATATGCGATTATTGAGTTGTAAAAGTTTTGAAATGACAGCTGTCGGCCAAAAGTAGCCAGTCAATTTTTTCAATAGACCACTTATAATCTGGCATTGTTATAATAAAGCCACATCGATATATTATCATGAAGATTATAGAGATAGTATTCAACTTGAGGTGTTAGATTTCATTTTGACATCTAATTCTAGTTAGGACCAAATGCACATTCCATCAGAACGTGTTTACAAAGAAATTCGGTCTGAGGAGGCTGGAGCTTGGTTCGTACTGGCGAACGGTGGTGAAGATACAGCTGTATTGGTCAAACTTCCCACCAGTACTGCCAAGTCTCTATTGGTAGGTGCAAAACTTGAACTGCTGGTTGGAACGAAGAATGGTTATCTCTGTGCCGGCATCCGGATCTATGACGTTCCCGAAGCTCCCGTTCTGTTCTGTAGTGTGCACCGCCACTTAGAGGAACATATTGCCATTCAACGAATTTCCCGAAGTGGAACATCTCCAATATTTTTATTCAACGAAATGGGAGTGTGCGTGGCATGGTCAAATATTGAACTTTCTTTTCAGAGTTGCAAGGAATTTCAACGCTTCTTGTCTGAGCATACTGAGTTCTACTCCGGAGAGTATTCAGAGGAAGCTATTGCCGTACTTGACAAGTTTTGCGAAATTACGGATAGCGCTATGAAAGTAACGGACGCTGCTTTGGAAATACTCGCTCTTCCACTCACCTACGATGACTGGACATCTAATCGAGTGTATTTTTACGGTCAGTCTGAATCGCACATGATATCTATCAATGACGGTGAAGAGGGTGAAGTCTTAGAACGGGCTGTTTGGGCATCACTAGAGTCTGTTTTTCCGCAAACCTTGACGAAGACACCAAAAGTACAGGAGGGGAAGAAGTTGCGTGAGCTTACAGACATAATGGCGACCCATGAATATGGCACTTTTCTCATGGAGTCAAAAGATTTATCTGTCCTGCGAGCTGGTATTAACCGTAGTAGAGACCGGCGATTGAAAGGCATACAGAAGCAAGGATTAAAAGCCATATCACAGCTCGTGGGAGCGTCGAAAACTGCTCGCTCAGGAGCCAGAGTACTGAATCACGAAGGCAATTCTGTAGAATTGGTGCTCAATCAGCCAATGCATTGCATTGTCTTGCTGACTGAACTTATGCATGAGGGTGATTGGTCAGAAGTGGTATCTGCCCTTTTGGAAGCGAGTCTTGAAACCAAGGAGTTCTTCCATATCTTGGATTTTCGTGAGCTAATCAGCGTGCTCATGTTCAGCAATGGAGATGCAAGATTGGTGGATTACAACCTGATGAAGAGATTTGAATGTCTAGTACAATCGAAGTCAGTTCACATACGTAGCCGTATCGGAGCCGCAATAAACCCTAATGAGAAAATTAACAACATATTGAAGTGACGCTGAACCCGCTGCTGCACCTTTGCTAACGCAAAAGTACACATCTCTTCAAATGCACCTATAATGTGAGTGTTATCATTTTAAAAGGGATTTTATACTATCTCACCGTCTCCTTTGGGTCGAATTCGGACATTCAATATCTAATTGAATGGAAACTAATTTGCATTCTACACCGTTAAGATTGATAGTCCACTCACAAACCGGCATAGTGGCATGTCTCTCGCGCAAACTGCCGGAAATCCTGAATAGACTGCTCGCAAACCGCGTAGACGATTTCCCAGTTGATCGCTTCGTATTGGTGAACTGCTACATTCCGAAAACCAACGGCTTTTTTTAGCTGCGTGCGTGTTTGTGCGGAAATGGCACCCATCTGCTGCAGTACGGCAAAGATGTCACCCATGGTCTTTGGAGTTGTTTGCTCGGATTGACTGATAATATGGCTGCCGATATCAACAGCGAGTTGTACGGCGCGGGTAAGATTGAGAACCAGGATGTCCTGCAGATCGATATCCTGTTTTAATTGATCGATATCGATTGGCTTTTTGTCTTCGATACGCCGTATACAACGACGTAGCGATTCCAGTTTTTCGATCAGGATGACTGTATCCATCGCTCACGCCTTTCTTTGAGTATTCGTTGCTGTAATGGTACGAAGTCGGCAGTGTTCAACAGATGGCGGGTCAGTAGTTGCGCATACGTTGCATCGTCGCCTAGCAGTCGTTGCCCCTTGAACACTTCACCGAGAATCGGTTCAGGCGCGTCATATACATCGACGATATCAACTGGGCGGCCCAGTTCGGCGCCGATGGTTTCTATCAATTGCAGTTTAAATGTGCTGCTCAAGGGTGAATCGGCCAGTATCGCCAGATCAATATCACTGTCCAAACGTTTCGGTTGTCCGGCATTTGCCTGTGAACCGAACAATATCGCCAGTCTGATAGTGGGATAGCACGACAGCAATCCGGTCAATTGCTGCGCAAGCGGTGACTTAGGCTTGATTGATGTCATGGCATGGAAATTCAGTGTATGGAAAGCTGACTATTTGACATGATAGCATTTATCGCTTATTCATCAGTCACTACATCCATGCTGTTATCTGTTTCAAGCGATTGAAAATCACATTTCACAAAGAGTTTACATTGTCTCCACAATTGGGAGTGATTGTTGTTTTATAGTTTCACCATCGCAGGTTTGATCATGGATCAGGCCAATGCAACGGATTTGAAATTAAAACTTAAGGAGA
>JAGRFM010000102.1 GCA_020446045.1 Nitrosomonas sp.
CAATATTGAATTGCCTCGGCAATATGCTGGCTGTTGTTTTTTTATTACCCGATAAATCTGAAATCTGTTCGGATTGCAACGACACTTTCCTTTACAGTTGTCCAAATTGAGCTAGCACCCCTTTAACTTAATATTTTAGAGTACAGCACACACAAGATATTTTGTCATAAGGCGCTGCGCGTGGCGAATGGTTGCTCCATTAGCAAGTGCTGTAACACAGTGACAGGATATCTTGTGAGTGCCCGCTGGGTTAGCTTTTCAGTGTCACTGACTGTGTTAGGTCTTTTGACAAGGGAATAACCATTGTCTGCAAGACCTGCCTTGCCAGTAACACTGAAAAACTAACTGTATCCGTAAATATTAAGTTGAAGGAGTACTGGAGTCAGTATAGCGTGCCTGGCAATCCTGACATACCCGGTAAGGCTTGAGACTGTAGTGGGAGATTAAGCTTCTGTTACATATTTCGCCGCCGCATGCTGGACAGCCCATTTGTTAGGGGCATAGTGATTAAGCATGCTGGCGCATACGGTACTTGTCAGTTGCATGCTTCAAAAAAATAAAACCCAGTAACAAAATCAGTAATGAGAAAATGCCGCCAATGATTAAGAATACGACGGGAATTGCCACAAAAAAATAGTTTGTGAAGAATATTATTCCGGCTGTTGCAATAGCTGCCACAATGAAAATAAGGCCGATTATTGTGCATGCCATTATTTCTTTTTTGGGGGTTTCTTGCGTGTCATTGTCATAAGGCAAGAAGACTATTTTACAGTGCTCGCATCTTGTTGCCGGTATGCTCGGCCCATAGAACCAGTTTTTCCAGTTGCCCCAATGGCCCTTTTTCAAGGTGTTTAAAGGGACACCGTGAAAGATAGTCATTCCTTTGCTGGAAGTTGACCACCTGATTCTATTATGTTTGCCGAGTAAATAGCCATGCTTTAACGCATTGCCGCAATTCAAGCATTGGGTATTTTCAATATTATTCAAAATAACACCTTAGGGATCCATGAAAAACTAGGGGCATCCGCCACGCAGTATATAAAAACGGTGCGACGGACTAAAAATTGATGTTGATGTTTCTGCAATGGATGGTGAAATCTGCGATTTAAGATATTGAGCGTATTGGCGTTTTTTATTATCAGTGATTTCATCCAGTTGCGGAAAATGATCGAGTGCCTGTTGACCGATCATTAACAACAACTCAACAACATCTTGATTAATTTTTGCCTGTTTTAATCCACTTCCGGACTCGGTTATACATGCGTTATTCTTTGGTGACATAATATGGAGGTTTTCAGGATAATGGAATGCTATTCTTCCTGGGTAATGCTTTTGATGATATAACCTCCCGATTTTTCGTCATATTCCAGTTCAAGTAGCTTGTTCTCCTGAGCGGCTTCCAGTAATTTTCCAAAAGTGCGGAAGCCGTGATAGGTTTCGTTAAACCCCGGTTTGCGTCGTTTTAAAGTCTGCTTGATCATTGATCCCCATACTTTTTCTTCTGCGCCGCGTTCCTCGAATAAATCTTCAACCGTTTCCATAACCAGATCCAGCGCCTCCTGCTTTTTGTCTTCCTCTGATTTGTCGTTGTTCTGGGGCACTGTTTTTTTGACTGCTGCTTTACGTTTGGCTTTTTGGTTTTTTTCGGTTTCCCGAATCAGGTCATCGTAATAGATGAATTCGTCGCAGCTGGAAATCAGCAGGTCGGATGTGGACTTCTTGACACCGACACCAATAACTACTTTATTGTTTTCGCGCAGTTTACTTACCAATGCCGAGAAATCGGAATCGCCGCTGATGATGACGAAAGTATCGACATGCGCCTTGGTATAACAGAGATCCAACGCATCCACAACCATGCGGATATCAGCTGAATTTTTGCCGGATTGACGTACATGCGGGATTTCTATCAATTCAAATGCGGCTTCATGCATGGCTGATTTGAATTCCTTATATCGTTCCCAGTCGCAATAGGCTTTTTTGACAACGATATTGCCTTTGAGCAGCAAGCGTTCGAGTACTTTTTTGATGTCGAACGCCGCATATTTGACGTCTCGTACACCAAGTGCGATATTTTCAAAATCACAAAACAGTGCCATGTTTTGTGTTTTGGAATTTGTGGTCATACAGTCTCCAATTGATTTTGTGCTAAACAAGTGACCGTTCAGCAAGGATGGTTGCCATCATTATTCTATAAGCAATGCAGTGATGGCATTATAGCCTGTGTGTTGTGATGAATCTATGTAAAACATTGGTTTAGATGAAAGCCGGTCATTTCATGGAGAGCTTTTGTTCAAGCAGTAATCAGTCTTAACCTTACTCGCGCTTTACACGGTGCGTATAATAGAAGGAGGTAACCATTTTCATTTTTTAGTTTATGCTTGATCTCAACCCGGTTTTCGCTTCAGACGGTCTGTTGTCCAAACACATACCGGGGTACCGGATGCGTAGTCAGCAGCAGGAGATGGCTCAGGCGATTGCCGAAACCATTGAGAAAAACGGTTTGCTCGTTGCCGAAGCCGGGACGGGCACTGGAAAAACATTTGCGTACCTGGTGCCTGCACTGCTAGCGGGCGGTAAGGTGATTATTTCTACCGGAACCAAAACGCTGCAGGACCAGTTGTTCAACAAAGATATTCCGAGTGTACGCAAAGCGTTGAATGTTCCGGTAACGGTGGCTTTGCTCAAAGGGCGCGCCAATTATATCTGTCATTATCATCTGGAAAGAAGCCTGCAGGATAATCATCTGACATTTATTAATCGCGATGAAATCAAGTACCTGCAATTGATCGAACGTTACGCGATGCGCAGCAAGGATGGCGACAAGAGCGGACTGAGTGCAGTGCCGGAAAATGCGATGATCTGGCATCATGTGACGGCTACACGGGAGAACTGTCTGGGTTCGGAATGCCCGGATTATAAAAAATGTTTTTTAATGGAAGCACGGAAGAACGCTTTGGCGGCGGATGTCGTGGTGGTGAATCATCACCTGTTCTTCGCTGATGTGATGTTGCGTGACGAAGGGCTGACCGAGTTGCTGCCCGCGTGCAATACTGTAATTTTTGATGAAGCGCATCAACTGCCGGAAACCGCAAGCCTTTTTTTTGGTGAATCGGTCAGTACCGGTCAGTTGCTGGATCTGGCGCAGGATTGCCAGATTGAAACGATCCAGTCGGCGCAAGATTGCATAGCGTTGCCCGATGCAATCGCTGCGATGGAAAAAGCCGCGAAGGATTTGCGTCTGTCGGTGGAAGATGAGAATGTGCGTTTCGCATTACCTGTCATTGAAAGAAACAAGGCATTCAAACCGGCGTTGAATCAGTTGATTGAGAAATTGTCCGATCTGGCCGCCATTCTTGAAACGCAGGCGGAACGTTCCGAAGGACTGGAGAATTGCTGGCGTCGTGCGCATGATCATATCGGTTTGATCAAACGCTGGTGCAATTCAGGGCAGGATGAAGAAGGTGCAGACTATGTACGCTGGGTGGAAGTTTACAGCCGGGTGCTTCAGTTGAACGCCACACCGCTGTCGATTGCGGAAATCTTTAGCCGGCAGCTCAATGCCTCACCGCGCGCCTGGATTTTTACTTCGGCAACATTATCAGTCAAACAGAATTTCGATCATTATCTGAACGAAATGGGGCTTGGTGAAGCGCAATCGGTATGCTGGGACAGCCCGTTCAATTATCCCGAACAGGCGCTGTTGTATGTGCCGACCGGGCTGCCGGAACCCAGTCATCGCGATTATATCGACAGTGTCGTTAATGCCGCGTTGCCGGTGCTCAAAGCCAGCCGTGGGCGTGCGTTTGTTTTATGCACCAGTCTGCGCGCCATGCAGCGGGTGCACGATCAACTGCGCGAAGCGTTTACAGCCGAAAACATTACTTACCCATTGTTGCTGCAGGGGGACGGCTCGCGTTCGCATATGCTGAAGCGCTTTCGTGAATTGGAAAATGCGATTCTGATCGGCAGCCATTCGTTCTGGGAAGGCATAGACGTGCGTGGCGAAGCGTTGTCGCTGGTGATTATCGATAAACTGCCGTTTGCACCGCCGGATGATCCTGTTTTGTCGGCGCGCATCGATAAAATAAACCGTGACGGCGGTAATGCGTTCATGGAGTACCAGCTGCCGCACGCCGTGATCAGCCTGAAACAGGGCGCCGGGCGTTTGATTCGTGATGAAACCGACCGTGGCGTGTTGATGATATGCGATCCGCGTTTGACAACAAAGTCCTATGGCCGGAGAATCTGGCAAAGCCTGCCGCCGATGAAACGTACCCGCCAGCTTGCCGATGTGGAACAGTTTTTTTTAACTGAGAACCAATCGGCAGTTTCTTAGCATATTTTTTTACGTTGTTGCTTATGAATTATCAGAAAACTAACTGTTTACTGGCTATCGTGTTGTTATTCATGTTGATGGTTTTTGCTGAAGGTGTGCGTGCAGAAAATGAGGCGCCGGCGGTAGAAACGGACTCGGCACTGCTAACCGGCAAGCTCAACGATATTGTGAATAACATCGCATTGCAGCAGAAGGAAATCGAGAGCCGGTTACCCTTGTTAAAAAAGGCAAAAACCGAGCAGGAAAAAAACAAAATTCAAGCAGAAATCGACGAAATAAGCCGGGCAATTGAAGAACAAACGCTGTCTTTTGAAATGATTCTGACTGCCGGGCAGGAATTAGCGAAAGAAACCAAGGAAATAGAGCCATTCGACTGGCAGAAGGATTTGCTGGAAGTCTTGGAGCCGGTGCTGAGCGAATTGCGACAGATGACCGAAGACAGGCGCAAACAGGACAATCTAAAAAAGAGAATTGCGTTTTATCAGAATCAAGACAAGGAAATCGGTGAAGTACTGAAACATATCGCCAAGTTTGACAAAAGTATTTTGGAGCCGGTGGCCTTGGAACAGTTTGAGCAAATCGAGAAAAAATGGCGTGACGAATTTCAGGAAAATGATCATTTGCTTGAAGTTGCGCAGTTTCAACTCAATGAAATGGTTCGTTCCCAGGAAGCCAGAGAAATACCTTTTCAGGAACATGTCAGGCAGTTTGTCGTTGGGCGTGGCGCGACACTGATGATGGCGCTAGGTGCGTTTGCAGGGATTTATCTATTGCTGATTGGATTCTGGAAATTAATGGTCAGAATCATTATCAGGAAGAACGTACGCTGGACTTATTATCAGCGATTAACAGCGCTGATTTACCATAGCTTTACCATCATGCTCGCCATAGCGGCTATGTTTTATGTGTTCAGTGTGCGTGATGACCAGGTATTGCTGGCAGTCACGGTATTGCTGCTGGTTAGTGTTATCTGGGTGCTCAAGAATTCCATCCCACGCTATATTAATGAGCTTAAATTGCTACTCAATACCGGTGCGGTCAGAGAAGGTGAATGTATCAATTATCAAGGCATTACGATGAAGATTGATCGTCTGCAATATTATGCCAGGCTGTTCAATCCGGTTTTGCCGGATTTGAAATTGCGCGTGCCGCTGTCGGAATTGATTAATTACGTTTCGCGTCCCTGTGCGGAAGACGAGCCGTGGTTTCCATGCCGGGTGGGTGATTATGTCATGCTTAATGATGACCGGTATGGCCGGGTGAAATGTATTACATTGGACAGTGTGCAACTGTCATTGAGTGATGGCGCGATGCCACAAACCTATGCTGTCTCAGATTTTTTGAGTGCCAGCCCGAAAAATCTTTCCGAGGGGTTTTTGATTACCAGCGTGATCGGTATTGATTATCAATACCAGCCGCAAGGCACCACGGCCATACCGAAGTTATTTCAGGAAGGTATACGCGAACGACTGCTGCAGGAACCTTATGGTCAGTCACTCAAAGGGATCTGGGTCAATTTTGAACTGGCGAATGCCTCGTCGCTGGATTATAAAATTATTGTCACCTTCGAAGGCAGTGCAGCGGGTGATTATTATACCATCAAGCGCGATCTGCAACGGTTTGCCGTAGACGTTTGTAACCAGCAGCAGTGGAATATTCCGTTCGGCCAGTTGGTTATTCACCAGGGAACGACAGCATCTTGATTCAGATATTGTCTGTTTTAGAAACGCATGGTCAGTGCGATCCGCTTACGTTTTTCATCGATGTCGATCACCTTTACTTTGACGACCTGCCCGACTTTGACGATGGCATGCGGGTCTTTAACAAATGTGTTGGCAAGCTCTGAGATATGCACCAGGCCATCCTGATGCACGCCGATATCGACAAACGCACCAAATGCGGCGACATTGGTGACTACGCCTTCAAGCGTCATGCCGGAGTGGAGATCGCTTAGTGTTTCAACACCTTCTTTGAAGGTTGCCGTTTTAAAGGTGGCGCGAGGATCGCGACCGGGCTTTTCGAGTTCCTGCAGGATATCTTTGACGGTTGGCAGGCCAAATTGCGCATTGACGTATTTTTCCGGGCGGATTGATTTCAAAACGATCTGGTTGCCGATTAGTGAGCGGATATCCAGTTGCATATTGGTCAGAATCTGTTCAACCAACGGGTACGATTCCGGGTGCACGGCAGACGCATCCAACGGATTTTTACCATTCGGGATGCGCAAAAAGCCGGCGGCCTGTTCAAAGGTTTTTTCACCGAGGCCGGAGACTTTCAGCAAGTCTTCTCGCTGATTGAATGGGCCATGATCATTACGGTAGGTGATAATGCTCTGTGCAATTTTGCTGTTAAGACCGGCCACATACTGCAGCAATGCTGCAGAAGCCAGGTTGATGTCAACACCTACGGCATTGACGCTGTCTTCTACAACATTGTCGAGTGTATGCGCCAGTTGTTTCTGGTTGACATCGTGCTGGTACTGACCGACTCCGATGGATTTCGGATCGATCTTGACCAGTTCGGATAGCGGATCCTGCAGCCGCCGGGCAATCGATACTGCGCCACGCAGCGATACATCCAGATCGGGCAATTCCGTGCTGGCCAGCGCAGAAGCTGAATATACTGAAGCGCCAGCCTCTGATATCATCAATGATGTTAACTTTAGCTGCGGATATTTTTTGATCAGGTCTTTAGCCAGTTGATCGGTTTCCCGTGAAGCGGTGCCATTGCCGATGGCGATGAGCGATACCTGATAGCGTTCGGCCAGTTGCTTTAACGTTTCGAGTGCGTTGTTCCAGTCATTCCTCGGGGCATGCGGGTAAATCGTCGTGGCTGCCAGTACTTTGCCGATTGCATCGACGGCGGCAACTTTTACGCCGGTTCTCAAGCCCGGATCAAGGTCGATGGTAACACGCGGGCCGGCAGGGGAGGCGAGCAGTAATGCCTTGAGATTTTGTGCAAAAACCTGGATGGCGTCGTTTTCGGCCTGCTCACGTAGCGTATTCATGCATTCGGTTTCCAGATGACCAAAGATTTTGCTGTGCCAACTCAGGCGTACGGTATCCAAAAGCCAAGGGTCGGCGGGCCGTTTCTGGTTTTGAATGTTAAATTGCCGGGCGATCAGTGATTCACAGGGATTCAGTGTTTTGTCATTCGCGCTTTTTTCAAGGCCGGTATTTAAACAAAGCTTGAGTTTTAAAACACCTTCCCGTTCACCGCGTAACAAAGCCAGTGTGCGGTGTGATGGAATCTTGCCGATGATCGCCTCGGCATAGTCGTGGTAGTCGGTGAAGCGTGTATCGGTGTCTTTTTTGGCTTTGGCTACTTTTGCGGTGAGCACGGCGTGACTTTTTAGATATTCGCGCAAGGTTTGCAACAGGGAAGCCTGTTCGGAAAATCGTTCGGTCAGAATATACTGCGCGCCTTGCAAAGCCTGTTCGCTATCAGCCACACCGGGATTTTCTCCGTCTTCTGTGGCGAACGACGCTTTGAGATATTTCATGGCTTCCGTTTCAGGATGCAGGTTGGGGTTATGTAATAAAGCTTCAGCCAAGGGCTGCAAACCTGTTTCCAGCGCAATTTGCGCTTTAGTGCGCCGTTTCTTGCGATAGGGCAGGTACAAGTCTTCAAGCTGGGCTTTATTTTCTGCCTGAAGTATGGCTTGCTTCAATTCGGGTATCAGTTTGCCTTGTTTTTCAGTCGCAGCCAGGATGGCTGAACGCCGTTTTTCCAGCTCGCGCAATGTGGACAGCCGTTCCTCGAGCAGGCGCAGTTGGGCATCATCCATCCCGCCAGTGATTTCTTTTCGGTATCGCGCAATAAAGGGAACGGTGGCGCCTTCGTCCAGTAACCGGATGGTAGACTGGATTTGCGGCAATTTGACATTGATTTCGTGTGCTAGGCGTTGTTCGATGGACGGCAGCATATCATTAAGCTTTAAGTGTGAGGTGTAGTGATTTCCAACCCGTTGCCACATTGCCAGCAGAGTTGAAAATTAGCCGGATTTTCTTCGCCGCATGTGGGGCAGTGGATGATGTCGTTGTTTTGCGGTGTGGCCTCATATTGTTGAACAATTTTTCTTCCGCGTTCATAATCTTCATCCCGTATCACCCAGACTTCCGGGTAGGCATGCGTAAACGGTAACTCACCCGTGCCGCCCTGGGCGTGCTGGTTAAAAAGTTGTGCCGGTATCAGCGCATGTTCGAGCATATCCAGCACAATATGTGCTTCCATCAGATTGTTGGCGGAGTAGAGTTTTTTCATGATGATAGTACCCTATCAATTTGATATTGCCGAGTTCATTGAGTGTGTCAGTGTGCATGGCAAGGCTTGTCTTGCAGGAAATAGTCATTCTATTACCAAAAGGCACAACGCAGTCCATGGGCGCTGACAAGCTCACCCACAGGGCGTTACCGTGGTATCCTGCAATCGCGTTGCAATACTTGAAAAGGCAACAGCCCTTTTTTGTGTATTGTGCATTAATGCATAACACCACGGTAACGCTGTGCCTGACAATATAAGATTGATAGAGCACCTGGGTGATGCTGTGCAAATAAGTTGCGGGCTGAATTTTACATGATTCCCGCCTGTTTTTAACAGTTCGTATTGGACACTTTGAAATTTTTTAAAACATGTGGTTTAAGAATTTACTGATTTATCGTATCACCAGTGATGAACTGGAACCTTCAAAACTGGAAGGGGCTTTAAGCGAATATGTTTTGCAGGATTGTCTGCAATTGGAAATGCAAAGCCGCGGCTGGATGAAACCGAAGGAGAGTCTGGACCAGTTCGTGCATCAGTATAATCAGCATTTGCTTGTTGCTTTCGGTATGGAAAAAAAACTGTTGCCTGCTGCGGTGATAAACCAATACGCCAAAGACAGGGCCGCGGTAATGGAGCAGCACCAGGGGTTTAGGCCGAGCAAGAAACAAATCAGAGATATCAAGGAAGCGGTGCTGATTGAGTTGATGCCACGCGCATTCGTGCATCGGCAGACGACTTATGTCTGGATTGATACGGCTGAAAAACTGCTGATCATCGACACCGCCAATCTCAAAAGGGCTGAGGAAGTCATTGAATTATTCATTAAATCGGTGCCGGGTTTTCGAATTGCGCCGCTGGAAACCAGAATCTCACCGTCAGCCGTGATGACGCGCTGGTTGTCTGGCGATGAACCCCCGGTTGCTTTTACTATTGACCGGGAGTGCGAACTGCAAAGTGCGAACAATGAAAAATCTACTGTTCGCTATTCGCACCATGTATTGGATGCCGATGAAACTAGCAGGCATATCAAGGCCGGTAAAAAAGTCACCCGGCTGGCGCTGACCTGGGCGCACAAAATTTCGTTTGTATTGCAGGATAATCTGCAGATCAAGCGCATCGCACCACTGGATATCGTCAAGGAAGCTGCCGAGTCATCAGAATCAGCGGACGATGTATTTGACAGTGATTTTGTTTTGATGACCGGTGAAATAAGTCAATTATTACCCGATTTGATTCATGCGCTGGGTGGCAATAATTGAGCCCTGAATTTCCCCAAGGGTCTTGTTTATTTGATTAAAATCAAAATGGCATAAAACTACAATCGTTAGAGTGTTATTTGCTGTTTGAAACAGTCTAATAGTTATCACAAGGAGGGGAGCTTTATGAAATTGAGGAATGTATTATTTATTTCAGTTGCTTTGGCGTTAGTCGCATGTGGTGGTAGACCTACTGCACCAGAAACCCCTGATCCTGAAGCATATGGCAAAACGATCCAGCCTTTCCATCAGCTGCCTGCTGAAGATCAGGAAGGTGGTGGTAAAGCCAGATCAATTGATGAAGAATCAAATTACTAATCTATAGTTGTGTAAAGCATTCTATGGTGTTTCGTCATTAATGATTAAACACTGTAGAATGCGATATTAAGAGAATGATTTTATGGGTAGACAGAAAAGACCCGTCAGCGTTTCATTCAATAATAATCCCACCACCCAGGCAAACTTTGCTTTCATAAACGACCACGGATTGACCCGGCGTAACGGCCCATTGATCCTGGGCAAAATCAATCTGACATTGATTGTCTGTGAAACGCTCAATCATGCACGGCGCATCTTTTTGCCGGTAACGGGTTTTGGCCGCGTAAACCCAGTTGCAATGCGGCTGTTCGCCACTGATCCAGGTCAGATCGGCAGCTTTGAGTGATGATTGCAGCAGACTGGGATGGTCGTGTCCCTGAACCACTACCAGTACATTTTCAGCCATTTTCTTGCCACTGACAAACCACGGCTCATCGCCACCATCACGCGTACCGCCTATACCCAGGCCCTGACGCTGACCGATGGTGTAATACATCAGTCCGATATGTTCGCCAACCACTTTGCCGTCGGGTGTTTGAATTTCGCCGGGTTCGTGCGGCAGGTAACGATTCAGAAACTCCCGGAAAGGCCGCTCGCCGATAAAGCAAATCCCGGTACTGTCTTTTTTTCCGGCATTCGGCAGTTTTAAATCGTTGGCAATCTCACGAACTTCGCGTTTATACAAATGGCCGATGGGAAACAATGTATTGGCAAGCTGCTGTTGATTCAGGCGATAAAGAAAATAGCTTTGATCTTTGGCGCCGTCCTCGCCTTTAAGCAGTTGAAATCGCTCTTCAAATTCCCGAACCTGCGCATAATGTCCGGTCGCAATATAATCCGCACCCAGTTGATATGCATGATCCAGAAAGGCTTTGAACTTGATTTCGGCGTTGCACAGCACATCCGGGTTCGGTGTGCGTCCGGCCTGGTATTCCTGCAGAAAATTGGAAAAAACGCGGTCTTTGTATTCCGCCGAAAAATTGACGGCTTCCATGGGAATATCCAGAATATCGGCAACCGAAACCGCATCGAGTAAATCCTCCCGTGAAGAACAATATTCATCGGTATCGTCATCTTCCCAGTTCTTCATGAACAGGCCGGTGACTTGATAACCCTGCTGTTTGAGTAGATAAGCGGCAACTGACGAATCGACACCACCCGACATGCCGACAATCACATGCTTGTTCTTCATACCGAATTAATCGTAGTGGGTCAGGATGTCCAGCGGATAACGCTTACCTTCAAAAAAATCCTGAATGCATTGTTTCACCAGCGGACTGCGGTGACGCATGGTCAGTTCTTCAATCAACGGTATGTCATACCATTTCGCCGAGATAATCGACGTTTCCCGCACAAAATCCGGATCGATATCGGTGACATACCCTGAAAAAGCAAACCGGATGTAAGTCGTGTCAATATCCGCGGAATGCCAATGATAAATACCGATTAGCCATTCCGGCACAAACGTATAACCGGTTTCTTCGAGTGTTTCCCTGACAACAGCCTGAGCCAGCGATTCACCGGGCTCCAGATGACCGGCCGGCTGATTGAATACCGTTTGTCCGTCCGGTGTTACCTGCTCTTCAACCAGCAAAAAATTGCCGTCCTGTTCGACGACAGCGGCTACCGTGACGTTGGGTTTCCAGATTAAGCTTTCTTCAGACATATCTTTTTTTGGTTTATGAATGTTGATTACTTGATGGCATAGTCTGCAACACGCCATTCATTATCTTTTTCTTTGGCCATGGTAATAGTCTCCAGCGCCAAGGCCTGATTTTTGAATGTCGCGTAAAATTGAACAATAACATATTCTCCCTCAGGAAGTCCCGAAGGTTTTTTTGAATAGCCGGCCGTCGCAATATACCGGTTCTCCATAGCCCCTAGCGGTTTGCGTATCGTTTCCGCCTTTTTGACCCAGTCCGCCTCGGATTGTTTTTGTCTTAAATGCTCTGAAGCCTGTTTCCAGCTTTCCACGTAATGTTCCTCGTCGGTCAGCGCCAGCCATGCACGTGCGCCGCTTTCAACCGCTTTCAGGACGGCGCTGTCGTCGGCAATGGCAGAAGCAGCATAAAACAGTACAATGAGAAAAGTAAAAGCGTGTTTAATCATGGTATTCCTTCTTTTATGATTCGTGCGCATAGCACTTGTTTATAGTTATTTTAACGATGAACGGATTATCCCGTTTCAACCAAGCGCTGTCTACTGATTTGGTTTTGTGCATTAATAACCCCATAAAATAATCAAGCCGGATTCTGGTTCCAGTTACGACATTTATGAATGTTCTGTTTGATCTTTGATAGGCAATAGCAATGGATTTTGGTTAGAATGACAGGACAGACTTGCCGGAAAGAAGACATGCCTCGTTAAAGAAATAGCCTGCAAGAAACTTGTCCGAAAAGGAGGTTACCGTGTTACAGTTTATTTTACGGTTGCTGACGACCGCGTTGCTGTCCTGGAACATTGCCGCACAAGCCGAAACAATCCAACCGGCTGCGCCAGCGGGAATTTATACGCTATTGCAAGAGCACAATGTATTGGAAAACTATCTCCAAGAAGAAGTCGGCGAACTCACAGGAACCGTTATCCAGGCGGCCGGCAAATGGCCAGGTTACCGGATTAACAGCGCATATGCCGATGGATTAATCAATATTTACCTGGTCGACAGCGCGCGCTTGCCGGAAACCAATATACTGGCCAAATTCGGCGTTGAACTGACGCGATCCAGCATTCAGGGTAACGCACTGGCACATGAGGCCACCAAAACCTTGTTTGTCGACACCGTGTTATTAAAATCCCTGATTACCGCCGCGCATCTCGTTGCATATTCAGATTATGAAACGATTGCCGCAGTCGGCCTGCTCAAAGCACGCGGTATTGATGCGTTCCGGGATATATGGAATCCGCAAATCAACCCGGCATTGAAGACCGCAGCCTATACCGAGCAATGGGTGTTGATGGCGTCAGGTGCTTTAGCCTTCACTCTCGCTCATGAATTAGGGCATATTGCACTGGGTGAGCAAAACGTAAATAAACGCCGCACGCCACTACGATTCAAATCCAGGGAAGATAAAGACAAACACTGGACATGCACCGAACTTATCGACGAGCGCTACCGGTTGCAGCAATCCATCGAGAAAGAAGCCGATGATTTCGCGGTATCGGTGTTAAGCAAAATTCTCTTTCCACCCGGTATACTTGAAAAACCGTTGTTACGCTACGAACTCGGTGCGCACTGGTATATTATCTACAGCATGAGTGAGCAGATGATCGAAGCATTGTACGCAACCGAAAGCAAAAACATCCATGCTGCTTTACGCCTCCAACTCGGTAATGAAATTTACAACGAACTGAAAGCAAAAAGAAGTAATACCCGCCAGGGATCGATCAAGGTTTTTTTCCCAAAAACGCATCCGGCCAATATTCGCCGTGCATCGCATTCGCTCAAACAAATGGCGCAATCGCCTTATAGCCTGTACTATGGCCAGGGATCAAGCAGCGATCAGGATATCGCCCTATTTGAGCTGTTTATTGGCATGGAATGCAGAAACCTGAAAGAAAAATATGATTTTTAACACGATGATTGGGTATGTTTTAAAAAAATTTATAAGCTGCGGCCGATTGCAATGCGCTTTTTTGATTGCATCATCACTGCTGATGCTCAATTCGCCATCATCAGCACAGAACATGACTTGGAACGACAATGTCGTGAAAAATCCGGTTTTTAATGAAGCTTTCACCGCCTATTACGACGCCATGACCGATTACGCGACTGAAGATTTGCGTTTTGAGTTATTCGAAACCATTGAAGATGCGCTAAGCGACGGTTTTCACCTTACCCGGGTTCCGCTGGATCATAAAGTGCGGCAGATAGAAACCGGCCTGTTTGAATACTTGCGTCAATCGTTATGCCATCAATCCGTATCCCGGCAGGATCTGGATATATTAAAATCAAACGCAGGCAACAGCATCGTCCATGCGGGCAATGCGGCGCAAGTCCAATTCACAGTGGACGAAATAGGCATGTTGACCGGTATTTTGGTCCGCCTGATACAACAAACACCCCATAACACGTTTTGCGGAAGCGATTAACGTTGGTTGTATGGCTCAAAGCGGTATTTCTTTATGGCATTACGCTAACCGTCTGCTTGCCGATTGCCGCTCAAATTGCCTGGGTTAATGAATCTATCTCACCGGAAACCGCCTACCAGCGTTTGCAACAGACCGGGGAATTAAACGATGCCGTTATAACCGGTGCATTTGATTTGGCTCGATTAACTCAGGATACGGACAATCCGGAAGCAGCAACAAGCTACCATATTTCTAATGTAGTTTTTACCGGTCCGGTTACACTTTTACGGCACGAACTCGATGTCGATATTCGTATTCAAAACAGCCAATTCGAACACGCGATTCACATGCAACAATGCGGATTGCAACGATTCATTCTCAGCGAATCCACGTTGTCGGGGGAACTGGTGGTTCGAGACTGCACTTTTAATGGCTCCAACCGCTTCAACGACAACCGGTTTCACAGCACAGTCCAGTTTCATATTTCCACTTTTTTGCACAACCCCAGTTTCCGGAACGCCGTTTTTTCTGACCGCGTTGAATTTCTTGAATGTGAATTCGGGCATCACGCACCGGCGAGAAAAGCCGTCAGCTTTGCCAATGCCGT
Organism: Nitrosomonas sp.; assembly: GCA_020446045.1. Taxonomy (GTDB): domain Bacteria; phylum Pseudomonadota; class Gammaproteobacteria; order Burkholderiales; family Nitrosomonadaceae; genus Nitrosomonas. The sequence goes on from JAGRFM010000102.1 coordinate 14,852, forward strand.
TTTCAACGGCCCGGCGATTTTCAATCGCTCTCATTTCTTGACGCCGGCCAAATTCCAGTCGGTACGTTTCAGTCAGGATGCCTCATTCCTTAACACTCGTTTTGAATCCGACGCCAGCTTTCGCAATGTTCATTTTATGGGGGATGCCGAATTCAGGTTTTGCGAAATCGGTTCAGCCGATTTCGGCGACCGTGATAATTTGACTTTATTTGCCCAGAGAGCCGATTTTCGCGGTTGCCAGATGAATTCAGCCCGTTTTGACACTACCGAATTCCGCGGCGAAACCAGTTTTGTTGACACCGTTTTTGGCGCTGGCGGCGCAAGTTTCCGCTACGCCAACTTTGGACATAACAAGGCGGATTTCTTTGGCATTAAAATCGATACCGAAGGGTTGCTGGATTTTTCCCAAGCTAATGTAACGGCGATGCATTTTTACTGGCAGGAAATCAGGCGCCCCTTTTTGGCAACCCATCCCGATTCCCGAATACTCGCCGCATTTCTTTCACGCTTAAAAGCAATCGGCGACACCCAGGGTGCACTGGATGTTAGCTATCATCTTGAAAATCAAAAATTTCTGGAATCGATAGCCACGCCATTACCTGATGCAAACCGCGAATCAATGGCTTTTCTGGATGCAGCAGGCCAACGCTTTATCCTTTATACAGAAAGAATCGTTTGGGGGTTGCCGACCGGATACGGCACAAAATCAGGCCGAATTTTATTAATTGCCTTGGTTCTCTGGTTAGTATCAGCTTTGCCAGTGATGCTGAAGGGGAGTATTCTGGCACGGATACCTTGCAACCGCGGCGGCAACACCGCATCACCGGATGGATCAGCAAAAATATATCAATCCGTTCAATTGGCAGCACATTCAACAACAGCACAATTTCCCGCTTCCCGCTATGAACATACCATGATGGCTTTTCTGTTTACGTTCAGGATACTGTTCAAAATCGGCTCCAATACCATACGTTATGTCGTCCAAACACCGAATTCTGAAAAATCACTGGTCAACTGGAAGCATTATTTTGCAACGCTTTGGTTGCTCGGCTCCCTGTTGCTGATATTAATGGGCCTCACATTTGCCAACACCAGTCCAATCATCAGCAAGCTCGTTGGAGAATTACTGGTTTGATCTCCAGTTTATGGAATGTTAATATCGCAATTGCAAAAAATGAGTAATTTTTTAGATAAGTTTTTCGTCATGTGCTTTAAAATTACTTCCAGAGTGGGTATGTAGCTATAACATTATTAAATAATACAATGCGCACAAAACGGCAAACTTGCTATATACTTTGTTGTGGGATTTTGCCAGGTTTAGTTTTCTGGCAAAAAAGAATGTTTTAAAAAAACCAAATCAAGGAGAGAAAAGGAAATGAAAAAAATGGTATTGGCCGCAGTAGCTGCGATGTTTGTTTTTGGTTCAACAACAACCATGGCAAGTGGAAATCTGGAGTCTTCACTGGCCCCTATTAGCGCTGAAAACGTTTTGAACTGGATGAACTGCAGAGATAAGGATGAAGGCGACAGCGTAAAAAGCATGACCAAAGTAAAAAATGGAAAGATTGTTGTGGTTAAATGTTCTACAGCGAATAAAATCGTTGCTGACGCACAAGCTTCCAGTAACTAATCGTTTCTGATTACATTGGGTCTATTAGGATTGCTTCTTAATAGACCCCATCGGATAATTCTTAAGTTTTCTTCCTAATTCTTCAGTTAGCATTTTGTTTCTTTTGGCTTTAATCGGGTCAAATTCGCGGCATTTCAAGTACGATTTCTGATTCTTCATCCCGATACACGTTTTTCCATGTATCTCCTAAAATTCACCGTTGGGCTTATTCTGTTCGCCGTTATCAGTTTTGCGGCAATGTGTTATTTTTCACCCAAGTTTTTCATGAAAACCGTTTATGCTGTGGTAAAACTCAAGCTTGGCGATGTTCCTGAAATTTCAAATGCTGCTTTATATCAATTGACCAACAATGCCGATTTGGCTTCAACGGAAAAAATTGTTCTTGTCGATGTGCGTACAGAGCATGAGAAGCAGGTATCAATGATACCCGGCGCCATTGATCGTGATTATTTTGAACAATACCTGGGTGATTACCGGCATCAGCAAATCATTGTCTACTGCACGATTGGCTACCGTAGCGGCTTTTATACACAGACTTTACGCGAAAAGGGAATAGATGCGTACAATTTGAGTGAAGGAATACTCGGCTGGACACATCTCGATGGGCCGTTACTGGATTCTCAGCAAGAACCAACGAAACAGGTCCATGTTTACAGCCGCCCCTGGAACTTGGGCGTCAAAGATTATATCGCCGTATTTTGATTTAATGATATTACTCAAATTAAAGTATTTTTTGAATAACATAAAATAACGTATTGCTACAGCTATCTTTTGCAAACAAAAAAGATCGGTTATCATCTGACTATTGTCATTAATTGATTAAAGGGAAGGCAATATCGATGCAAAGACTTTTGTTATCGTTGTTAACTGTTTCCATCTTATCCACGGCAAACAATGTTTATGCTGAATCCTGGCAACTGCCACCGGACGGCATTGATATCTTTGGAAAAATCCGTACGACGCAAGCTGGCCGGCAGGATACGCTGCTGGATATAGCGCGTCTTTACGATATTGGCCAGACTGAAATCGTGCTTGCCAACCCACAGGTCGATCGATGGATGCCGGATGACGGCTCAGAAGTCATCCTGCCAAGCCGCTATATCTTCCCACAAGCCGAACGTAAAGGCATCGTGCTTAATCTGCCCGAAATGCGCCTTTATTATTTCCCCGATCCGGAAAAGGGAGAAAAACCCGCTGTCATGACTTACCCAACCGGTATCGGCAGAATGGACTGGGAAACGCCTTTGGGTATCTCGAAGATCACAGAGAAAAAGAAAGATCCCACCTGGACACCGCCTGAATCAATCAAACAACACCGAATTGCCAATGGCGAACCACCGCTTCCTGATGTTGTCCCTCCGGGCCCGGATAACCCGCTTGGTCGACATGCATTGCGACTGAGCATCGGAAAAGGCGCATATTTGATTCACGGCACAATAAAACCATTCGGCGTGGGTATGCGTGTTTCTTCCGGCTGTATTAGGATGTACCCGGAAGATATAGAAAGATTGTTCGATCAGGTTTCGGTTGGCACCCAGGTCAATATCGTCAATCAACCGATTAAACTCGGTTGGTTGCTTGATTCCTTGTTTATCGAACTACATCCGCCGTTGGAAGAAGACGAAGCAAAATATACCAATTATAAGCAAACGGTAATTTCGGAGATCAATGATTTCTTGATGCAGGAACACAACCAGAAAAAATTAGGGGTAGACTTTGAAATCAATCACGAAGCATTAGATCGTGCAATTGCTGAGAAAAGCGGCATACCGGTCATGATATCCCGTACTTCTTCCTAGATAGCTGACTCTGAGAAAATTTTCCAGCGGTATATCTGTACACAACATACCGCGTCCGGGATAATTGGAACGCGTTAAACGGTTTCAACAATTTCAAAATCATGGGTAATTTCAGCAGAATGTCTCAGCATAATGGATGCCGAGCAGTATTTCTCTGCGGATAAATGAATTGCCCGTTCCACCTGTAGTGGACTGAGATTATTTCCTGTCAGAATAAAATGCAAGTGTATCTGTGTAAATACTTTCGGGTCTGTCTCAGCACGTTTTGCTTCGATATTTACTACACAATCGGTCACATTCTGGCGTGCTTTTTTCAAAATAAAAATGACATCAAATGTCGTACATCCACCCAGTCCCATCAAAATCATTTCCATCGGGCGTGGTCCTTTGTTCTGCCCACCCGCTTCAGGTGCAACATCCATTAATATTTGATGCCCGCTACCCGATTCCGCCAGATAGCCGATTGTATCCTGCCAGTGTATCCGTGTTTTCATAGTCCTTTCGCAATAAAAAATGCATCTTAACGGCAATAAAAAAAGCCGGCATTATAAAACGCCGGCTTTTTTACGATAAAAGCTATCTTAGTTGAGTGACAGGATGAAATCTGCCAGAACTTTAGCGTTATCATCGCTGACCATAGCATTTGGCGGCATAGGCACTGGCCCCCAAACACCGTTGCTGCCATTTTTGATTTGACCAACCAGATAATCAGAAGCGTCGTCCTGACCAGCATATTTTGCAGCAATTTCCTTCAGAGAAGGACCAACCAGTTTGGTGTCAACATTGTGGCAGTTCAAGCAACCACTGTTTTTTGCCAAATCCGCGTCAGCTTGTGCATTAGCTGCCAGCAACAATGCTGATGCAGCAAACATACTAATTAACACTGCTCTCATTTTGTTTTTTCCTTATTAAAAATATTTAGGGATTCTTATTTTACCCTGAACTTTGCAGATATGCAGCAATTCATGCATATCAAAATTGGCGGTTGCCAATTAACAACCTCCCAACTAGGATGCTACCTTATTTTTTACATGATCTGCAAGTAGTGCGTTACTATGACAAGCGGGCTAATAAACTAGTTCCACTGGCTAAACGTGCGTGTATGATAAAAATGCCAGGTAAGTTATGAATCAATGATCTGGGCATATAAATCATGAGTATCTGAGTCGGTAATTTTTACCGTTACAAAATCACCGGTGTGTAATGTTTCAGGCGGATTGCTGATATAAACGAGACCGTCAATTTCTGGTGCGTCAGCACTGCTTCGGGCGATGCCCCGACCGTCTTCGATAGTATCCATTAATACGGTCATTGTCCGGCCGGTTTTTGCTGTTAAACGTTGTCGGCTGATTGCTTCCTGTAACTGCATAAATCGTTCAAACCGTTCCTGTTTGATAGCTTCTGGCACCTGATTGGGCAGACCATTGGCAACAGCACCTTCAACCGGAGAATACATAAAACAACCGACCCGGTCGAGTTGCGCAGATTCCAGGAACTGCAACAACTCTTCAAATTCGGTTTCTGTTTCACCGGGAAAGCCCACGATAAACGTGCTGCGCAATGTAATGTCAGGGCATATCTGGCGCCATCGCTGAATGCGGGTCAGATTATTTTCGGCGTTAGCAGGGCGTTTCATGGCTTTCAGAATGCGCGGATTGGCATGCTGCAACGGAACATCGAGATAGGGCAGTATTTTTTGTTCTGCCATAAGCGGAATCACTTCATCGACATGTGGGTAAGGATAGACATAATGCAGACGTACCCAGACGCCAAGCTCTCCCAGTGCTTTGGCCAATTCAGTCAGGCGTGTTTTAATGGGGCGACCTTGCCAGAATCCGGTGCGGTATTTTACGTCCACGCCGTAAGCGCTGGTATCCTGTGAAATAATTAATAATTCTTTGACGCCAGCATTGACCAAATTTTCCGCTTCCTGCATGACCTGATGAATCGGGCGGCTGACCAGGTCGCCACGCATTGAAGGGATAATGCAGAATGTACAGCGGTGATTGCATCCCTCGGATATCTTGATATAGGCGTAATGCTTGGGGGTCAATCGTATTCCCTGAGGTGGAATCAGGCTGGTAAATGGGTCGTGCGGCTGCGGCAAATGGGTATGAATCGCTGACATGACTTCCGGCAGCGCATGCGGACCAGTGACTGCCAGCACCTGCGGATGGGCTTGTTTAATGATGCCACCATCCTCTTTGGCGCCTAAACAACCCGTGACAATCACTTTGCCGTTCTCGGCCAGCGCTTCGCCAATGGCATCAAGTGATTCCTCGACAGCACTGTCTATAAAACCGCAGGTGTTGACAACAACCAGATCGGCATCTTCATAAGTCGATGATATATCGTAACCTTCCGCTCTCAGTTGCGTCAGGATTTGTTCGGAGTCGACCAGCGCTTTGGGGCAGCCGAGCGAAATGAAGCCCACTTTGGGCAAGATTTGTGTTGGTGATGCCATGAGAAAACAATTGAATGAATAAAAAAACAGTGTAATGGTAGAATTTTAACTGATTCGACACAAAAGTTATTTTTAATCTTGCGAACTGACCGGGGAAAGGGAATGAAAAAGTGTGAGCAGCATGATCATTGCATCATGACAAGAATATCCAGACGGATAATGACAGGGTTGTTTTTATTGATTCTTTTTCCGTCGATGGTGAATGCCCAGGTCGATTGCAGCACATTGCCGCATTGGATGACGCTGGAAAATCAACTGGAAATCAACCAGAAACATGTCTTTTGCGGTGAGTGGAATCGTAATCGCGCCAAAGGTTTTCATTCGCGTCCGGAAGGTATAAATCCTGATACCGTGGCTGCTTTTACAGTTCAGGACAATCCCAATGCTGCAGGTATTTACACGGGCAAGTGGTCGTATAAAGACCGAGCCGGAAGGAACAAATTTTCGTCTATGTTTCCGGATAGTTGCTCCGTTGAGCAAGTTTTGAATTCAATTGCTTATGCCTCCGGGCATCAGTACACGTGTCCGGATGGTGCGCCAAATTGGGCGCAGTGCGGACCTAATCAGCCGAATATAGAGACAAAAGAAGTTGTAGCGGGCAAATACTGCAGCGTCGGCAATCAGCGCTTTACGATCAGCTTTGCACCGCCTAGAAACGGCAGGATCAATACCGCTTTTCCGCTGTTTGAATGAACAAATCTGTTTTCACCTGGCCAGGGTATGAGCAGGATGATCTGGCACATCATCGTATTATTGCGTATTTAACCATGGATATTCAGAAAAGCCCGGCCTGGACTGCTGAGCTGCTACAAAATATTCATGCCGCAATGTCCGGCACATTGCCTTTCTGGGAGCGGCCGGGTAATGCTTACTGCCTGTATATTTATCCGGATCATGTGGAAATAGAGGATGACTATTCGGATGCCACTGAACAGAAAGTACGGATACCTATTGAAACCTTTTTAGCCGCAGTGATTGCCTGGCAACAAATGATAGCGGCAGAATGCAAATCAAACAAAAAATAACATGAAACTGTTTTTTAAATCATTAATATTGCTATTGTTTCTCAATGGAACAACAATACTTGCCGCAATCGATCAGCATGCACAAGGTTTGTCATTGGACGTCAGAATGATAGGTATCTGGCAAGGAGAATACACTGAAAAAGATGGCGCTTTAAAAAGCTGGATACAGACACGAAACGAAGACGGATCATACCGGATTGAGTTCCGGTTTATTGAACTTGACGGCACCATACACAGGCTTACCGAGGAGGGAAAATGGTGGATTGACAAGGGTCTGTTCTATGAAATCACCCCTTCATGGATGACACAACCTGACGCATATCAGTATCATTTTCAGGATAATGGATGTATTGCTTTTTTACTTGTCGAGAGCTATAAATCGGCTGAAGATGTTGGACAGTATCAGTTTGTCGAATGCCTTTCGGATAGTCAGCCGTCAATATAATGCATTCATGGTTATGGCATATGTGCAGCGCAGCCTTGTAAATAATCCCACGCAATACTGCCTACAAACCGGTTGCCTTTTAACGCAACGGCAACCGTGTTTTCATCAACCTGTTGCAACGTAAATGCAAAGCCGTAAATATATTCGGCGCCAATCAGCGTCTGCGTATTATCCATCACTTCCGGCGAAGGTGAGAAGTAATCCCGGATTGCATCGGGATTTTGCGGAGAATTGCTTGCATAGACATACGGCAGAAACCGGGTGTCGTAAGCATGAATTTCCGTCGCGGCAATATCAGGATAAATACGGGACTTATAATGAAAGATGCGCATAAATGTCCGGGGATCGGCAGACACCCGACTGACTACACAGCGCGCCAGTTGAACATGTTCACCGTGCAGTGTTGTTTCATAGCGCAAGGGCTTTTCTTTTGTATTCAACGTGCCTGCACAGGCAGACAACAGCAATACGATTATGGTGACAATAACTGTATGGTGTTTCATAAAAAACCTCATGACATTCTAGTGCTATTTCAATTTGATATTGCCTGTACACGGCAATATCAAATTGAAATAGCACTAGTGTTTACTTGAATTCACCATGGATAACATTATCAAGTAAGTCAGTATTTAAAACCGGCTCCAAATTTTTATTGCGCTACTTTTCGTTTAAAAACGAGATGAATCCAGTTGGGATGTACCTTGCAAAAAGGCTTCTGGATACGCTGCGCAAAAAAAGCCATTTTTGTGTAAGCTTTTTGCAGTAAAGACCGCTCAGGTGGTTTTTTTAGTTGCTGTCCACAATGGATGCAAGCTTCTTCCTGATCGTATGTACCGTAAGGGTTTCCGGCTAGATCCATCAGAAATGTTGAAATAAAATTGGTCTGTTCATGATTTTCCCCAACGAACGACACTTCATGTAAGTCATACGCAGGAAATAAACTTTCTAATTTTTCCTGATCGAAACTATTGACATGCCCCCAAGGAGGGTTCTGTTTTCCACAAGAATAGCAAGTGGTACGACCAACACGAATATCCTGTTTGAAAGGTACGCCGATCAACACGTAACTTTTTGAAATACGGCTTAACTCCAAACAGGCTTTCTGAAGCAGGGGAAAAGGAATATGTTCGAGCACTTCAGCACAGAAAACAAGATCAAACGAATTGTCATTGAAACTCAACTGGGTTATGTCGCCTGCGACGCAGTTAATATTTTCATGTGAAATTGTGGGTTTTTCCAAGTCAAGTGCGGTAACAGTTTCAAAATTTTCTGTAAGTAGAACTGAGAAATGGCCATCTCTGGCGCCAATATCCAGAACGTCTTTTCCTTTTGGAATAAGGTTGATAAGGCGCATTAAGTCCTTAGTTCGACTCTGCTCAAGCGCGCTTTCTCTATACTGTGTTAAATCCATTGTGATGGCCTCTGTATTAACGATATGACTTATCCAAATAACCGAATCTATTCTTCAATTATTCCCGACAAAATTGCTATCGTACACTCCAACTAAAATCACGTTACTGAAAATGATATGAATTTGTCTTATTGAAATAAGACAGACTCCTATCGCTTTATTTTACATGGATAGGATTTTTTTGCATTTTTTGCGGAGAACATAGACGCAAATATATGCGCCTAGTAATTTGATATTGTCAGATACAGCGGCGTTACCGTGGTGTCCTGTGAAGTCTAAAAGGAAATGTTTATCTGAGACAAAAAGCGATGAAGCCAGCAGCTATGTTTTACATTTCTGTAGTCTGGAATGTTATGAAAAATAGCAAGCTCAGATGCCTAACGAAAAATGATTTGTTACAACTTAGCAAATTGAACACCTGGCGCGCTAAAAAGTGCTGGCCAGATTATTGTATCCTTCCTCATCGGCAAGACGTTGCATCATTTGTGCGCGCTCGTCTTTTGTCAATTTGCCGATTTTTTTAACCGCATCAAAAAAACGGCCCATATTGCCTTCTTGCTGCACGAGCAGCGCCTGGAATGATGGCAGTAGTTGCGTATACAATGATATGCTGGCCAGCTGTGCATTATTGATGGGTTGCGAAAACCATGGGTCAAACCGGGCCAGTCCTGAGCGACTGGTTTTCAGAAGATTAAACTGTGCGCGCAAATCTTCAAAAATAAGCGCTTTCCCGGCACGTTTTTGTACATCGTCGATGTCGGCCTTAAATAGCATATCCAAGCGCGTACGATGATGGCGGATCAACGTTACAAAAACTGCTCGCTGCTCATATCGGGCTCGATATTCGGCATATTCGTCAGCCACATCATTATGGGCAAGCCAGCGCCGGACACCTTCCTGTTCGACGAGCGTCGCAAATGATTCATTAAAAACCGTATCGCCAGGCACATAAACCACCTGATGCGCCAATTCGTGAAATATCAGTCGCGCCAGTTCCCATTCCGAATGGCCGATGAACGTATTCAACACAGGGTCGTTGAACCACCCCAGCGTGGAATAGGCGGGTACCCCGCCGACATAGACATCATGTCCTGCATCAATCATTTTTTTCGCGTAGTTTTCTGCACGTGCTTGGGAAAAGAAACCACGGTAATTAACGCAACCGGCTTGTATAAAGCACCATTCTTTTAATTGAATGGATAATTCGGGGGTTGCAATCACATTCCAGACAGCAAAAGGCCGTTCAAGATCAGCATAGTGTGTATAACTGCGATTGTCAGGCAGTTTGAGTTCACGGCTGGCAAATTCGCGTATGTTGATAACGTTGCTGAGCCTTTTTTTTAAAACCGAATTCGTTGCAGGATCAGCGATTAAGGTATGAATCGGTTGCGCACGGCGCATCAAGTCCATGTGACCGTTAACCGCCTGCGCATAAAAAGTCAGATTTGCACAACTGCCAAGCAACACGGCCAACATCGCTGTCATTAAAGATGTTAAATGCGATGGAATCCGCAAAGTTTTTACCTTTTAACCTGAATAACTTGGTTGAATGATGTCTGGAATGCGGTATTTTTCATTGTAAGCAAAACACAATCAGTACTCATTCACCCATATCGGGAACTACTTTAATCATGTCAATCATTAACCTTCACTACCGGTTGTTTTAATTCTCAAGATTCTCTAATGAATTACTTTTCCTGGAAACGCTCACTTCAAATCAGGTCGTTTTTCAAAACAGCTCGAAAACGGATAGTGCCTTCACGAATCTTCTGAATGGCCTTATTTGCTGTTTTGTGCGTAAATTCTTCAATAATCGGCTTGATGTTATTTTTAGCAGCAAACGTTAGCATTGCATGCATCTGATTACTTGACCCAATAAGGGAGGAGGACAGTGTCAGCCGACTGAACAGAAGCGGCATCAGACTGAAATTTTCCATTTTATCGGGAATGCCGACAAAATGAAGGGTGCCATACGGCCGCATAAGCCCCGTGTAATGGTTAATGTCGATATCACCACCAGAAATACAGAAAAGGAGATAATGGAATTTTCCCGCATGGGCCGCCATTTCTTCACTATCGGACGAGTTGATAAAGCCATCAGCACCGAGTTCTTTGCAGAACGACATCTTATTAGCGCTACGGGAAATAGCGAAAGTTTCAGCGCCCATTTTAGCAGCAAACTGAATCGCCATATGGCCGAGCCCGCCAATGCCAACAATGCCGACCCGTCTGCCCTTTAAATCCCACTTCTGACCAGCATATTCGTAAAGCGGCGCTGCCACGGTGAGGCCACCACACATCAGCGGTCCAACGTATTTTTCATGATAACCAGCGGGGATCTTGAAAAGGAACCGGGAATCAGTACGAAGATACGAAGAAAACCCACCGTGGTGCACGTGCTCGCCGGTCTCGTCTACCGTATTTTCAAAGTATGTGAACTTTCGATTGGGACAAAAATTGTCAATCCCACCCTTACAATACTCACATTCACCGCAGGCCTGCGCTTGCGCACCTAGACCGACGACATCACCGACGCTTAGATTCTCAACACTGGAACCAACGGCAATCACATGCCCCACTACTTCATGACCAGGTACCAAAGGATAACGGGAAAGTCCCCAGTCGTCATCGATCATATGAAGATCAGTCGCGCATACACCAGTATAAGTAACCCGGATATCGGCATCCCGTTTTGCAAGTGGTTTCGGTGGATACTTGTAATCTTGCACATCGGCTTTAGGCGCTAGAGCTGCCATGGAAGCAATCTGCTCGGGAATCTGATCAGGCATTTCGCTTTCTCTCTTTAGTATATTGAATATAAGTTTAAGTTTTGAGGAGCATAATTACATTTTGATATTCCAGTACTTTATCAATCTTTTTCATGGAAAAATAAACAGGCGCAGTTTATTCTACCGGCAGGCAGCCCCTTTTTCAGCTCCCTTTTGCCAAGCTTCCAAATCTTTCATACATCCCGGCCCGCACTGGCCGGGATGCTGAAGCTCTTCCCGCGCACGAGCAAAATCCATAGTATGTTTGATGGCTGCCTCTGGGCTAACCCACTGCACCGCATCACAGGCAATGAGATGCCCGGCACTGTAATGGCCTAGCTGGTCAAGTGTTTCGGCCTGATCGACAGAAGACGTTGTGCTGCACCCGGTAATCACGATACCCACAGCCCCAAAAAACAAAAGCATAATTCCTCTAACCATACTCACCCCCCCTGAACTAAGGTATAAGCCCTATTTTAAGGAAAAAAATACATTTTGATAATGAAATATAGGTTAAGCAGTATACTTAGTCAAACCCGTTGTCTTATTATCAAGGCAAAATTGACACCAAATTGTTTTGCAGAAACACTAGTATCCCTTCAACTCAAATATTGGACTTAATTTCAGAATTTTATGGACATAATTTCAGAATATTCCTACAAAGTTTAATTTGAATGCATGACGATATATTAGTCTTTGATCAAGTGATGTTTAGCAATTCTTTTAAACTTAGGAAAAAATTATGAGAGTAAATTTGCCCGTTTCCAATAAAGAATATCCAATTGATGATGATACACTCATTGTATCTACTACGGATACTAAAGGACGGATAACGTATGTTAATCCGACTTTTATTGAGGTTAGCGGCTTTTCAGAAGAAGAACTGTTAGGAAAAGCGCATAACATTGTTCGTCATCCGGATATGCCGCCAGAAGCTTTTGCTGATTTGTGGAAAACATTACAAAATGGAAAGCCATGGACTGGGTTAGTTAAGAATCGCCGCAAAAATGGGGATTATTATTGGGTTTTGGGCAATGCAACGCCATTAATTGAGAATGGGACCATTACCGGATACCTGTCCGTAAGAACCAAGCCATCGCGTCAGCTCATTGAAAAAGTCGCACCGATTTATCAGCAATTTCTCGATGGCAAAGCCAAGAACCTCAAAATAGAAAATGGAGGAGTTGTTCGTACTGATTTCATGGGGCGTCTGGCATCACTATTTAAAATGACATTTGGCAAACGTGTTGCATTACTTTTATCTTTACCAACATTGTTATTACTGGGTGCGGCAGGAGCCGGATGGTGGGGTCTCAGTCATGCGGTCACATCATCCTGGTTGAACACTTTTGTACTGACTGCAGGAATTGGTGGAGCCTTGTTAATGGGTGCGATAGGCTTTGGTTTGGTACGTAGCACACTCAAGCCACTCAATGAAGCGATCAAAGTGGCCGATACATTGGCGGCAGGCGACCTTAGGTCAAAAATTTCTGCAACTTATACTGATGAATTCGGCCAATTGTTCAAATCACTGTCTCAGATGAATATCAATCTGAAAGCCACGGTGATGGATGTGCGTAATAGTTCTGAAATAGTTCGGCAGGCTGCCGGAGAAATCGCCAGCGGCAATCTGGATTTGTCGCAGCGTACCGAAGAACAGGCATCTTCGCTGGAAGAAACAGCAGCCAGTATGGAAGAACTTGCATCAACGGTAAAACAGAATTCCGAGAATTCCAAGCAAGCTGACCGTCTTGCAAACAACGCAAGTGATGTAACGCTAAAAGGTGGTCAGTTGATGGAAAGTGTTGTAAATACCATGACCGCGATCAATGACAGTTCTAAGAATATTACCAATATCATTAGTGTCATTGATGGAATTGCATTTCAGACAAACATACTGGCCCTAAATGCGGCTGTTGAAGCGGCGCGTGCAGGAGAACAAGGAAAAGGATTTGCCGTGGTAGCAACCGAAGTCCGCAATCTAGCGCAACGTAGTGCAACCGCTGCAAAAGAAATCAAATTACTGATTGATGATTCAGTAAATAGAGTAGAGAATGGAATGCAACAGGTCGATGCAGTCGGTAAAACAATGCAGGAAATTGTAGATTCGATTAAGCATGTCGCCAATATCATGGTTGAAATAACCGCTGCATCGAAAGAACAAAGTTCAGGCATAGACCAGATAAACCAGGCAGTGATACAAATGGATGGAGCTACCCAACAAAATGCGGCAATGGTTGAACAAGCTGCAGCAGCTGCAGGGTCTCTTGAAGTTCAGGCTAAAGACTTGTCGGGCGCCATTTCAATCTTCAAACTTGATAATACAAAAACATCCAGTTTGACAAATATGCTTCAATTGAATGGAGAAAGGACTGGTTTTAGAGGTAGTACTTTAGTATCTTCTGCAAATTACATTTCAAGCAGATCAGAACACAAGCGAGCTGCTAATAGCAATGAATTTTGGGACGAGTAATAAACTACTACAAATAAACGAAGAGCTGGTACAACTCGCCTTTTCTGATCAATTTTCGACTGATGTCAACACACGGAAGCACTGAAAACAAGGAGCGATTTGATGAAATGAATAATGCCGTTCCAGTGCACGATTACGATCTTGTCAACTATCTGGAAAGCAGGAATTGCCAGATTGGCTTCTTCGTACTAGTAGCTAGTCATTGTAAAACAAAGTAGTAGAATACAATATTAATGTATGGTATGAATAATGAGCGTAATCCATTAGGAGAAACTTCATGCCATCAAAAAAATACAAAGTAAATTTAAGCGAGGA
>JAGRFM010000103.1 GCA_020446045.1 Nitrosomonas sp.
CATTGTTTTTTACTTTTTGCGGTGTTGCAATTCGTTGTAATAACGGGTTATTACGTCTCATTGCGCCTTGCCAAAAATAAAAAACAAAGTACTCTAAACACCATCCAACTGAGGTTTTTAGGTTAAATCGATTGGCTATGTGAAGGAATCAAGATGGAAGTCCTGAAAGTTCTGCACCAGTTGGCAGTTATTATTTGGATTGGCGGGATGTTTTTTGCCTTTATGGTATTGAGACCCGTCGTCAGCCAACAGCTGAAATCACCGCAAACATTGATATTCTGGCGCGCGGTTTTTGGCAGTTTTTTTCATTGGGTGTGGTTATCAATAACGATTATTCTTGCCAGTGGCCTACACATGGTTACCGAAATGGGCGGTTTCGGGAAATTACCGTTTAATGTGTATTTAATGGCGGCTTTGGGTGTTATGATGATGCTGATTTTTTTATATGTCTTTTTTACAGCTTATCGTAAATTCAAGCGGTTTGTTGCTGCTAAAGAATGGCAACATGCCAGTATAGTTCTGGTGCAAATACGTGTGTTGATCGGGCTTAACCTGGTCATTGGCCTGGTTACTGTCGCTATCGCCATTTTGGAAACATAGTCAATTAGCTTGGAGAATGCTTATGCTGATAGAAAAAAATACAGTGGTATCGTTAAACTATGAATTATCGGATACTGAGGGAAATATTATCGAAAAAACTGATGAGCCTATCAGCTATCTACATGGTGGTTATGATGGGATATTTCCGTTGGTTGAAGAAGCGCTTCATCAAAAAGAAATTGGTTTTTCCTGTACTGTTTCAATGGAACCGGAAGATACGTTTGGTAAGTATGATAGCAATCTGATCCGTGAAGAGCCGCGCGCAGCATTCCCAGAGAATGTGACTATTGGCATGCGTTTTGAAGGAGCGCCTGAGGGTGCGGATGATTTCATCATCTATACCGTAACCGATGTTGATGATAATACGGTTACCGTTGATGGTAATCACCCACTGGCAGGTATGTCGCTTAATTTTTTCTGTACGGTAACGGATATTCGTCCGGCAACAGCAGAGGAAATTTCACATCAGCACGTGCATGGGCCGCATGGACATGTGCATTAAACCTAAAAACCTCAGTTGACCGTAAGAAAGAAGTACAAACTTGATGAATAAAACTATACATTTTGTGCCTTGCCAAAAATAAAAAACAAAGCACTCTAAACACCATCCAACTGAGATTCTTAGGTTAAACTGTATTACAGATTTGTTTGTTGTTCGTTCAGAATTTGCTTTAACCGGTATAGTTCTTCAAGCGCCTGTTTCGGTGTCAATTCATCGGGTGAAATGGCTTGCAATAGGGGTATAACAGGATTTTCACCAAGCGTTTCAGTGAGTAAGTAGCTGGTGTCGGTGTCGTTATCAAAAAACAAATCCAACTGTGGTTGTTTGTCTGTGTTGTCGTTTTCTAGCGCGCTTAGGTGTTTTTTCGCGATGCGGATCGCTGTGCTGGGAACGCCAGCTAATGCCGCGACCTGTAACCCATAGCTTTTACTTGCTGGTCCCGCAGACACTTTATGCAGAAAAACAATATGGTTTTTATGCTCAACCGCGTCCAAATGGACATTTCGGATTTGTTTGAATGCCTCGGCAAGTTTGGTCAATTCAAAGTAATGTGTCGCAAATAGCGTGCAACTTTGATTCTTGGTCAGTAAATAGCGGGCAATGGCGAAGGCAAGTGCAAGCCCGTCATAAGTTGATGTGCCGCGCCCGATTTCGTCCATAAGAACAAGGCTTTGCGATGTGGCATTATTGAGTATATTCGCTGCCTCGGTCATTTCTACCATAAAAGTGGAACGTCCTCCAGCCAGATCGTCCGATGCGCCTATGCGTGTGAAAATCTGATCCAGTATGCCGATATGTGCTTTGTCTGCCGGTACAAATGAGCCACAATGCGCCATTAAAGCGATTAACGCGATTTGGCGCATATAAGTCGACTTGCCTCCCATGTTTGGGCCGGTAATCATAAGCATTTGGCACTGTGTGTAATGCTGTTGGCCTAGCTGTATGTCATTAGGCACATAATTTTCAACCTGACGCTCAACGACCGGGTGTCGCCCGAATTCGATTTCTATAATATTTTCATGTGATAACAGTGGCGCAGTGTAATTCAGTGTTTGCGCGCGTTCTGCAAAGGCGCTAAGGACATCAATTTCAGCAATGCTGGCAGCAATAGTTTGCAATTGTTGAACATGCGTCGATAATGTGTCGAGTAGTGCATCATAGAGGAGCTTTTCTCTTGCTAACGCCCTATCCTGTGCGGCCAAAGCTTTATCTTCAAAGGTTTTAAGTTCAGAAGTGATATAACGTTCCGCACTTTTCAGTGTTTGTCTGCGGCGATAATCTTCAGGAACTTTATCGCTATGCGCGTGCGTTACTTCGATATAAAAACCATGCACCCGGTTATACTCAACTTTTAGAGTGGGTATTCCGGTTCGCTCTTTTTCACGCGCTTCGAGTTGTAATAAAAATTCTCCGCAATTATTTTGCAATGCGCGCAATTCGTCCAATTCGGTATCATAACCATCTGCAATGACATTCCCTTCGCGCAATACCAGGCTTGGTTCTGGTTGAATGGCCTTTTCAAGTAAATTAGCTAAGTCAGAGTCTGTTTGAAGGGTATGCCTTAAAGAAACAATTCTTTTTGCGGCGCACTCATTAAGGGTTTTAACCGTATCCGGCAGGTGTTTCAGGCTGTCGCGCAAGCTGGATAAATCCCTTGGCCGTGCTGTTTTCAGTGCAATGCGTGCAGTGATCCGTTCAATATCGGCGACATGTTTTAAACATTCGTGAACCGCAATGTAAATATTGTGTGTAATCAGGTTTGTGACACTGTCCAGGCGTTGTTGAATTGCAGATGAATCCCTTAACGGGTGATGAAGCCAGTGCTGCATCAGGCGGCTTCCCATGCTGGTGGAACAGCTGTCTAGTAATGACAGTAGTGTTGGCGCACGCTCTCCGCGCAGGGTTTCGGAAATTTCAAGATTGCGGCGAGTGGCGGCATCCATGCGCACATAAACGCTGTCTCGTTCGGCTTGCAGGGAAGCCACATGTATTGATGCCGTGCCCTGTGTCAATCGCGTATATTCCAATAACGCATTGGCGGCGCTTAATGCAATGGGTAAGTCGTCACATCCAAATCCGGAAAGATCTTGGGTATTAAAATGGCTGGTCAGACTGTTAACTGCGCTGTCGATGTCGAATTGCCACGGTGGCAGATACTTGATAATCCAGTGTTCTGCGAGTCCATGTACAGATTGGTATGATTCGGGTGCCAGAATCTCAGCCGGTTGCAGCCGTTCAAGTTCACTGACAAGATGGTCGGGTGATGTTTCCAGGACACGTAGTTGTCCGGCCGCCAGATTAAGCCACGCCAGGCCAAGTATGGATTTATTCACAAATAGCGCCAATAGGATGCAATCGCGTTTATCTTCCATTAATGCGGCATCAGTCAAGGTTCCGGGAGTGACAATCCGTGTAACTTCTCGGTCCACCGGTCCTTTACTTGTGGCAGGGTCGCCCACTTGTTCACAAATGGCGATCGATTCGCCCAATTTGACTAGTTTGGCAAGATATTGCTCGGCTGCATGAAAAGGGACGCCAGCCATTTTGATGGGCTCACTGGCAGAAAACCCTCTTCGGGTAAGTGTTATATCCAGCAAATTGGCGGCTTTCTCGGCATCTTCGTAAAACAACTCATAAAAATCACCCATACGGTAAAATAGCAACATATTGCTATATTGCGCTTTTATGCGCAGGTATTGCTGCATCATGGGAGTATGTTGTGAATGTTTTTTCATAGAACAGTTTTTGATTGAATCCCGGATGATTGCAAAGCGTAATTTTTATAGTTTACAATCTTTTCAATTACGGAAAGTAAGTTCGAGTCATATCAATTTGTTGAGCATTGTCTTGGTTTTTGTAAGATTCAATGAACTTAACAGGATATAAAGCTTTATGTATAAAAGTTATAGCAGCTATGTTTGGAAGTTTGGCGTATTTTAGTCAGTATGTAATGTGATTATAGTCAATGATTGGTGTTAGTGAAGTAAAGAATTTTAAAATGAAATGAGTGCAAAGATTAAATTTTACGGTTACAAAAAATGTGGAACCTGTATTAAGGCGGAGAAATATTTGCGTAATGCCAATATCGAATTTGAATTTATTGATATTACACAACATCCACCAGCTGCTGAGGAATTGGCGGAATTCTCAGAAAATGCGGATGTTTCATTAAACAAGCTTTTCAATACGAGTGGTCTGCAATATCGTGAATTAAATATCAAGGAAAAGCTTCCGTCGTTAACGAATCAGGAAATTTTGGATTTGTTGGCGAGTAATGGTCGTTTGATCAAAAGGCCGCTGATTACGGATGGTAAACGTGTTTCGATTGGATTTAGAGAGGAGCAATTTGAAAAGGTATGGGGTAAGTAAAACAGTTTAGTTAACGTTAGGTGGATTGTGGGAACATGAATGATTAAAAAATCTTAAATTTTCTGGTTCTTAATAATACCTTGTTTTTAAAAATGTTAATTAAAATTTTGCACAAAAATAACCCTACTGCAAGTAAACGTTTATGACAAATGACTTGACTTTATAGTGTAAGGTCGACTAGCCTGTGGGTTACAGCACAAAGGCTTTGTTAGAAGGAGTTTATTGCTGTTGTAAAAAGAGCAGTACTAATTAATTAGTATTAAGAAAGAGAAGTAGTAGAGAAGAAGTAAGTAGTATTAATTAACAAGTAAGTAAGGAGGAACAACATGGCAACAACATATGGAACGAGTAGCGCGGCTAGTGCTGACTACGACATGTCACTGTGGTACGACTCCAAGTACTACAAGCTGGGCATGGGTATCATGCTGGCGGTAGCGATATTTTGGATTTGG
>JAGRFM010000104.1 GCA_020446045.1 Nitrosomonas sp.
GAAAAGATAAATGAATTACGCGATGCCTTTCGATATGTGATGAAGCAAAAGCCCTTTCGGATAGATGCGATAGTTGCCATGCCTGATCATTTACATTGCATTTGGACATTACCACAAGACGATGGTGATTATTGGATGCGGTGGAATAGGCTGAAAGGAGGATTTGTCAAGAGCATCGGCCATGGTGAAAGCGTTTCGAAAAGTCGGCAAAAACGCCGGGAACGCGGTATATGGCAGCGCCGATTTTGGGCGCATTTAATCACAGACCAAGACGACTTCAATCGCCATTTCGATTATATTCATTGGAATCCGGTGAAGCACAACAAAGTAGCAAGAGTAGCGGAATGGCCTTATTCCAGTTTCCACCGTTATGTCAGGCAAGGCATTTATTCGGAGAATTGGGGAAATGATGATTGATATGAAATTGAAGATGCAGAGTAACTCGAACGATGCGCTTCACTTTGTTCAGCACATCCTATGGCCCTGTACGTACAGCAGGGTGAGGTTACATTTTAAATTTTATCGGGCGATACTGCATTCTCCGCGAAGCGGCTTCGTCCAACTTTAAAGCTCAGCCGAGAAGAGCCGCATTGCGGCGACGAATCGGCTGGAGCGGACTGGTTTAGGCGACAATTTCAACCACCTTCTCACTTGGTATATCGAGTGCTTTTGCCAAAATAAGTGCATTCTTTATTACCCAATAAGGCGAGTCAGGATCAAACGGTGCTTCAGACCTCGTGAGATTAAAAAGGGTTTTTGCAATAACTTCCTCAAAACAGTATTGACACTCTTTGACTTTATCGCCTTGTTTTATTGCCTTTAAATTCCGGTCTCTTATAGTGGAATGCAAGCCATGTGCTTTTATCCATTTATGGTTTTCATTGCAAAAGCGCCAAACTAAACGATTCGATTCCTTATCAGGCGCCTTGCTTTCAAATAAATCGAGCAGTGATTTTATTTCTTCGATCATCATTATTTTGGCATCTAACGAGAGCAAGTTAAGCGGAACCCCCGTTTTGGCACAAATGAATACGGGGAGTAGTTAAATTTAAATTGCATAGCAATCATTTAGAAGTTCCTTAATATCTCATTCACTTTGCCAAATAAGGGAGCAGGCGCAATCATGATATGTTTCGTTAGGTATATTGCTCACTATACTTGCTCACTCCATTCCTTTTCTTTCAAACCACGGTACTTACCGGTGAGAAAACCAAACACAAAAACGACCCACGTAACTGCAAATACAGTCCAGCACAAAACGAACAATATTGTACCGGACATTTTTATTAGACCAACCCCGATGTAAATACCCAGGAACATCATTGGCCCCGCCACTAAAATACCGATTAACCCCGAAGTGATGCCGATTACCCAGGATTTAGGCTTGTCTTTTGGAAAAAACGGTTTCTTGTTTTTATCCATATCTATCCAACTCGAATTAAACAAACCACTTGTTATTTAACAAGTAGTCACATTGGAATGTTAAAACCAGCTCCCCATTTAATCAACAGGATATGGTTTTTAATTATTTTCTGAATCGAGAAAATGCGATCAGATAAGCCGTTCAGCTTGGGTGAGACGACTGCTTTGTTGCAGCACCTTTTCAGGTTCGGCAACCCGGTCAATGACAGTGAATTGAGGCCACTTCAACCGTTTCCACCTGTGGCATGAGGTTTTGTACGGACTGTAGCGTTGTTCTGAAAATTGTGGAGAAATTGTTAACAGTGACATCAACATAAAGTGGATAATCCGCTGTTTCAGAATTTTCAGGTACGCTGAGCGCTGTTATGTGATCTTTATCCAACACGGCCTGGCGTAATTTGCGGATAACCGCACCGATTTGAGCGGGCGGCATGTCATTTAGACTGATTATTTTCAGCCCCTCCTTCACAATGAAATCCTGGCTTTTCAATCCAAGCGGCTCGGGATACGCAATGATGCCAACGGTAAATTTATCGATTATTTCCGACCACCTGATATTATCGACCAAGGCTTGTGCAAGATGGTAATTATAGCTGTTCAGCAAAGCATCACCCGATTGGTACTTCCTGATATCAGACACCGTACCCGGTTTTATGGGGGCATAAAAAGCCGCATTATTTTTCGTACTGAGGCCAACGATACGGGCTTGGCCCGGTTCTTCAAACCGGCACATGAAAGCCTGTGCCGCCGCCTTTCTCAACGGATAAGTGATATCCGACTGATCGGTAAAAATCAGGTAAACGTAATAACCAAATGCTGGCGCTTCGGATGAGCCAGTATCCAGTAATTCCCGGGATATGATTTTGAACCGGTAATTGTCTTTATCCGTTACGGGATCTTCAAGCTGCAGCGTTCCGGTTGGCGGCAGGTAATATCCCGAAAAAGTGATGGCTGCATTTCTAACTGCCGGCTGATCATTCGTATCGAAGGTCTTGACCGGTGGATACCGCATCGTACAGGCCATTATTAACAGCAGGATACTGATAATCAGAATGCTTTTTTTCATGACTAGTACTTATTTATTTACCGATACAGAATTCCGAAAATATTTTCCCCAGCAAGTCATCAGCGGTGACTCGCCCGGTAATCGATGATAACGCATCTTGCGCCATTCTGAGTTCTTCGGCGAGCAATTCCCAACTGGATTCACTATCACAATACGCTTTAGCCGTATCAAGATGTTCTTTCGCAGCGTGAAGCGATTCCAGATGACGTTGCCGCGCCATAAAAAGACCTTCCTCTGTGCGGTTGGTCTGCCAGCCAACTGCTTTTAAAATCTGCTCACGCAACAAATCCATTCCGGCACCGGTTTTGGCTGACAAATAAACTTCAATGTGACTATTGTGGGTTTCAATACGGGGAGATTTATCACACAAATCAATTTTATTGAATATCGTAATATGCGGTTTGTTAATGGAAAATGCAGACAGGATATCTTCTTTAATGTCAGCCGCTAATTGACGGCCGCTATCAATCAAATGAATCAGAATATCCGCATCTTTAACTGCCGCTTGTGTGCGTTCTATACCCTTTTGTTCGACGATATCAACCGTTTCCCTTAATCCTGCGGTATCAATCACATGAATAGGGATACCCGCGATAGTTATGGTTTTTTGAATACTGTCGCGCGTTGTACCGGGAATGTCGGTCACGATGGCGACATCCGCTTCCGCCAGTTGGTTTAACAGGCTGGATTTACCGACATTCGGCTCGCCAATCAGCACGACTTTAATACCTTCCTGCAACAAATGGCCTTGTTTGGCTGATAACAGAACGCGGTCAAGCCGGGTTGTGATGGTCTGGAGCTTTTCGGTGATTTCGGAGGTGTATAGGCCTTCGATTTCTTCCTCGGGAAAATCCAGCATCGCCTCGATAAACATACGCAATGTAGTCAGCAGTTCTACCAGTTCGTCTATCGTGCGCGAAAAAACACCTTGCAATGACCGAACCGCGCAACGTGCCGCTTCGCTGGTGCTGGCTTCGATAATGTTTATGACACTTTCCGCCTGTACCAGGTCGATTTTATTATTAAGATACGCGCGCAAGGTAAATTCACCCGGTTCCGCCAGCCGTGCACCGCGTTCAAGACACTGATTGAGCAACAGATTCATAATTGCCGGGCCGCCGTGACCTTGAAGTTCCAGCACATCTTCACCGGTATACGAATGCGGGGCGGGAAAATAAAGCGCGATGCCCTGGTCTATGACCTGACCATCGGTATCTAAAAATTGACTGAATTGTGCAACGCGCGGTTTGGGCTGTTTGCCCAGAATGGTCTGCGTAAGGAGCTTAAGATTTTTTCCTGAGATACGGATGATACCAACACCACCCCGGCCGGGCGGCGTTGCAATTGCAGCGATAATATCCGGTGTTATCTGCAAAACGTATTTTGGTCACTCAAGGGCATCTCTAAAAATCCCAATTTGCGAGCATCCATTTCATTACAACACTTTGTTGCTCACAAAAAATGGTTCCTTACATATAAATAATATGCTGCGTCACCATTTTTTACTCGCGCCTCGATTTGTTTAAAACTTTGAATTTTTAGAGACGTCTTCAAATTGACAAATCTAAACCGGATACTCTGCCTGTCAAATTCGGCATTCCACCAGCAGCCGATATAGCCCGCTGATGAAATGCCGGTAATTGACTGAATACAGTAAAAACTACCTTCGTTTGTTTCTCCTGCCTTTGCCTCTTCCTTTACCTTTGGCCGGAGCTACTTTCGGTTTTTGTTGTTTTTGTGTTGAAGAAGGTTCAGATGCAGGCGCAGTTTTTTCTTCCTGAGTTTCAATGATTTCAGCATCTTCTATGGTGTCATCTTTTTTATCATCACCATTAGTCTGTGCTAACTGCTTGGGTTCATCATCATTCTCTTCAGACTCAGCCGTTTTTGTTTTGTCTTTTGGCTTGCCTTTGCTTCTTTTCTCTTCTTCATCTTCCGCCTTTTTCTCCAGCATGCGTGTAATTTGCCATTGCTGCAGAATCGACAGGATATTGTTACACAGCGAATACAGAACCAGACCTGCCGGGAAGAAGAAGAAAAAGATACTGAATGCAATCGGCATAATTTGCATAACTCGAGCCTGAATCGGATCGGTCGGTTTCGGGCTCAGTTTGGATTGCACATACATGGATACGCCCATGATCAACGGCAACACATAATAGGGATCAGGCACCGACATGTCGGTAATCCACAGCGCTAACGGCGCATAGCGCAATTCCACCGCTGCCAGCAGCGTCCAGAATAAAGCGATAAATACCGGAATCTGCACCAGAATCGGCAAACACCCACCGAGTGGATTGATTTTTTCCTTTTTATAGAATTCCATCATCGCCTGGTGCATGCGCTGGCGATCACTGGCGTATTGCTCGCGAATCCGCTGCAATTGTGGCGTTACGACGCGCAGTTTTGCCATGGAACGATAACCGGCAGCCGATAACGGGAAAAATATCAGCTTGACGGTCAACGTCAACAGAATAATGGCAACCCCCCAGTTATCGACATACGAATGATAAAAAGACAACAACCAGAATAGCGGTTTCGCCAATACTGTCAACCAGCCGTAATCCACCGTCAGATCCAGCCCCGGAGATAATAGCTCCAGTTTCTTCTGTTCCTGCGGGCCAGCGTAGAAAGGCATGACGACATTACCCGTTTGGCCGGATTCAATTGCACCTACCGGCGCGATAACCCCTGCGGTATATTGATTATGAGCCAAACGCTTAACATAGTATTCCCGCGGGGATCCCTGTTCAGGTAACCAGGCTGTCAGGAAATAGTGTTCAAGCATGGCTATCCAGCCATTATCCGCATTGGTAGGATATTCAGCTTTGTTCTTGTCCAGATCGGAAAACTTGACCTTCTTGAATTTTTCTTCTTCGGTATACATTGCCGGGCCGGTATAGGAATGCACCAGGAAACCCTGTCCTGCCGGCTCTTTCGAGTCTCGCAACATCTGGAAGTACGAGAACGGAATGATGGTATTATCCGTGTTATTGACTATCTCAAATTCAACATCAATAACATAGGTTCCACGATGGAATGTATAGATTTTTGCAACCTGGATACCACCCTGCTCAGGAGCCAGAAGGCGAACGCTGACACTATCCTCGCCAGGGCTTAATTCGTAAGTATAAACACCTGAGTCAACGGTATATTTTGTCTTATGGCTGGGAAGGTTGTCACCGATCAAACCGGATTGGGAAATCTGGAACCGCGCAGCCTGATCAAGCAACAGTTCATACGGTTTGGATTCGTCTTCCCGTGCCGGATGCTCCAGTAAGCCCAGTTTTCTGATATCACCGCCTGCCGTATCGATTTCGGCGACAATCATATCCGTTGTTACATGAATTTTTTCACCGATTTCAAACAGATTGGGTGTAACGGATGGCGATACACCCTCTATGCCTTCAGCGATACCTGACCCGCTTGCTCCAGCCAGTTCATCACCCGGCACCGGTAGTGGATCATGCCGCTGATTGCTTCCATCAGCGGTCGCTCCCGGTGTCACTTGCGTAACCGGAGGCTGAACCTCTTTCTGCCACGATTCCCATAAAAGTAACAGGGACGTTGACAAGATAATAATAAGTATAAGTTTTCTCGTTTCCATTTTATCTGGTCAGATTAATTTTTATGACGATACCTGCTCATGCATTGCTTACATATAAAATGGATCGCGCTGTTTCTCAATCAGCTTGGATCGTATTTGTGCAGGTTATTGATAGTTAAATAATGCATTTGTTGCGTTTAATCGCCCTGATTTTCTTTGTTGCCGGCTGTCTCAGGGTACTGGTTCATACCCCCCTTTGCACCATGGATTGCAACGCAAAATGCGCCAGATGCTCAACCGCATACCCTTCAAAAAGCCATGTTTTGCCAATGCCTCGCACGCATAGTGAGAACAAGTTGGCGTAAATCGGCATGAAGGGGGCATCATGGGACTAATACAGTATTGATACAGTTTTATAAAAGCAATGATTAGTCGTGACATTGTTGTAATTGATTCATCAATAACCTGATTTCAGCAACAAACTGTACCGAATCTTTTTTTGCAACCGGGCGCTTTAAACGCATTATCCAATCCATGGCTACCCAATCATTATCGGTTTGCGAAGTCCGGAATGTTTCCCTAAACAATCGTTTAATTCTGTTGCGTTTTACCGCGCTGCGTTCAACTTTTTTTGAAACCACCAACCCCAACCTGGAATTGGGCAGATTATTCGGTCTGGCATAAATTTGCACGTGTTGACTACTGGCCTGATGCTGAAAGCGAAAAACCGCGGCAAAAGCCTCTTCATTACTTAACCGGCGACTTTTCGGTAGGGAATATGCTTTTACACAGCTAATGTTATGACTCTGTTTGTTTTATAGAATGCTATACGCTCAATTTTTTGCGACCTTTTGCCCGGCGTGTCCTGATTACCGCTCTACCACCACGTGTTTTCATGCGAACGCGAAAACCGTGCGTTCTTTTTCTTTTGATGACAGACGGTTGATATGTACGTTTCATGCGCTATTCTCACTTATCTATATTTGATCAATAAAACCGTGTATTACAACCTGTTATAGTGTCCGATGTCAACTATTTTTAAAGGGTTGTTGACTAAAATTGCAATCCGGTTCCCACCAATTCGGCAGAAAGAATTTTATAACTGAAATTTTCAGCATCCAGACTATCCAATGCCTGACCATCGATTTCTGCATGAGGAAACAGGAAGAAAGGCAATTTCCCCGAGTTACTACTTGGCAACTGAACATCGTGCGCGTGGTTAAATGTAACCCAGTTCATCTCCCAGGCACCAAAGAACTTTTCGCGCAAACGTTCAATGAGCGGATCACCCGATTCCAATTGATCCAGCTTGACCACTTTGCACACGTCTGCCGGATTAACCGGAATCCAACCGTACTGATTCAAATAAAATTCCGCCCGACTGTGCTGGGAGGCGCTAACATCCGTCTGTCCGCCCAAACTCGGGTGCAATTCAGACTCCATCATACGGATACCGTATTGTATTCTGGCAGGAATGCCGATTGATCGCGCCAACGCGACGAAAAGCGTATGCACGTCGACACATTTTCCGCTTAGCCGGTTATTTTCGAGCATGCGTTCGACATCACCTGAGCCACGTCCGCGCATGGTTTCATCATGACGGAAGTTATCGACTAACCAATCATAAATAGCACGCGCTTTTTCAAGCGGCGTTTTGCCTTCATCATATACAATTGAATGGGCGACATCCTTCACCAACCCTTTGACAGGTATTGACCGTGTGGCCTGCAGATAGGGACGAATATGCTTGGGCAAAGGAGGGGTATCCATACGGTAATATTCAAGATTAACCGTATGATTCGATGTCTTGACAATACTGTTAACCGTCACTTGACGCGGCCCTTCGCCTTGCCACTCAGCGGCGAAAACAGGAAATTTTTCTTCGCCAAAAGTCTCAAATTTTGCTTCTCTGGCATTACCCGACCAGTTATTACCTTGTGTGAATTGATAATCGGATGATTCGGAACTGGGTAACGGCAACCATAAACGCGCCCGCTTTCCCGTTGCCGGCAAGTCAATTTGATACGTTAATCTAAAACTGTTCCATTTTTCATAGTCCAACTTACCGTCATCAGCCAGCAAAGAAAAAGGCATCATCGGGATTAAACATGCGCCTGATCCCATAATTTTGATAAAATCCCTACGTCTCATGGTTTCTCTCTAAAATAAAAAAACATTTTAATTCTGATTAGGTTTTGTTTAAATCATTACAACGTTTTGCTGACGAATTTTATCCTACCATCAACTTTAGTCAATATTTCATGAAATCCATCTATGTCAGATTCCAAATTGTTACCTGCTGTTGAAATTGAAACCGGCCCGGAACCGTCCCATACTATACTATGGATGCACGGACTCGGAGCAGATGGGAATGATTTTGTTCCAATCATAAAAGAATTGGGTATCACTTCAAAAAAATCCCTTCGATTTGTTTTCCCACACGCACCCGAACGGTCGGTTACCATTAACAACGGTTATGTCATGCGTGCCTGGTTCGACATCTATGGCATAGGAATCGGCAGTATTGAAGATGAATCGGGCATCCGGGATTCGCAGGAAGCGATTGATGCGCTCATAGAGCGTGAACTGCAACGCGGTATTGCGTCGAAGCATATTATTCTGGCCGGATTTTCACAAGGTGGTGCAATGGCGCTTCAAACAGGCCTGCGCCAAAAAAACAAGCTTGGCGGCATTATGGCGCTGTCCTGCTATTTGCCATTAATTTCTTCCTTTTCAACCGAAGTCGATCCGATCAATTCGGAAATTCCGATTTTTATGGCGCACGGCATGCACGATGAAGTTGTCCCGATTCAGCTTGCCACATCCTCAAAAGAATACCTGGAGCAGGCGCATTTTGCTATCGAATGGCATGAATATGCCATGGCGCATTCGGTGTGCGTCCAGGAAATCATAGACATTGACCACTGGCTACACCGTGTTCTAGCATAGTCCATCTTCTTTCTTTTATTCAAACGCTAACAAACTGACACGCATGAAACTGGCAACCTGGAACGTCAATTCTCTCAAAATACGTCTGCAACAGGTCACTGAATGGCTGGAAACACACCAGCCGGATATACTCTGCCTACAGGAAATCAAACTGACCGATGAAAATTTCCCATCCGATGAAATTGCCGAAGCAGGCTATCAGTCCATTTACGTCGGCCAGAAAACTTACAACGGTGTGGCCATCCTCAGCAAACTGCAGGCCCAGAATGCCGCCGTTGCAATCCCCGATTTCGAAGACGAACAAAAAAGAGTCATTGCCGCCACCTTCGGAGATTTGCGCATCGTGTGCATTTATGTTCCGAACGGAGAAGCAGTGGGATCCGAAAAATACGATTACAAATTACGATGGCTGCCGGCACTGACGGCATGGTTACGCGAGGAATTGAAAACATATCCCAAACTGGCGTTGTTAGGCGATTACAATATCGCTCCCGAGGACCGGGATGTATACGATCCGAAACTTTGGCATGGAAAAGTGTTGTGCAGCCAACCCGAACGCGATGCTTTTAAGGCATTACTCGACCTTGGCCTTGTCGACAGTTTCCGCCTGTTCGATCAGCCCGAGAAAGCTTATAGCTGGTGGGATTACCGCATGCTGGCATTCAGGCGGAATAGAGGATTGCGTATCGATCATATTCTGTTGAGCACGATGCTGTCAGACAACTGCACGTCTTGCCGGATTGACAAAGCAACCCGGAAACTGGAACGACCTTCCGATCATGCCCCGGTTGTTGCTGAATTATCACTATGAAATTTATTTTGTGGCAGGCAATTTTTCCAGCTCACGATGCAGTGCATTCAGCTTCATTTCCCGCACATTAATTTCATTTTTTAAACGCTCAACACGATCGAGATATCGCTGGTAATTGCGCTCGCTGCCGAGGCGATCCGGGTTACCGTCTTTGTATTCGGCCTTAATCATATCCAGTTGTTCAGTTTCGTCAGCAATGCGTTGTTCGATTTCTTTGCGCTGCTCGCCAATAATCTTGTTTTCTCTTCTTGTCCTGATCCGCTCATCAATACCATCGGCATCAACCGAAGGAACGACAACAAGCGGCGGGAGATCCACTGCTTCAGATTGATTGGAACGCACATTTGAGTAGGTAACATTTCCATGTTCATCGACATGTTTAAAAACACCTGAAAATGCCTGGACAGCAAAACCCGATAACATAATGAATAGCAAGTAGTTTAGTTTCATGGCAATGTATGACCTCAAACGTTATAATCTTTCCAGCTCTCTTTTTAACGATGTGATGTTACTCTCATGACGCTGCAATTTATTTTTCAGACGTTTTATCCTTGCCTTTTGCTGCTGCGTTTCCTGAGCATTTCGCACCAAGGATATAAACCTGCGTGTATCCGACGATAATTTCATTTCATCGGCAAGTTCGTTTTCCAGAATTTCGCGGCGTTTGACATCACGTTTTTGCTGGGTATTCGTACTGACTTTTGGAAAATGTGAGGGCGTTATCGATACTGCCGCCCGGGTACCTGCATTATTCGGCCTGGATTGCATTTTCTGCGCTCCTTTTACCAGCCGATTGGTAAATGTAATGCGCCCATCAGCGTCTACGTGTTTATAGATTGAAGATCCCGCATGTGCAATCGATGACATACTGAAACTCATGCTTAAACTCAAGATCGCTGTGATGAACAGTATAATTGGCGTACCCATAGCTGATTTCGTTCACAAACCCTAAACAGTGAATCAAATGACATAACAGCTTTAGTCTACCAAGCGTATTCTTCTGAAAAAGCTGAAAAAAGACAATTTTTTCCTGCTTTTTATACCCTTTTATGCACTGCGCGCAAAATTAATGCATGATCAATTGAATTGAATCATGCCCCTATAAACTGTAGTACAAGTCAAACTCGACCGGATGCGTCGTTGACCGCAACAAAGCCACTTCTTCCATTTTCAAATGGATGTAACCATCAATCATGTCATTACTGAATACACCGCCGCGCGTCAAAAAATCCCGGTCTTTGTCGAGATGCTCCAATGCTTCGTCAAGCGATGCGCAAGTATTCGGAACCTTGGCCGCTTCTTCCGGCGGCAAATCGTACAAATTTTTATCCATCGGATCACCCGGATGAATCTTACTCTGTATGCCATCGAGGCCAGCCATCATCAGCGCTGAAAAAACCAGATACGGATTCGCAGATGGGTCGGGAAAACGCACTTCTATACGGCGTCCTTTCGGACTGCTGGTATGGGGAATTCGGATCGCAGCCGAGCGGTTGCTCGCTGAATACGCCAAATTTACCGGCGCCTCGAAACCGGCGACGAGCCTTTTATAGGAGTTTGTACCGGGATTGGCGATTGCATTAAGCGCTTTGGCATGTTTCAGAATACCGCCGATATAATACAGCGCCAGTTCGGACAAACCGGCATAACCGTTACCGGAAAACAGATTCTCGCCGTCTTTCCATATCGATTGATGCACATGCATACCCGAGCCATTGTCACCGACAATCGGCTTGGGCATAAAGGTCGCTGTTTTTCCGTAGGAATGCGCGACATTATGGATGACATATTTGAGTAACTGATTCCAATCGGCACGTTTCAGCAGGCTGTTGAAACGCGTACCGATTTCACACTGCCCGGCGGTAGCGACTTCATGATGATGGACTTCAACGGGTATGCCCAGTTGTTCCAGCGTCAGACACATCGCAGAACGTATGTTTTGCAATGAATCGACAGGAGGAACCGGGAAATATCCCCCTTTGATAGCGGGACGGTGACCGATATTGCCGCTGTCATATTTGATGACCGAGCTCCAGGCGGCCTCTTCGGATTCTATCTTCACTGAACAGCCAGACATATCGGTATGCCAACAAACCGAATCAAATATAAAAAATTCAGGTTCGGGACCAAAGTAGGCAATATCGCCGATACCGGTTGATTGCAGGTAAATTTCGGCGCGCTTGGCCAGAGAACGCGGATCACGACTGTAGCCCTTGCCATCCGCTGGCTCCACCACGTCACACGTCATGATGAGTGTCGGATCATCCGTAAAAGGATCAATATTGGCGGTATCCGGGTCCGGCATTAACAACATATCGGATGCTTGTATGCTTTTCCAGCCGGCAATGGACGAACCGTCAAACGGATGACCGTCTTCAAATTTGTCGGCATCAAAACTATGGGATGGGATCGTGACATGCTGTTCTTTACCGTTGGTATCGGTAAAACGCAGATCTACAAACTTAATTTCTTTGTCTTGAATCAGTTTCAAAACATCAGCAACCGCCATTTTATTCTCCGGGCATACTAGGGAGTGTTAACAATTAGCGAACTGTTGCTGCTGAAATCCATTTCAGGGACAACAGAAATAATTCACAATTGTGAACACTCCCTGGGTTATTTGAAAAAATTGTTTTTACCACCGGATTATACCAGTACAAATCAAATCCAAGAAAAATCCGAAACCAAACAATACAAAGCCTATTTTGTGCTGCCAAAGTTCTGCGATAATATGCCCTGATCGCGCAAAAGCATTTACCGACCAACCCGTGGAGATCGTGCTGTGTTTTTTTCAAAATCACAAAAAGTAGGCTTGATTGCCGGTATCAGCGTGTTGGCATTTACGGTCATAACCCCCGCGCCTACCGAGATGTCTGAACCCGCATGGCGCACCGCTGGTATCGCATTGTTGCTGGCTATCTGGTGGGCGACAGAAGTGATTCCGATTCCGGCAACTTCCCTACTCCCTATTCTCTTGTTTCCCGCATTGGGTATCATGCCGATGGAAAAAAGTGTGGCGCCCTATGCTGCACCCGCCATCTTTTTGCTCATGGGGGGATTTATCATTGCAGTCGGCCTTGCCCGATGGAATTTGCACCGTCGCATTGCACTCAATATTCTGGCACGTTCGGGCGACAGCCCTTCAGCGTTGATTGCCGGATTTATGGGCGCCACCGCGTTGATTTCCATGTGGATCAGCAATACTGCCAGTACGTTGATGATGATTCCGATTGCGCTTTCATTAGCAGGCGAAATGATTAGGGATAAAAACGAACAACATCATAATTTTATTCTATGCCTGATTCTGGGAATAGCGTATTCCGCAAGCATAGGCGGCTTGGGAACCATTATCGGCACGCCGCCGAATTTGTTTGTGGTCAGTTTCATGAAGCAAAACTATGGCATTGACATCAGCTTTGTCGACTGGATGATTTTCGGCATTCCGGTTGTCATTGTAATGACGACGCTGAGCTGGCTGGTGCTCACCCGCTGGTCTTTTTCCTTCAATCTGTCAGGCGTACATCTCTCCAGACAGGTCATCGTCGATGAGCTTACAAAACTGGGGGCTTTATCTCAACCAGAAAAACGTTTGACCGGTGTTTTTATCTTGACGGCAACAGCATGGATACTTCGCGTTCCCATTCAGGAAAACTTTGCAGTTATGTTGTGGCTCAACGATGCCATGATTGCTGTCGGCGGTGCGGTCCTAATGTTTATCATTCCATCCGGGCAAGTAGAACACAGTCAATCGACACAAGCAAAACCGGAAAAACAAACTGCGCTCATGGATTGGGATACGGCCAGCAAAATTCCGTGGGGCGTACTGCTGTTATTCGGTGGCGGCTTAAGCCTTGCCGAAGCGATCAAGAATACCGGATTAGGCATCTGGATCGGCAACGGACTTTCCGGCTTACCGCATCTTGACCTGATTGTCATGATGTTCGTGTTGGTGACACTGGTTATTTTCCTGACCGAGCTGACCAGCAATACCGCAACAACGGCTACTTTGTTACCGATTCTGGCCGTTCTAGCCACATCCAGCGGTATCGACCCGATGCTTCTGTTTGCTCCAACCGCCTTGGCCGCCAGTTGCGCTTTCATGCTGCCGGTTGCCACAGCGCCGAATGCAGTCGTCTATTCAACCGGACAGGTGACGATTCCACAAATGGCCAGTGCGGGTTTCAAATTGAATCTTGTGGCCATCGTCATTGTAACGGGATTGTCTTATGCAATGGTGCCCTGGGTGTTCGGGTAAAAAATGAATTTACAGCTGAATCGATTTAGAAACACGGCATAAAAGATCAATGGCAACTGCGCTCAATATTCTGAATAGTGTTTTTGGTTACCCGGCGTTCCGGGGCAAACAAGCTGATATTATCGGTCACATTACCAGCGGACAGGATTGCCTGGTGCTCATGCCGACTGGCGGCGGCAAATCAGTGTGCTATCAGATACCGGCGTTGATGCTTAAGGGCGTAGCCATAGTCGTTTCACCCTTAATCTCATTAATGCAGAACCAAGTTGCCGCTTTGCATGAAATCGGTATCCATGCAGCGGTTCTTAATTCTTCGCTTCCCCATGAAGAAGTACACATTGTCGAACAACAATTACTCGAAGGCGAACTCGATTTGCTTTATGTCGCGCCTGAAAGATTGTTGACGCCACGTTTTCAGGATTTGATCAGCCAGATACCGCTGGCGCTATTTGCCATCGATGAAGCACACTGTGTGTCTCAATGGGGACATGATTTTCGTCCTGAGTATAGTCAATTGGCCATCCTCCATGAACGGTTCCCAGATATTCCACGCATCGCCCTGACTGCGACAGCCGACCCTGATACACGTCTGGAAATTATTGAACGCCTGGCGTTACACAACGCTAAAGTTTTTGTATCAAATTTTGACCGCCCAAACATTCATTATCACGTCGTTGACAAGACCAACGGCAAACAACAATTGCTATCGTTTATTCAAACCGAGCATCCTGATGATGCAGGCATTGTGTATTGTCTCTCACGCAAAAAAGTCGAGAACATTGCTGCATGGCTTAATGCCAATGGCGTTAGGGCGCTACCTTATCATGCCGGAATGAGTCCCCATCTTAGAGCACGGAATCAAGAAACTTTTTTACGCGACGATCATCTTGTCATGGTTGCAACCATCGCCTTTGGCATGGGTATCGACAAGCCCAATGTACGGTTTGTTGCGCATCTGGATATGCCCAAGAGTATTGAGGCCTATTACCAGGAAACCGGCCGGGCCGGCCGTGACGGTGAGAAAGCCGATGCCTGGATGGCATATGGTCTCAATGATGTTATCCAGCAACAGCGGATGATAACCGAATCGGATACGCAACAACAATTCAAACAACTTGCAACCCATAAGCTTGGAACCATGCTGGCGTTTTGCGAAACCATGACTTGCCGCCGCAAATATTTACTCAATTATCTTGGAGAAACCGCTACCAAACCGTCTTGTGGGAATTGCGATATCTGTTTAAATCCACCCGACACTTGGGATGCCACAATTGAAGCCCAAAAAGCGTTGTCTTGCGTTTATCGAACGGGACAGCAATTTGGCGCAAGCTACTTAATTGATATATTGCGCGGCAATAGTACGGCTCGTGTCAAACAATGGAACCACGAACACATCAGCACATTTGGCATCGGCAAAGATTTGCCGATCAAAACATGGCGGGCCTTATTCAGAACAATGATTGCACAAAATGTATTGTCGATAGACATGGAAGGTCACGGCGCTTTATATCTAACCGAGACCAGTCGCTTGGTATTGAAAGGACAAAAAAAAATATTGCTGCGCAAACCATCCGAAAATAAAAAATTTCATACAAACATTCACGATAATCCGCAACCGGTATTCAGTCCGGTTGAGCAACAACGATGGTCGCAACTCCATCAATGGCGGGCAGATACAGCTCAAGAACATGGACTGCCGGCATATGTGATTTTTCATGATTCGACATTGCGAGAACTAGTACGATTATGCCCAAAAACGATCGAAGAACTCGGCCAGATTAACGGTATCGGCACCCATAAACTCAGTCGGTATGGTGATCATTTAATCAAAATATTGAAATGCAGCTAAAATAAATTATTCATAATAATCAAACACAAACACATCCCCATTTTTTCTAAAAAAAATTCTCCAGTTCTTATATAGACTAAAAAACAACATTTATGTTGCAAAGAAACAACACCCGAACGGTGTTATAGCGAAAAATATGTTGTTTCTCTTGCAGGAATCCTTAGTGTTGTGCAAAATCTGATCAAACCTTCCGGAATGGTGGGTCATAAAAATTAAGCGGGGTGCATTCCACCGGAGCATAGATGGGCTAATTAGCGACCCCCAGTCGTTTTAACATTACAGGAGACTTTCCTATGAAGAAAAAACTAATTTCGTTAGCAGTAGCCGGTGCGCTTGCAACACCAATGGCTGTATCAGCACATGGGACCAGCGTCACCATGTTTGGTAGCGTACAAGCCGAATATGCAACAGTTGATTATGATGGTTTTACCAGTCAAGCGCTCGTTGGTGATGACACCGGCCGTTCAAGATGGGGTGTGCATGTTGTTGAACAACTCGGTGGCGGACTGAAAGCAAAAGCGCATCTCGAATTTGGTTTTAATACCGGAAATGGTAACTTAGGTGTTGCCCGTGAACGCTGGGTTGCTTTAGCCAACGACCAATGGGGTGAATTGAAATTCGGTCGTGTTCAATCTCCATTCAAAGATTTCGTCGGTGGCCAAACCATTGATCCATTCGCTTATACCACACTGCAGGCAGCCGGTAGCGGCGGTACCATGATTGCTTCTGCAAACGGTATGGGTTCCGGTGCGCAAGGTTTTGTTAACAGCGCTATCCGTTACGATTCACCAAAAGTTGAAGGTTTCTCTTTTGCAGCCTTATTAATGCCAGGTGATTCAAACAGACTCGATCCGGTTTTTGGTGGTAGCGTAAACCCTAATAACAGTGGCGGCGAAGACGGTGAATGGGATTTCCAGATCACCGGTAAATATGAAGCATCTATTGCCGAGCATGATGTTGCCGTATTTGGTGGTTATTCACGAGACAACCTGAGCACAAGTCAACGTGCATTCCAGACCGCAGCTTTTGGCCCCGGCGCGGATGACGAACAAGTATGGCGTGGCGGCGCGTCTTGGAGCTTCATGGGCTTCACGTTAGCCGGTCAATATGAAAACATCGCCAATGCTTCTATTAACGGCGCAGCGTCTTGCACCAGCGCCGGTCAGCTTGGTGCTTCAGGTGACCCACGTGCACAATGTAATTCTGCGATGAATGTGAACGGCAGTGGCGATCTGTGGTTCGTCAGCGGTCAGTATGAGCTGGGCAATACCCGTATTATCGCTCAAGGCGGTATGTCTGATGCAAATGCAACAGTCACTGCAGCCAAACGCGAAACCAGCAGCTTCACAGTCGGTGCAATCCATAGCCTGAGCCAACGCACCAGCCTGTTCGGCGGTTATCAACGTAATATGGTTGACGACAGAAATGCAGTACTCAGAGATAGTAATGTGTATACCGTTGGTATGCGCCATAACTTCTAAAAGTTAGCTTTTCTCAACAAAAAAGGCACTTTCGGGTGCCTTTTTTGTTGTCCATCAACCAATCTGATTTTTCTTCAAAATTCTTTTGATAAACTTAGTTGGAAAGCCTCAAGCTGTTAAAATAAAAACCATCAAATCTATTCTGAATTCCGAATGTGTCTGATCGATAAAAATTATTAAAGGAGAGTTACTCATCATGAGTATGAAAAAGTGGACGGACGAAGAGCTTATTTCAACACGAGACAAGTTGGAAGCACTCAAAGAACGCTATAGCAAATCCAGCACGAAAATGTGGCATTTGACTGCTTTTTTGGGAGCCTTTGCTGTTTCAACCGGTATTGCATTTATCTTTTTTGACGGCGTTGATGTTTTGAACGTCTTTTTGATTGTTTTGGGATCGATTACCTGTCTTGCCTGGTATAAAAGTGAAAAGCAACGCAAAGATAATATGAATTTTCTTTTTGAAATAAACAAGGAAATTAAAAAACGCGAAAAAAGAGCAAGCAAGACAAAATCCAAAAACAATACTGGCGAGGCTAGCAACAAAGAAACTGAAACTGCCCATCCACCACAATCCGACGACAAAGAAACAAGTCAAAGTAAACCAGACAAAGAATGACCGGACTGCCTGATTATGAAGCAGTGGTTTCTTGAAATTCTAAAACTGTTCCGGAATAAATCGCAACAAACTCAGGAAAAACCTGACGCCAGCAGTGAGGAAATAAGCCCGGAAACCATGAAGTTGTTTGATGGACTATGCCAGTTTATGTGGATTCAAGGCGAACCATTACCCCTGGTCTTTGATGTAAACGAAAAAATTTACACAGAACAGGGCATTACCTATGACACACTCAAGCAACTTGAAGCCGACGGTTTAATTTATTTTTCGCCAGAAGGATTCGTTAAAAAAAAGTTCGGTAAACATACACGATTGTTTTACTGCGGAGAACCCACCAAAATCGGGTTTCCAAACGACATGGACAATCAACTTGATTTGGGCCATGTCATTCTGACCGAACGTGGCAAATCCTTGGTGTCTGATGACAAAATGATCCGGAATCAGGCTTTTTATCATTACGCTATAAATCGCTGGTATCAATTGGGCTACACAGTCACATCAATACAAGTTAATCAAAGAAACAAAAAGGTGGGAAGTAATTCTACACAATCAGTATTACCCGATAATCGTTAACATTGGTACAGGTCGGCCCGGTCACCACCAGATTACCCAGTTTCTCAAAGAAACCATATGCATCGTTATTAAACAGGTAAGATTTTGCACTAAGACCCAATTGTTTCGCACGCCTTAAAGAATCGGGCGCTATCCAGGCACCGGCATTATCTTCAGAACCGTCTATACCATCCGTATCACACGCCAGCGCATAAACATTCTCCATACCATCCAACGCTATCAACAACGACAACAAAAACTCGGCATTTCGCCCACCATGCCCGCTTCCCGTGAGGGTAACCGTAGTCTCGCCACCGGAAAGCAGTGCAATTGGTGGTTTCAATGCATCAGGAAACAAACGGATTTCCCGTACCAAGGCAGCGTAAGCCTTGGCTATTTCACGGGCTTCACCGGTAACCGTATCGCCCATGATCAAACCATTAATGTGATTTTGCTGAAAATAAGCTTTGGCCGCAAGCAATGATTGGCGCGCACTGGCTACAACAATATTTTGAACATGCTTAAAAACTGCCGAGCCCGGTTTAGGTGTTTCTTCCAGCAGTTGCCGATTCCCCGCTTCCAGAACACGCTGAATACTTGGCGGTACATCGAGATGGTAGTTATCCAGCACAGTTAGTGCATCTGCAAAACGGGTTGGATCGGGTGCGCAGGGGCCGGAAGCAATATGTGTCGGATCATCGCCGGTAACGTCTGAAATAATTAACGCACGTATCGATGCCTTACAGGCTGCCGCCAGACGTCCCCCCTGGATTCGAGACAGGTGTTTACGCACCGTATTGATTTCCTGAATACTCGCGCCGCAGCGCAGCAGCTGTTGCGTCACATTCCGGAGATCAGTCAGTGAAATGGATTCAAAAGGCAACGCAAGTAAACTGGAGCCGCCCCCACTGAATAAACACAGCAAAAAATCATTTTTTGTTAATTGTTTGACTTTCGACAGCATCAGTTCGGCTGCTTCCATGCCATTTTGGTCGGGTATTGGATGTCCCGCTTCAATAATCTTTATCCGGCGTGTTGGTAAACGATGTCCATAGCGCGTTACCACCACTCCGTCCAGCTCAACATGTTTTGGCCAATGATTTTCCACCGCTAACGCCATAGCAGCGGAAGCCTTGCCGGCACCGATGACAAATATGCGACCTTGGCTGGGTTGTGATAAATCATGCAAATATTGCGGGATAATGTGCGCCGGGTCGGCCGCTTTTACGACCACCTGGAAGCTATCCAGCAATATGGTATGTGGATTCATTTTTTCAGTACATGCTGCAAATATTTTCCGGTAAAACTGTTCTGATTTTCTGTAACCGTTTCAGGCGTGCCTTCGGCCACAATACTTCCACCACCATCGCCACCTTCCGGTCCCAGATCAATGACCCAGTCAGCGGTTTTTATGACATCCAGGTTATGCTCAATCACCACGACAGTATTGCCGTGATCACGCAGTCTGTGCAGCACTTTCAGTAACAAATCGATATCCTGAAAATGAAGGCCTGTTGTCGGCTCATCCAAAATATACAAGGTTCTTCCCGTGTCTCGTTTGGAAAGTTCTAGAGACAACTTAACACGTTGGGCTTCGCCACCAGACAAGGTGGTGGCCGATTGGCCAAGCGTAATATATCCCAGTCCAACATCAAGCAATGTTTGCAGCTTGCGCGCAACAACTGGCACCGGATTGAAGAATTCAAACGCATTTTCAACCGTCATTTGCAAAATTTGATTGATATTTTTACCTTTGTATTCGATTTCCAGTGTTTCACGGTTATATCGTTTTCCGTGGCAAACATCACAGGTAACATAGATATCCGGCAGAAAATGCATTTCCACTTTGATAACGCCGTCCCCCTGGCAAGACTCACATCGACCGCTTTTAACGTTGAATGAAAAGCGTCCCGGCGCATAACCTCGCTCTCTCGCTTGCGGTACACCGGCAAACAATTCCCTGATCGGGGTAAATAATCCAGTGTATGTCGCCGGATTAGACCGTGGCGTCCGTCCGATAGGGCTTTGATCCATGTTGATGACTTTATCGAAAAATTCCAGTCCCTCTATTTGTTTAAAAGGCGCCGGTTCAGCCACACTGGCATAAAGATGCTGCGATACGGCACGGTACAGCGTTTCGTTGATCAATGTTGACTTGCCTGAGCCTGAAACACCTGTAATACAAACCAGCAACCCGACAGGCAGATTTAATTGTATCTGTTTGAGATTATTGCCGGACGCACCAGTTATCCTTAAAACTCTTTCCGGATTAACCGCAGTACGTTGATCGGGAATTTTGATTGACCGCTTGCCGGAAAGATATGCGCCAGTCAACGATTGTTGATTGGC
The DNA here is from genome assembly GCA_020446045.1 of Nitrosomonas sp. Lineage (GTDB taxonomy): Bacteria > Pseudomonadota > Gammaproteobacteria > Burkholderiales > Nitrosomonadaceae > Nitrosomonas. Next base: position 20,901 of record JAGRFM010000104.1, read on the forward strand.
ATGAATTTCCTCGGGTTTCCCCTGAGCAACCACTAATCCGCCATGTTCCCCGGCGCCGGGTCCCATGTCGACGACATAATCCGCAATCTGAATCGCTTCCTCGTCATGTTCAACGACAATCACGCTGTTACCCAGGTCACGCAAATGTCTGAGTGTATTGAGCAGGCGGTCATTGTCTCGTTGATGCAATCCGATCGAGGGTTCGTCTAATACATACATAACCCCCGTCAACCCGGAACCGATTTGACTGGCCAATCGAATGCGTTGCGATTCTCCACCGGACAATGTATCCGCCGAACGATCAAGCGATAAATAATCCAACCCGACATTGTTCAGAAATTGTAGTCTGCTGGCGATTTCCTTGACGATACGTTCTGCAATCGACTGTTTATGACCCGGCAAAACCAATTGATCAAAAAATACTTTGGTCTGCTTGAGTGGCAATTCACTGATTTCATAAATAGTCTTGTCATCTACAAAGACATGCCGTGCGGCTGTGCACAGCCGCCGCCCCTGACAGTCCGGACAGGCTTTGGCATTCAGATATTTTCCAAGTTCTTCACGTACTGTTTGTGATTCGGTTTCCCGGTAACGCCGGGTCAGGTTCGGGATAATACCTTCAAATGAATGTTTCTGACGGGTTTTCTTGCCACCTTCGTTGAGATAGGTAAATTGAATCTTTTCCTGTCCCGAACCATGCAGAATAATCTGCTGGGTTTCAGCATCAAGTTTTTCAAAAGGCGTTTCAATATCAAATTCGTAATGCTGCGCAAGGCTGGTGAGCAGTTGGAAATAAAACTGATTCCGCCGGTCCCAGTTTCTAACTGCACCGGAGGCCAGCGACAAATGTGGAAAAGCGACAACACGCGCCGGATCAAAAAATGTAATCTGACCGAGTCCATCACAACGCTGACAGGCGCCCACCGGATTATTGAATGAAAATAACCTGGGTTCAAGTTCTGATAACGAATAACTGCAAACAGGACAACTGAATTTCGCTGAAAAAAGATGTTCCTTGTCATCGTCCATTTCTACCGCTAACGCCCGCCCATCAGCATGCCGTAACGCGACTTCAAATGACTCAGCCAACCGCTGTTTGGCATCCGATGAGACTTTAAGTCGGTCGATGACAATTTCCACGGTATGCTTTTTGTTTTTATGCAGTTTGGGCAGATCGTCAATATCATAAACTTTTCCATCAATGCGAAGACGCACAAATCCCTGTGCGCGTAATTCGTCAAACAAATCCGCTTGCTCACCCTTTCGCTCAATAATCAACGGTGAAAGTATCATCAGCCGTGTTCCTTCGGGAAGTTCCAGAACATGATCAACCATTTGCGAAACGCTTTGCGCCGTTAATGTAATTTTATGTTCGGGGCACTGTGGATCACCTACGCGGGCAAACAGCAGACGCAGATAATCATGAATTTCTGTCACCGTACCCACTGTTGAACGAGGATTATGCGAGGTTGCTTTTTGTTCGATGGCAATCGCCGGCGATAACCCCTCAATCGAATCGACATCCGGTTTTTCCATCAATTGCAGAAACTGCCGGGCATAAGCAGAAAGTGACTCCACATAACGGCGCTGCCCTTCGGCATAAAGCGTATCAAAGGCAAGTGATGATTTACCCGATCCTGAAAGTCCGGTTATTACCACCAGCTTGTTTCTGGGAAGATCAAGATTGATGTTTTTCAGATTATGAGTGCGTGCACCGCGAATTCTTATCGATTCCATTGGCTATCTATGAATGAGTCAACCTGATAATATACCCAACTTTTTAGAAAACACATAACCTGATTCATGTCTGCTTCACACTCATCAGAAAAAATGACCCGAACCGAAAAACGCGCCACAGTCGGATTGGCCGGTGTTTACGGGTTACGCATGTTTGGATTGTTTATCATCCTGCCTGTTTTTGCGTTTTATGCCGAACATGTTCCGGGCGGTAACAACTATACATTGGTCGGTATAGCGCTGGGCGCTTATGGACTAACGCAGGCTATTCTGCAAATCCCTATGGGTTGGTTATCTGACCGAATCGGACGCAAACCGGTTATTTATGCCGGGTTAACATTGTTTGCCTTAGGCAGTTTCATCGCTGCTTTTGCTACCGATATCTACTGGGTGATTTTCGGGCGTATTATTCAGGGCGCTGGAGCAATATCGGCCGCAGTGATGGCTTTGGCTGCCGATCTGACTCGCGAAGAACACCGCACGAAAGCCATGGCGACAATCGGAATGACCATTGGTGTGGTCTTTGCCTTGTCACTTGCTGTTGCACCCGCACTAAATCAATGGATCGGTGTACCGGGTATTTTCGCCATGACGGGTATACTTGCACTCACTGCAATGCTGGTGGTGAAAAAATTCATCCCCGACCCACGGATTAGCCGGTTTCATTCCGATACAGAAACTTCGACCACAAGTTTGCGTAGTGTTTTGACTAATACACAATTGTTACGACTTGACTATGGTATTTTCGCATTACATGCCACACTCATGGCATTATGGCTCGTTGTCCCGCTGAATCTGCGCGAAGCGGGCATTGCAATTGATCAGCATTGGAAAATTTACCTTCCGGTATTGTTTTTTTCCATGCTACTGATCATTCCGGCTATAATTTTCGGTGAGAAGAAAGCCAAATTAAAACAGGTTTTTGTGGCGGCAATCGCGTTACTATTATGCGGACAAATAGCTTTGGCGATGACTGCCGGATCGATTTGGGGTATTGCTTTCGCGTTGCTGATTTTTTTCATGGCATTTAATCTGCTGGAGGCCAGCCTGCCTTCATTGATTTCCAAAATCGCACCGGTTGGCGCCAAGGGAACAGCCATCGGTGTGTATAGCAGCACACAGTTTCTGGGTGCATTCGCTGGCGCTGCGATGGGTGGATATTTAATGGAGCATTACGACAGTTATGCATTGTTTATGTTTTGCGGCTCGTTGTTACTGGCATGGCTGATCATGGCCTATACCATGAAAGCACCTGCAGCAGTACGCTCAAAAATGTATCATGTACCCGATATGGATATCGAAAAATCAAAACATTTATCTCAACAACTTGCCGGGCTTTCCGGTGTGCATGAAGCACTAGTGCTTGCGGATGAGAAAGTAGCCTTTTTGAAAGTTGATATGAAAGGGTTTGACGAAGCAGGCGTAACTAAACTGCTTGAAGAAGAAAAGGAGGAAAAAACAGATGGCATCAGTCAATAAAGTTATTCTGATCGGAAATCTTGGCAGAGACCCAGAAACCCGCTATATGTCGAATGGTGACGCCGTCACAAATATTACTTTGGCAACAACCGAGGTCTGGAAAGATAAAAATGGCGAGAAACAGGAAAAAACGGAATGGCACCGTGTTACTTTTTATCGGAAACTAGCGGAAATAGCCGGGGAGTATCTCAAAAAAGGACGACCCGTGTATGTAGAAGGCCGGTTGGAAACCCGTAAATGGACTGATAAAAACGGCGTAGATCGTTACACCACTGAAGTCATCGCAACAGATATGAAAATGCTGGGAAGCCGTCCCGGTAGCGGAAGCGACAGTTTTGACTCATCCGGCAGGGATGAACATGAATCGGGTCCGAAGCAATCGTCACCAAATCGAAGCAACACCGGTTTTGATGATATGGAGGATGATATTCCGTTTTAGTATGGTTCGATTAATTCAGGATAACTTAAAGTTATCCTGGAATTTTGTATTAGACATACTTTTCATTCTGGATAAAGCAACGATTCTCTGATTTCATTATCATAAAAACCGACTTGGTTATTCGATAATGAAAACTCGATATTATCAATCTTGCCGCCAATTTCTTCAGCCATCTTGCGAAAATCCAAGGCCAGCATATTCTTAGGAACAATAAATGTTTGCTGCTGCCCGGATTGGTAATTAACAGTTATTTTCATGATTTCGGTCTTGTGTTTTATGATTTGTAAAGCTTTTTCATCGACCTAAAACCTTGAAACTTTAATCTGTCATTGAGAGCGAACTTCTTTAAGCAATCCGGTTTGCAAAGTTTTACGGCCCTTTGACCAACCAGCGCGTAGACATACCCGCCATCATATGATCATTAACATGACAATGAAACAACCAGTTTCCAGCCGAACGTGTCACCATATCCACACTAATCATGCTCGCGGGCATTAATTCAATCACATCGGTGCGGCGTCCCAAATGCAAAACTGTTTGTCCATGCCAGTGGATTGTGTGACTGTCTTCTTCGTTCCCCAATGCAACCAAGTGCCAACGCACTTTCTCGCCAAGTGAAGTTTCATAACCGTTCAAATTGCCAAAAATGCGACCGTTGATAGTATGTTTCAGACCACTTTCTTCGCCGTCTTCTTCGTCGAAAATCATATATAACGCGGTAAATTCCTGATCAATATCCTTGGGTACCAGATCATCGTTTGATTTAGCCAGACCTTTTCCTGTTATCACGATGGTACCCATAAGTCCGAGATTCATCTCTTCTTCCGCCATGACATGCGAATGATAAAGCCAGACAATTGAAGATGAATCATTGGACCCAGGGCCCGACGCTTCATCAACTTGCCAGGTATAAGTAAAACGTTTTCCGGGTAAAATCGAAGCACCCATTCCACCATCAGCGCCTTCGTTGTCCTTATCGTAAAGCAAACCGTGCGGATGGATAGATAAGGGACGGTCGGTTCTGTTCAAAAAGTGTACCTTGATAGTATCACCAACTTCGGCACGAATCTGCGGCCCCAAAATACCCATCCATTCCGGTTGTGGAACGGCTTTTTTAAATTCATTATCAACATATCCCACATAGCGATATTTTTGATAGATTAAATTTTCACCCCAGACATCCATTTCGTCAGTGGCATCGATCAGGTTTTTCCCACTTGGCGCGTAATTCCAGGATGTTTTTTCAGCGGCTATCCAATATTCACGTATTTCAGCCTGCGTTAACGATGAAGTAAAAAAACAAAACAAAAATGTCATTACTGGCAATATACCGCGTAAAAGCGTAGGGAACATGATCCTCCTTTATTCAATGCATGATGATTGGTCAAATCAACGTCAGATTAGCCGTCATTCAAGTGATTCACATTACATGTGATAAAAAAGCTGGCCGATAAGCCGGATTCTGTCGTGGACAGTCATTCATCTGGATGCACGGTTACCCGTACATTCTAGCAACCTACCCGCAGGCTCCGCGAGCAACCTCATCGCCTGCCTATTTGGTCTTGCTCCGGATGGAGGTTACCGCGTTTCACCGTAACTTAATACGCTCGTCTCTGTGGCCCTATTCCTCACCTCACGGTGTTCGGTCATTAGCCGACATCCTGCTCTGTGGAGTCCGGACTTTCCTCTGCACGTTATTCCGAAGAACAACAAACAGCGACTGCCTGGCCAGCTTCCACGCTATTTTATCATTCTCGAGAAACCGGCGGCATAAACTTCAAAGACCTTTATTGCCATCAACCGACAACTCCCCTTGAAAATTTTATAACTAATACAAATTAAAGATCTTTTACGGCAAAAGATTGGGACTCAATCAAAAAAACCTCCACATCATATGTAAAAATATAGCCATCTGTATGCCTCGACAATTTTTACTTGAATCCATCATATAAAAAAGACTTGATTTCAAAAAAATGCAGACTATAATGCGGGCAACTTAATTTTGATCACCATGAGGAAAAAAAACCATGAATTCGATTTATAGTACTTATATATCCCTTGAACTCATTAACATTCACATCCCTGTTACGTAGCTTTCTCAAAGGAAAATCCACATGTTCACACCAATCACTTCCGCTGTTGTACACAAACAGCCTGAATCCGAAGTTCTGTTTGACACCCACCCTGAAATCAGTCTTGATTTTGCCCGTATTAAGGAAAAATTATTACATGGGTATGACAAGCCTTTTCTAATCATCGATAGCCATATCATCCGACAAAAAACGCGCCGTTTTATGGCCGCTTTGCCTCGGGTACGCCCTCACTATGCTGTTAAAGCCAACCCAGACCGGCGTGTTTTAAAGACATTGATGGAAGAAGGCGCAGGGTTTGAAATTGCGTCTATTGCGGAACTGGATCTGTTACTTGAACTGGGCGTTCCTGTCAAAGAAATATTTTATAGTAACCCGATGAAATCACGCGCTTATCTGGAATATGCGGCAACCAAGGGCGTGGAATGGTATGTACTGGATAGCGTTGAAGAATTACGAAAAATAGTCAGCGTCAAATCGGATGCAAAAATGTATCTGCGCATTGACACACCGAATATTGGAAGCGATTGGCCACTGGCCGGCAAGTTTGGCACACATTTGGCTGATATTAACGCCATTATTGAAGAAGCGGCAAAGATCAAAGCCGACCTTGCAGGTGTAACATTCCACGTTGGTTCACAATGCCGTAATCCGCAAAACTGGCGTGTCGGCATCGAACGCGCTCTCAGGGTTTTCGCCGATATGCGAGAAATGGGACTGAATCCCCGCCTGCTGAATATTGGCGGCGGTTATCCGGTGCGTCACTTAAAACCAATTCCAGCTATAGAAATCATCGCAGATGTCATCAACGAAGCGATTGCCGAATTGTCCGATGAAATCCAGATCATTGCTGAACCCGGCCGCTATCTGGTGTCTGATTCCGCTTATTTTGTTTGTCAGGTCGTCGGCACGGCCATTCGCAATGGAAATCGCTGGATGTATTGGGATGCCGGTATGTTTGGCGGCATGATAGAAGTCACGGAAGGATTGACATATGAAATCCTGACCGACCGCACCGGAAATTGCGTGCCTTGGTCAATCGCAGGCCCAACTTGTGATTCGGTTGATATTTTGATGCACGATGTCATGCTTCCTGCCGATATCCAGGAGGGTGATCTCATATACATCCCCAATACTGGCGCATATACTACCGCCTATGCCAGCAATTTCAATGGCTTCCCATTACCGGATGTCGATGTCATCTAACTATGCGCATTAACGGGTGAAATAAACATTTCACCCGTTCCGGTTAGCCAGACTACTTGAAACGGGTTTGACTCACATATCAACATATTGCGTTCCCAACAATACCACAGTCACTTCAGATATTTTTTCGTTCCAGAATCACGAAGTGATACTCCAGCCGTTCGTCAGCATTCCCTTCTGCCACATGTTTCTCGCGAGAGATTTCCATCCATTTTTCCCTATTAAAATCGGGAAAATACGCATCGCCATCAAAGTCCTGCTGTATTTCGGTAAGATAAATACGCTGCGCCAATTCAATTGTTTGTTCATATAGCTTGGCACCACCGATAATGAATAATTCATTCTCCGAGGCAGGATCGCACCGCCGCAAAGCATCTGCCAGAGTATGAACGACTATGGCGCCCGGAATTTCAAGGTCGAGCTGGTTCGTTACAATCACATTGGCACGCCCAGGTAAAACCCGCCCTATGGAATCATAGGTCTTGCGCCCCATCACTATGGTATGTCCCATGGTTAACGATTTGAAGCGCTTTAAATCCTCAGATAAATACCACGGTAATCTATTATTGTTACCGATTACCCTGTTGCGCGCCATGGCTGCCAAGATGGATACACAACCCGGTGTCATACGGCTACCGGCGCTTTAATGGCCGGATAAGGTTGATAATCTTTCAATGTGAAGTCTTCGTATTTAAAATCAAAAATATCCGTAACAGCTGGATTCAAATGCATGCTGGGCAGTGCGCGCGGTTCACGACTTAGCTGTTCTTTAGCCTGATCCAGATGATTCAGATAAAGATGCGCGTCGCCAAAGGTATGGATAAATTCTCCCACCTGTAATTTACAGACTTGCGCAATCATCATGGTCAACAACGCATACGATGCGATATTAAATGGCACACCCAAAAAAATATCTGCGCTTCTTTGATATAACTGGCAGGATAATCTGCCGTCCGTAACATAGAACTGAAACAGCGCATGACAAGGCTGCAATTTCATTGTAACCAAATCACCCACATTCCAGGCAGACACAATCAAACGCCTGGAATCCGGGGTTTGTTTTATTTGTTCAATAACCTGTGTGATTTGATCAATGGTTTTTCCGTCCGAAGCCAGCCATGCACGCCACTGTTGTCCATAAACCGGACCAAGATCGCCATTTTCATCCGCCCATTCATCCCAGATCGTGACACCATTTTCTTTTAAAAAACGAATATTGGTATCGCCGCGTAGAAACCACAGAAGCTCATAAATTATGGATTTTATATGACATTTTTTGGTGGTCACCAACGGAAAGCCGTCAGCCAGATTAAAACGCATTTGATAACCAAAAACAGACAACGTGCCTGTTCCGGTACGATCTGATTTCTGGCCGCCATGCGCCACCACACGGCGCATTAACTGAAGATATTGTTGCATGCACTATTATAGTTTTGAGAAAAACAGCCAATCGATTTAATCAGGTTACTGTCAAATTAACGACATAACCCAACGAACCGTAATATAATAGCAGTTTTTACTACGAATCAGGTTAACCATCAGCAATATTTGTGATGCATGGTATGGCCTAGTCTACTTTGAATTCCAAATTGCGTTAACACTTAAACTTACTCATTACAAATCAATAAAAAAGCTTCGCACTCCCTAAGCGTGACATTAAGCTGCAACCGAGAATCAATTTTCAACAGGAAAGCAATCTATGCTGGCGACACTTACCCAGAATTCTTCACCATTTGACCTTACCATTAACGCAAGTCATTTACTCGTTGTACTCCCAAAACAAGAAAAGTTCTCCAAAAAACAGCCTACTCCCGGGGAAGAAACCCTCAAAAACACCTTGAAAAGACGCAATATGGCGCTGAATAAACTGTGCGAAGAACCTGTCAGCGCTGATCTGGAAAATGGAATTTTATGTTCGTGGGTTATGATTGACACTCACAAATCTGTTTTTGATCAACAAACAGCTGTACGCAAAGCAATACAGCAATTACTATCGGAAAATCCAATCGAAATACATTTGGACATTTTGGGCAATAGCAATCAAAAACGCCATTTCGCTGAAATAGCTGTTTACATTGCATGGGTTAATGGCGCCGCACTCCCAGTACGCAAGAATCAACCCGAAAGGCATTCGCTCACGCATATCCACCTCTATGGCTACAAAGATGAAGGAAACTTCACGCTGCAGCGCGCCTTAGCCGAAGGTAATCTATTGGCACGCGGACTAACGGTATTACCGCCTAACGAACTTACCCCGGAGACTTATCGTGAACAAATCAAAAAATTGTCTAAAAACGAAGGGTGGGCCTATCAAGAATATCCCTTGAGCAAATTAAAAAAAATAGGAGCAGGCGCTTTTATTGCGGTTGCACAAGGCAGCGCCATAGAAGACGCAGCAATCGTCCATTTGCATTATCCCGGGAAACGACAAATAAAAAAACATATATCGCTTGTCGGAAAAGGCATTTGCTTTGATACCGGCGGGCACAATTTAAAACCGCCACGCCATATGCAAGGCATGCACGAGGACATGAACGGATCAGCTGTCGCATTGGGCATTTTACTTGCCGCCACACGCGCCGAATTACCATTCGAAATCGATTGCTGGCTGGCCATTGCACAAAACCATATCAGCCCGCATGCCTACAAACAAAATGACGTCATCACCGCGTTGAATGGATTAACAATTGAAATTGTTCATACCGATGCAGAAGGACGCATGGTTTTAGCAGACACATTAACACTGGCGGAAAAACAAAAGCCTGACATCATTATCGACTTTGCCACGTTGACGGGCAGTATGCATACCGCACTGGGATCGAGATATTGCGGCATTTTCAGTAATCAGGAAAGTCTCGCCCTAAAGGCAGTGACTGCCGGTAAAAAAAGCGGCGAACGTGTATGCGCTTTTCCTATGGATTCCGATTACGCGGAATCTCTGGACAGTGAAATTGCCGACATCAAACAATGCGCCATTGGCGGTGAATTTGATCATATCCTTGCCGCATGCTTTCTTCACAAATTCGTCAAAGATACCCCATGGATACATATGGATCTCTCAGCCAGCAGCCATAAAGACGGACTCGGCGCAGTGGGCAGCGAAGTAACAGGATTTGGGGTTAGCTGGGCAATCGAGTTACTCACCCATCGATAAGTTATAAGTCAATCACGGTATCTTCTCAAGATCAAGTCCCCACTGTTCAGGGTTCTCAGCACTAACGATCGTATCCGCCGATTTTGACATATCGATCATCTCAACCGGGATATATCCATTTGCACGAATCGAAAAGAATACTCTGATCAACGGCGTCATCAGACTTTTCTCGGATTGTTCCAGCACCACCCCCAGACGCCCGGATTTTAATTTTACCAAGGTTCCATTTGGATATATTCCAACGGTCTTGACGAAGGCACGAAATACGGTCTCATCAAAATGGCCATCTTTCCATGACGCCATCTTCTTAATGGCCTCAGCTGGCTCCCATCCTTTCTTATAACATCGGTCTGAAGTAATCGCATCATACACATCACAGACAGCTCCCATGCGCGCATGCAATGTTAGCGTATCTGCTGACAATTTTTCAGGATAGCCCTTCCCATCCATTCTTTCATGATGATGCAGGCAGACATCAAGCGCCGGCTCACCTGTATGATATACTGATTTTAGAATTTCCCAGCCTCTACGCGGATGGCTTTTGACAATTTCAAATTCCTCATCTGTCAATTTACCCGGTTTATTCAATATATCACCTGGCACTGCCATTTTACCAATATCATGCAACAATCCGGCGACACCGACTTCCTTCAATTCTTCACCCCGTAACCCGAATTGTTTGCCAAGTGCCACCATCAGTACGCATACTGCAACGGAATGCAGATAAGTATATTCATCCGCCGTTTTAAGCCTGATCAAACTAAGCAAAGCATTCGAATTGCGTTCCATTGACAGATTGATTTCATCCACTAGAACAACGGCTTC
>JAGRFM010000105.1 GCA_020446045.1 Nitrosomonas sp.
TTTTGCATCTAACAACTGCTGCAATAGACCTTCACTATCGACCTCTTCAGTGATTTGTTCTGTTTCGTTTTCCACATCCATACTGTCATTGTTTCGCATAATCACTCCCATCTCGGCCATCAGTTTTGCAGAATCTTGGAGCCTTTCATGATGATATCTCCACCCGCCTTGGCGTTAATTTTTCCAGAGCCATCAATGGTAATATCCTTGCCCTTGATGACAATGGTACCGTCTTTCTTCATACTAATGCTGGCGTCGCCGGTTTTGATAACTATAGAATCACCCGCATCAATAACATAGTTTTTACCAACCTTGGTTGCATCGTCTTCCTTGACATTGGCGCTGCGGTTTTTATCTACGCTCAGAGAGTCATTACCCTTGACCGATTTACTGGCATTACCCGATACGGATTCCGTCTGGTTGGCGCCCACATTAACCGATTGATTGGCCCCGACATCGGTTGACTGGTTGGCGCCGATATTGTTGCTTTGATTGGCGCCTACGCTGGTATTCTGGTATGCACCGACATTGATGGTTTGGTACGCACCGACCGCAACGGCCTGGAATGCACCGATGCCGATTTCCTGCGCACCACCAACTCCTATGGTTTCATTAATGCCGACCATATGCGTGCGCTGCATGGCGACGGTTGCGGTTTCGCTGCCGCCAACGGTTTTTGTCCGGTTCGATCCGATCGTAATCGACTCGTTGGAACCGACCATTTCAGTCCGATCTACACCGATGGTAATTTTTTCGTTATTGCCGACCGTTTCGGTGCGGTTATTCTTGACCAGCGTGGTTTCATCATTATCGATGGTTTTGGAGCGGTCATGTCCGACCCAATGCGTTTCATCATTTTCGACTTCGATATCCTGGTTTTTTTCAGCATGCAAATAGACTTGCTCTTCACCCTTTTTATCTTCAAAGCGGAATTCATTTGCATTGGCGCCGCTGCCTTCCTTGCTCGAGCGTGACAATATGCCTGTCTGGGTTTTATTGGCCGGCAATTCATACGGATGCACCTGATCGGCATTGTAAACGCGCCCGGTAATAATCGGCCTGTCCGGATCGCCTTCCAGAAAATCGACGATGACTTCCTGTCCGATGCGCGGAATGGCAACCATACCCCAGTTCTTACCCGCCCAGGGATGTGAAACACGGATCCAGCAGGAACTGTTTTCGTTTTTCTCGCCGATTCTGTCCCAATAAAACTGTACTTTTACCCGTCCGAATTCATCGGTATGGATTTCGTCACCCGACTGACCCACTACAACCGCTGTCTGCGGGCCCTGCACAATCGGTTTAGGCGTCAATCGCGCCGCCCTGAACGGCGTACTGCTTTCAATGACAGTAAAACTGTTGCTATATTGTGTACCACTACTATCGCCCATCGCTTCAAAACTGTCGACATGAATATGATGCGTGACTGAAGTCGCCAGATATTCACGGTTCTGATCTTGACGCGGGAAACCGTCCAGCTTGAACAACCCGCCACAGATCAATCCCCGTGCATCGCTACCGGCTTGCGCACGTTCATACTGGCTTTGCAGCTCCTGAATGCGGACTTTCGCATAATTGTCACCTTCACCGCTTTCGACATATTCACCCGGATAGTCGTAAATTTCATAATCGGCCCTGGTGTGCGTACGTGTGACATTGCAATTGGTTTTCAGATCAGCCTGGGGATTCTTAAAATCATATTCGTTGAGGCAATAAGCACCGGGTTGCAGATTTTTGGTCAGATTCCAGCTGGAAATGCATTCGTCCTCGCGGACAACCGCTTCGTCCGGTGGAAAGTAGGTAATTGTTCCATAACCTTCCATGTTGTCATGCGAACTCATGTCATCAGCCAGACAAAGCGTATGTTTGCCTTCTTCATGCTTGAAGTAGTAATAAATGCCTTCCTGCTCCATGAGACGGCTGAGAAAATTGAAGTCCGTTTCACGGTACTGGACACAGTATTCCCACGTGCGGTAACTGCCGCTGAGCCGATCGACAATATCCGAGAAGCCGAGATCCTGTAACACTTCCTTGATGATTTCCGGCACCGTTTTATTTTGAAAAATCTTGCAATCCGAAGTGCGCGTCAGAAACCACAGCCAGGAATTCACCGTCGCGTAATAACGCATAAACCGGCCTTCATTGACACCCTGCGACAGGCTACTGACAAAGCCGTTGAAATAACGCTTGCCGCTTTTTAAATTAAGCCGGATGGTGACATTCTGACCCAGCAGGTCTTCAAATTTAATATCCTCGGTACTGCCGAGTTCCAGATTAATGGTGAACAAACGTCCCAGTTCTTCGGTAATCGTAATATCACGCACTAACAGAACGTCCGGCCCGAGTGGCGAGATGATTTCAACTTCGCGATTCTGTTGAGTAAAGGCCATGTTTACGCTCGCAATATATCCTGAGATTAATCAAACTGGTAACTGAATTCACTATTCTGCACGCCGATACGCACCGCAGAAATTCGTTCTCCGCTCATCATTTTCGTCAGGAACTGCTGACTGATGGTTGGAAGCACGGTATTTGTCAAAATAGCATCGACTACCCTGGCGCCACTTTCTACCTCATTACAGCGATCGGCGATCAACTGCACCACGTCGTCATCGTACACGAAGGGAATGTTATGGTTGGTTTCAATACGTTTCTCAATCCGGCCCAACTGCAATCGAATAATCGCTTTGAGCATATCATCACTGATTGGAAAGTAAGGAATGGTCACCAGCCTGCCCAGCAATGCCGCTGGAAAAATTTTCAACAACGGTTCACGCAATGCTTTGGCTATTCCATCGGCGTCTGGCAACAGCTCAGGATCCTTACATAAATTCATAATCAAATCCGTTCCGGCGTTGGAGGTCAACAATATAATGGTATTTTTGAAATCGATAAACCGCCCTTCCGCATCTTCCATCCAGCCTTTATCGAACACCTGGAAAAAGATTTCATGCACATCCGGATGCGCCTTTTCGACTTCATCCAGCAGGATAACGCTGTACGGCCTGCGACGGACTGCTTCGGTTAAAATCCCGCCTTCGCCATAGCCCACATAACCGGGCGGCGATCCCTTTAACGTCGATACCGTGTGCGCTTCCTGATATTCGCTCATGTTGATGGTGATGATATTTTCTTCACCGCCGTACAATGCTTCGGCCAACGCCAGACCGGTTTCGGTTTTGCCCACGCCGGAAGGCCCGCATAACATGAACACACCAACTGGCTTGCTCGGATTATCAAGACTGGCGCGCGAGGTTTGCACCCGCCGCGCAATCATATCGAGCGCATGACGTTGACCGATCACTCTTTTGTTCAATGTTTCGCCCAGATTGAGCACCGCCTCGATTTCATTCTTGACCATGCGTCCAACGGGTATGCCTGTCCATCCGGCGATAACGGTAGCAATCGCCTGGCCATCGACAGTCGGAAACATCAACGGCTGCTCACCTTGCAGTTCTGTCAGCTGCGCTTGTAGCGCCTTCAATTTTGACATCGCTTCCGGATCAACGGTATTGACCGTCACTTGATCGTCATTTGCAGCATCAGCCTCAGTATGTTGCACGGGCCGTAGTTGCATCCTGAGATCCAGGATCTTGTCAACAATCGCTTTTTCATTCTGCCAGCGCTGTTCGAGTTGCGCCAGCCGCTCGTTTTCTTCGGCCAACTGGCTGTCTACTTTCAACTGCCTGTCCCGAACATCGACACCGACTGCCTGTTCCCGTTCGATAATGTCTTTTTCAACTTTCAATGCATCAATACGTCGTTGGCTATCTTCCACTTCAGGCGGAACCGCTGACTGGCTGATCGCAACCCGCGCACAGGCCGTATCTAGAACGCTGACGCATTTGTCCGGCAATTGCCGATCCGGAATATAACGATGCGACAACTTGACGGCGTCTTCCAGCGCTTCGTCGAGCAACAACACATTATGGTGTTTTTCCATTATTGAAGACAGGCAGCGCACCATTTCAATCGCCTTTGCCTCATTGGGTTCGTTAATTTTGACCACCTGAAAACGCCGAGTCAGCGCAGGATCTTTTTCGAAATACTTTTTATATTCCGACCAGGTCGTTGCCGCGATTGTCCGTAACGTACCGCGCGCCAAGGCGGGTTTCAACAGATTCGCCGCATCGCCGGTACCCGCCGAACCACCTGCACCAATCAGCGTATGCGCTTCGTCGATAAACAAAATGATCGGTTTTTCAGAAGCCTGTACTTCGTCTATCACTTGCCGCAACCGGTTCTCAAATTCACCTTTCATACTGGCGCCAGCCTGCAATAACCCTAGATCCAACGTTCTGACAGTAACATCCTCGAGTGGCGGCGGCACATCGCCAGCCGCTATTCTTAATGCAAAGCCCTCCACAACAGCCGTTTTTCCGACACCGGCTTCGCCAGTCAGGATAGGGTTGTTTTGACGGCGGCGCATCAGGATATCAATTAACTGACGTATTTCATGATCACGCCCGACAACCGGATCGACTTTTCCCAGCCGCGCGGCTTCAGTCAAATCGACGGAAAACTGTTGCAATGCTTTTTGCTTGCCCATTTGAGCGGCAGGCATGGCATCCGAATACTCTCCCGGCACCGCATTTCCGCCAAGCGCTGTTCCGTCCTGGGCAGTTAAATTATCTTCCGGGGAACCGGACACAATCGCCGTTAAATGCTCCAGCAAATCATCCGCGTTGATTTTCTTGAACTCCCGAGAAATACCCAACAAATTGTTTCTTAGTTGATCATTTTTTAACAACCCAAGAAGCAAATGACCGGTACGAATCTGGCTGCTGCTATAGCTTAAGCTGGCATACAACCATGCATTTTCCATCGAATCGATAATATGAATCGAAAAATCCGACAAACTGGTTGCGCCCGCAGGCAAGCGATCTAATGCTTCAGTAAAATCCTTGGCCAGACGTGACCGATCAAGTTCAAATTTTCTGACGATGCGATGAAGATCCGAATCCGGCAGCTGCATAATCTGGTTCAGCCAATGCACCAGCTCCACGTAGGAATTTCCACGAAATTCACAAAGTTTTGTCGCACTTCCTACACTTTTATACGCCAGATTATTCAGTTTTCCAAACAATGCTGTACGACTGATTTCCGTCATACATAATTCTCCATATCAATAAACAGATCATTTGCGTCTTCATGCCTGTTTTCAGTAAACAACCAGCTGCTCCAGCCCAGCTGACCGAATTTGCCCAATTGCACAGTCGGCACCGCCTCTTTTTTTAGTATCAGATTGATATCCCAGGCAAATTCAAAACCCATATAGTTTTTAACCAGACTGCAAAATGCAGTTATTCTTTTTCCATCCGGTAAAAGCGATTCAAACTGGTTCAGATTCAATGGTCCGGCGACAATTCTGAATTTGTGCATGCACTGCCAGCTTCGGGAACCAATTGTTGCTGTCATGCCTAACTGGCCTGTTTTATGATTCGGGTCTAAATAACACAAACTGTCTTGCGGTATTGCAAGCCATTCGCCAATAAATTCCTTTATTCCGAATGGCATCTGAAAATAGGCATTGAGTATGGCGATCAGACCATTGGCATGTTTAGTCTGACTCCCCAGATGGGCCGCAAACGATAATTTGGTGAAATCTGCAATTTCATCCCGCTGCTGTTGTGAATGCTCGGCCAATCCGGCTAAAGATCCAATAAAAAATCTGAAACGGTCGTTTTCAGGCCGATCCAGCTGAACTGTCGGCTCTTTGTCGGCCCAGGCACGATAAAACAGACTCAGCAAACGATGATGAAAAAGATCCATGAACTCAGTAAACGTGACGTCTCTGGCTGCATGGATTCTATTCCGCGCATATTCGGTCAAATGAAGCGGCAAAGGTCCGTTGGGGCCAAATACACCAAAGAAATAGACTTTCAACGCCTCAATGTCATTTTCTGAATCATTTGTGTTATAGGCTGCAATGGTAGATGGGGCAAACTGTAGTGACGGCAATTGCCCGAGTCTTATAGGATCTTTACTGGGTGTCAGCGAATAGCCGAAACGCCCTTTGTTGCGATGCCCACATTCAACCAGGCGGATAGCCTGATAAAAATCAAACTTGTAGGGTTCTCGCCGGAGTTCCTCCAGCAATGTTAAAGCAAGGCTCTGGTTCCTGTCCTGACTGGCCATTTCATTACCTCACCGCGTTCTCTGGTTGTCAGTTTTACCTGGGTAAAACTGTTAATCGACGCATATTTACAGAAAAATTGTTCAAGAATAGCACCGAGCAGGAAACAGCTCCCGCCCGCAAAGGCTGATTCATCGAATGTCAGCGTAATTTCCAAACCGCGACCGAAAGTTATCGGCCCTTTTACAGGCACTCTGCACGTCATCGGATTCGTCCGGATTGAAAGCAGTCCCTCTATCTGTTTGGCTATCGCATGCTCTGAATAATCACCGTAAAGCTTTAGCATATCACGCAAAACTTTAGCGCCTTGTTGATGATCATTGTCGATCAGACTTAGATAATTCAACGACAAGTGATTAATCAAACGCCAGGCGTAACTGCCTTCGGCGTGCGACGGCTTTGGATCGGTAGGTCCCGCAAGACAACGAATACCTTTTTCTTCATCCAATGGCGCGCTGATCTCCAGGCTGAAATCGGTTTTACCCTCACCCGCAACAATCAACTTCGGCAAATCCCGGTTGGTGCACAACACGCGCACACCCAGCTGTTTTATATCCGGATCATAGGGTGCCTCACTGTCATCTACCAGAGACAAATAAATTTCATTCCCGGTATATTCCGTCTTTAAATAAGCCGGATTGGCATTCACCGGCTGTAATGCAGGTTGGCGCCTGACGGTATAATATGCATGTTCTGCAGATGTTTCAGCATCCTGCCGAAACGCTGAATAAAACGGATAAAATGGCTGCTCCGAAACCAGATCGCTGCCAATCCCAACCACATCAAGAAGACCGAAAACTTCAAAATCGTTCGGCCTGGTTTTATCAATGATCAAATGATGTTCTGCATCCTGAGGTTTTAGGTGGATGCGGTCAGCCTGTTTCTCGAATAAATTGATGGCAGGCGTACAATTGAGTTTAAAATTATCAGCCTGAATCGAGTGCTCGAATTTATCCTGAGCCGTATCCAGTAAAATAACAATTTCCAACTCGTTTGCGCCGATTTTTTGCATGGTGGACTGGATACCCTTCAACTGTACAAACAGGAAACGCTCAGGCAACGCAAAATATTCCTGCAACAAACGATAACCCTGGAAGCTCTGCGCAGTCGATGGAAGTAGAGACTCATTCCGGTCAAAACCAACTGTATTTATAATCGATTGATCCAATGAATAAATTTTCTGACCGGATAAATCTTTAACCACAACCGAAACACCGTGCCCCATAATCAATTCGTAAATCTGAACGGGGAGATTTCCGGTTCCATACAGGTAAAATGTCAGTTGATCCATCGGGATTTGATCGAAACGAAAATCTGCCATCGCCCGAAGCTTGATACGCAGCCCGGATTTAACCGTCTTGAGATTCGACTCCCCACAATAGGCAGATATCTGGCCAAGCGGCAAATATGCCGCTTCCTTGACCTGCACTGGCCATAGCATAACATCATGTGCTGTTTGAAAAGTACACCGGCTTCGTCCACCAGCAATTTTGCTGACTAGCTTGGTATTTCTGGGTATTAGAAAGCCATCCTCCGTGATCCCCCCTTTAAAATTAGGGTTAAATTCTGTAATCATCATGGATGGCAAGGGTGTCAGGTAATGCGGATAAACAATTTCCAACAAATGCTGGGTAAAGCGCGGATATTCGGCATCCATTTTCAACTGAATCCGAGCCGTCAGAAACGCAAAACTCTCTATCAGTCGCTCAACATAGGGATCAGCGCATTCGGTACTTCCCAAATCCAGCCCAGCCGCAATTTTCGGGTAGCGTTTGGAAAATTCCATCCCCATTTCACGAATGAACTGTAATTCCTTCTCGTAAAATTCAAGCAAACGTGGCGTCATTCTTTTCTCTGTATTGCTATGATTTTAGGGCATGTCATACACAGCAACCTGACAGTTTTCCAGTTCAAATTCAGTTCTTAAATGTAAATGTGCAGGTGACTGTTTTGTACACAACTCCCCCTCGATTTCAAACACAAAAATATTATGCTTTGTTTTAAGTGGATCAGCGACAACCTTGACTGAAAGGGTTTTCTGAATAATGCGCGGCTCAAAATTAATAATGATTTGATACAACCGCCTTTCAAGCTGAACAAGATTCAGGCCGGATACTGTTTTCCCCGTCAAATCCGGGATGCCGTAATTCAGTACCGAACACCCTGTTTCCGGGTAGTACTCCTGTTCATCGTCGAGAAATAATTGATTTGCATTCAACAACCATTCCAGATCTCTTTTGACACAATCACGAATATCCTGCTTTGCATCGACCGAATCAGCCAATGTGGTGTATTTTGCTCTCAATGTATTCAATTGCGTCTGCAGCTTTTGCCGCTCGCCTTCTCTTTGCACCGAATTTTTTTCCGGATTGGTTTTCAACTCATCCGATAATTTTCTAAGCGCCTTCTCAGTCGCTTCAATTTCAGGCTTCAAATTATTCAGCGAAAGCAGAATAGGATCGTCATTCGTTAAACGATCCAGCAATGAAGGAAAACTTCTGCTTCTCGCAAACGTATCCAAGTTTATGCTCCTTCATCATGCATTTCGGCATGTGTCACATTAATGGCGCGAATCTGCATCAACGGATATTCCGACTGATCCGTAGCAATCATTTTTTGTCCATAACCCACATATAAATCCGGCGCCGTTTCCTGCCAGACCGTTTTGCGTGACAACGCCAACAATGGATCAACCTGATAAGAAAACGGATAACGGGTTGGAATCAAACCATAATTCTCTCCACCGTTTTTCCAACTGAAATGAGCCGGAAGCCAGACAACATCACGCAAATCGGCAGGTTCCTCGATAACAATGGCATTCAGATTATCGAGTGTTGTCCATAAATAACGCCCATCAATAAACGCTTCAATGATCGGGCCTAATCGTTCATCGGCATCCGCCAACCATCCAAATGATTCATCATCGATTGTTCCGGCAATAGCAGAAGCTTGTTCAAATGCCTGTTTACGCATTGCATCAGCAGCATCAAATTTGTCCTCGGCAATCAGTTTTAATGATTGTATTAATAAAGCAATCCATTTTTCGGGCTTACCGAGCACTATGGGCTCTTTCTTACCCCCAAAAACCTGTTCGCGATATTGTTCGCAGGCTATCACCTGACGATACATCAGTACCATGGCAATAGCACTGTCATCCAGTTCTTTGATAACTGCCAGCTGATTCAGCGCTCTTTCCCATTGCCCCATCACTACCAGCAACTGAAACAGAAAAATTCTATGTTCTGAGTCGGAAGGCTGCTTTTTTACCTGTTCCTGGAGCAATTGCAGCGCCTGATTCAGATCACCTTGCTTTAATAAGTCTTCTGGTGTCATTTAGCTCTCAAACTATGGGTCTTGAAACACAAAGAAAGGCTTTAAAGTTCGATTACTGGCAGGAAATACGACTAGTAATCGAACATTCAATCAATGAAATTTTATTCCTCGATATTCTTCTCGAGATTCCATTTTTTCGGACCAACAGTCGTACCAGCCGAACCATCATCGTTTGCAGGCGTGTATTCCCATGCAATCTTGTCATACACAAAGGTTACGCTTTCATGCGGACGCTCGGAACCACCGCCACTTATTGAAACCGACTGAATCATTACATTTTCCAGCTCATATTTCAGATAGCACAGTTTTTCACCGGTCTCCTGGCATACTTCCAGAATAACCTTGGCAATATGCGTGCCTTTTGCACAGTAAAGATTCAAATCCACACTCGCTTTATCGATACTTTTCGTGACCACAAACGGTTGCAAATCAGCACGCGCCGCAGCACGACCGCCTGTTCCACCAGCACCTGACATCGGTTGAGATAGACCGTGACTGAAGCTATACACTTCAATCCAGTCGGCATGTGCATCATCAGTTGATTCACCTTTAATAGGATCAGCGTTTAAATAGGTATTTGTTGCCATTTTTAGACTCCTTGGTTAAAAAGATAATAAAAATACAGCTCTGCTTAATTCAACTGATTATTTCGCGAAAACAACCTGTTAAGTTTAAAACTGTTAACTTTTCTCTGACGGAAGCTTGGAGACAAGACGCAGGGAAACGGTTAGCCCCTCAAGTTGATAATGCGGCCGCAAATAAAATTTGGAGGAATAGTACCCCGGATTACCCTCGACATCCTCGACGACAACTTGTGCTGCAGCCAGCGGTTTTCTGGCTTTGTCAATTTCACTCGCCGATGCCGGATTTGCCTCAACATAATTATTAATCCATTTGTTGAGCCATTTTTCCATGTCATCACGTTCCTTGAATGAACCGATCTTATCCCGAACAATACATTTCAGATAATGTGCAAACCGGCATACTGCAAACAGATAAGGCAATCTTGCTGATAAATTGGCATTAGCCGTTGCATCCGGATCATCGTATTCAAAGGGTTTTTGCAGCGACTGCGCACCAATGAATGCAGCAAAATCGGAATTCTTCTTATGCAGCAGCGGCATGAAACCATTCTTGGCCAGCTCTGCTTCCCGTCGATCGCTAATCGCGATTTCTGTTGGGCACTTCATATCCACGCCACCGTCATCCGTTGGAAAGGTATGCGTTGGCAATCCTTCAACCGCACCACCGGACTCGACTCCGCGTATTCTCGAACACCAGCCATACAACTTGAATGCACGATTAATATTGACTCCCATGGCATAAGCCGAATTGCTCCATGTATAACGATCACGCTTAACACCAGTCTTTTCATCTACATCGAAATCAACAACATCCTCTTCGAATGCAAACTCTTCAACAGGCGCTGTTTTTGCACCATAAGGCAATCGTGACAGGAAACGTGGCAACGTCAAACCGATATAACGCGAATCTTCCGATTCTCTTAATGAACGCCATGACGCATAGTCCGGTGTTTGAAAGATTTTGGTTAAATCACGTGGATCAGCTAATTCCCGCCAGGAATCCATATTCATTAATTGTGGTGAAGCCGCAGCAATAAAAGGCACATGGGCTGCTGCGGAAACCTTGGAGATTTCCTGGAGGAATTCAACATCAGGCGGCCCGTTATCGAATTCATAATCACCAATTAAACAGCCAAAAGGCTCACCGCCAAACTGGCCATATTCATGTTCATATATTTTCTTGAAAAGCGGGCTTTGATCCCATGCCGTTCCTTTAAATTTCTTCAGAACCTTATGCACCTCTTTCTTGGTGATATTGACTACCTTGATTTTCAGCATCTCATCGGTTTCTGTGTTGTTAACCAGATGATGCATTCCTCGCCAGCTTCCTTCCAGTGTTTGGAAGTCTTCATGATGCATAATCAGATTGATTTGATCACTGAGGCGTTTATCAATTAACGCAATAATCGATTGAATTTTTTTAATCGCATCAAGCTCTTTATCTGAAATCAGATCGGCTTGTTCAAGTGCTTGTGCGGCCAGCGTTCTGACAGCATTTTCTACTGCCTGATGCGCCCTATCTGATTTGGGCTTGAATTCTTTCTTTAATAATTCTTCAAAGGTATCTGTTGTTTGCGTTTGTGCTTCGGCACTGGCAGCTTCAGCTTGTTCTTCTGGTTCAGCCATGTTTACTCTCCCAATACTAATTAACTGCTGGATTCATCCCCTGATGATTCTGATGCTTCTTCTGATGGTTTTGGCGAAGCAGCCAATGATTTCTGCAAAGCTTCATCATTCAGAAGCTTACCCACCCATTTCTCCGCTCCGCTTTTTCCATCCATATAGGTAATCAAATTGGACAGCTCTTTTCTGGTTTGCAATAACTCCTTTACACCATCCACATTTTCAGCAACTTTTGCAGGAGAAAAGTCATCCATATGTTCAAAGGTAATATCTACACTGATGTTCCCTTCGCCTGTCAACACATTCGGCACCGAAAAGGCAACCCGTGGCTTCATGGCTTTGAGGCGATCGTTAAAATTGTCCACATCGATTTCCAGGAAATCCCTATCATTAACGTCCGGCAATTCCTCGGCTGGTTTTCCTGTCAAATCGGCCATAACCCCCATTACAAATGGCAGTTGAATTTTCTTTTCGGCGCCATATAACTCAACATCGTATTCAATCTGTACGCGTGGCGCCCGGTTCCGTGCTATGAATTTCTGACTGCTATCCGCCATTTTCACCTCCCTTACTGAATTATTTTAATCAATCACAAAAATGATAATAATTATGCAAATAACGCATCCGCTAGCAAAAAACCATACATGCGTCATTCTCCCTGTTCTCATTCACCGGCGCTGTGATTTTTAGCACAAGCCAACATTCAATTTGTATTCTATTTTTTAGTTTTGGCATCCATAACTTTTTTGAAAATCTTTAAATCCTCAGGCGGAAGCATCTCCATAATTTCCACAAAATTTTTAGTCATCAGCGTTTGCGCAAACCGGACAACCAGCGCTGCAGGATTGGTTGGTTCTGTACGTTCGATATAACGACAGGCTTTTTCAAGTATACGAACAACATCTTCTCTGCTTCGGATTTCCCCGGTAGCGGCATTACCACCACCAGCAATTGTTTTAACTCCACTGGTATCATCTGAATCCACTTCCGTACCGCCTCCACCGTCAGCTTCGTCTAATGCTGAAGTAGCGCATAGCCGCTGCATATTTATTAACACCGTCTCTAATTTACTAAAATCCGGGGATAAACCGGTATTACTGAGTTTTTCATCAAGTGTTTTACGCAAATCTTTTAATAGCTGAAGCGTATCTCCGAGCTGTTTATGCAAATCCTGAACGACAGCAGCATTTTCCGGGTCATGGAAGATTCCTTCCACTTGCGCCTGAGTAAATTCAGGCTGATCCTTTAATACTGTCAACTTTCCTTCTATTGCCAAGATATCGCGTATGGTTATTTCCGCTTTTTTAAACGTCAGCTTAACGCTGTGAACATCGCGAACGAAAATCTCATAATCCCCAATTTGAGACAGAATACTCAAACGTGCTTCAGGATCATTATTATCTTCAGGGTCAAGACGGGGATAAACACAATCCCAGTATTGCTTAATACAACCATGAATCAGGTTCAAACCTGTCAACAAGCCCCCTATTCCATCGCAATGCGTACTGGCCCGCGTAAACCAGATGGTTACATTCAAATCCTTACTGCGTTGTAATAATGACTGGGCTCGGGGTTTAATATTTTTCCAGTTGGGCGCTTTGGGTGGCGCATCACTAAATTGCCGCTCAGGTTCGCCTTGCACATCCCTGCTTAACTCCCCAAACTCCTGATCGTATTCAATATTTTCCCCACACGGATTATCTTCCGAAACCGGCTTCAATAATGTCTCAACAGTTTCCATTACGTAACACTTTTCAAACTTATAATTAAGTTGGTTTATTTGATACTTTGCTTTACAATGCCACTTAACGCCTAACATTTACATAATTATTACCTTAAATCTGTTATAAAGTCTACTGTTTTTGGCTTTGACTTTCGAAAAAGCATTCGAACTTATAGTGCATATTTTGAAATGATGGCAGACATCCTGCCGTGAGAAATCTCACATAATTTTATTCAAAATATGTTTTACACTTTCATTTAGTTTCTTAAACACGTTAATCAAACAAGGAGAGACAGATTTCATATGAAGCCACTGCCATTACTCCTATGCACTGCTTCTATTTTTTTGCTTGTCCTGAATGGTTGCTCAAGCACCCCAAAACCACCTATCGCTCAGATTTCACTGAATGTACAGGAAGATATAAATTTCTATCGGACTGATGCAAATCTTTCCGAAGCCAGACCCGTTGTCATCCGTTTATATGAACTCACTTCGTTAGCTGCGTTTAATTCTACCGATTTCCTGTCCATTTTTAACGATTATCAGTCCGCATTAAGTAACGAACTCCTTTTTAGTGAGGAATTTAGGCTTGTTCCGGGCATGCGCCAGAAATTCAAAAGGCCACTGAATCTGGATACGCGATATGTCGGCGTCGTTGCCGCTTTCAGAGATTTGGAAAATGCGCAATGGAAAGCATTTACTCCGGTTCCTGTGAAGGAAAAGGAACCGGAAATTTATATCTTTTTAAAAGAAAATCAAATTTTGATTGGTGCGAAAGAACCGTGCGGTTTCTTTTGCCGAATGTGGACACCCGAACCTGAGCCTGGAACGCTTTACGAAGTCATTGAATAAATCATCACGTATTCTGTGCTAAATATAGATTCTTAGGGAGAAATTAGCATGACCTGGCACAATAAAGTTGTATGGTCTGAAGGAATGTTTCTACAACCTCAGCATTTTCAACAACATGACCGCTATATTGAAAGGCTTCTGGAAAACAGAATCAGACCATTAACTGGCTATTTCTGGGGCTTTAGTCACATCGAATTCAGTTCAGCCGCTTTGTCTGAAGGTAAAATACAATTGAATTCAGCGAGTGGGATTTTTCCTGATGGAACACCTTTCGATTTTCCGCAGCAAGATGCTCCCCCTTTGGCACTGGATATAAACCCCGAAAACAGAGATGAGCTTATTGTTCTGGCGCTTCCCGTTCAACGGGATGGATCAAAGGAATATGACACTAATGATCACAAGAATGAAAGTCTTGCGCGCTACACAATCGAAGAAGCTGACATTAGCGACTCAACAACGCAATCTAACCAGAACGCAACATTGCAAATAGGGCATCTGCAATTAAAACTGATGCGCAAAAGCGATTTAATCGATGCTTATACAACCTTGGGCATAGCGCATGTCATCGAGCGCCGGGCAGATAATCAGTTAGTACTTAAAAAAGAATATATCCCTCCCTTATTACGCGTCAATATTAACACCATTCTGACAGAATACCTCAAGGAACTTAACGGATTACTGCATCAGCGCGGTGAAGCGTTGGCGCCTCATATGGACAGACCCGGACGCGGCGGTGTTTCTGAAATTGCCGATTTTCTTTTATTACAAACCATCAATCGGTATGAGCCTTTATTCAAGCATTATGCCGAACATAATTTATTACATCCGGAACGGTTCTACAGCTCGTGTTTAAAACTTGCGGGCGACCTCTCCGCTTTCAGCAAGAAAACACGCCGCCCGATACTGTTCGACACCTATCAACATGACGAACTCCAGACCTGTTTTAAACAGGTAATGGATGATCTGCGCGATTCCTTGAACATGGTTATCGAAAAGAGCGCAATACCGATTCAACTGCAGGAACGTCAATATGGAATCCGTGTCGCCATTGTGGAAGATATCAGCTTATTTAAATCAGCCAGCTTCGTTCTTGCAGTGAACGCACAACAATCAGCTGAAAATATAAGGCTTCATTTTCCAACACAAACCAAAATTGGCACCGGCGAAAATATCCGTGATCTTGTCAATCTGGCTTTGCCGGGCATTCCACTCAACGCATTACCGGTCGCACCGCGGCAAATTCCTTTTCACGCCGGTTTTAATTACTTTGAACTGGATAAAGGCAATGACATCTGGAAACAATTGGAGCGTACCGGTGGACTAGCTATGCACATTGCCGGCAATTTTCCGGGACTTGAACTGGAACTGTGGGCGATCAAGAATTAAACCTAAAAACCTCAGTTGACCGTTACAAGGAAATGCAACCTAATGAATAGAAATATAAATTTCTTCAAAATGCCTTAACCTGAATGGTGAGCAACACTATGATGCTTATAGCCCATTGTTTTTTACTTTTTGCGGTGTTGCAATTCGTTGTAATAACGGGTTATTACGTCTCATTGCGCCTTGCCAAAAA
>JAGRFM010000106.1 GCA_020446045.1 Nitrosomonas sp.
CCCATCACTTTTCATCCCAAGGTAGTCATCGATACTACCGGTGAATCAACTGTTTCAAACTTTGCCGGTTTGGACATTATTCAAGCTGAAACCTATCAGGCCGCCGCACAAATCTTTACTTTAGCGGGTATTGAGACAGACGATGAAGCAACACTTCATCTCAGCCTTTTGCACACCATCCGAAAAGGTATTGATGCGGGATTGTACTCAAAAAAAAATGAAATGTTGTCGATCGTTCCCGGTAGCCTGAAATCTGGCCGGGCAGTTTTCAAGTTGGGCCTTCAAATGAAAGTCGATAACAATCCCGCCCACATAACCTTGCTGGAAATATCCGCCAGAAAGGCAGTAATGGAAATTGTACGGTATTTGAATAACCGCCATGCTTTTTTCAAAAACGCTGCTTTGGGGATGATCGCACCCGAAGTTGGCATCCGTACCGGGCCGCGCAATGTCGGAAAGGCAATATTGCAAAAGGAAGACGTCATGGGATGCCGAAAAGTGAAGGATACAATTGCCAGAGGTGCATGGCCCATCGAGTTTTGGGAGCCCGGGAAAAAACTGCGGTTGGAGTATTTTCCACTCAATGACTATTACGACATTCCCGGAAGAGCGTTACAATCAGCGACCATCCCCAATCTCTTTTTTGCCGGGAGAAACCTCTCGGCATCAGATGAGGCCATTGCAAGCGCAAGAGTCATCGGCACTTGTCTGGCAACCGGATATGCGGCAGGATATTTAGCGGCCGGTTATATAAAACATGAAAGTTATGAATCAACCACCAGGGCTATACAAAGACAGTTCTTAATAGAATAAGAACACATATGAGAGTACCGGATTTTTTATATCAGTCTGCACAGCGCTGGCCCGATAACCCTGCCATCATCGATGAATGGGGCGCGCTGACATATGCTCAACTGGAAACATTGGTCATGGAAATGGCTGTGAACCTCAAAATGCTTGGCATAACGCCGCAATCCGGTGTTGCTGTCATCGGTCGAAACAGCCGTTACTTTATCGCGCAATGCTTTGCCGTTATGGAATGCAGTGCTGTGGTGCTACCGTTATCCAATCAAATAAAAACTGACGAGATGGATGAAATTATCAGAACCGCCGGATTACAGGCAGTTTTGGATGATCATACCAGCATGATCCATTTCACTAACACACAGAAATTGATCCGATTACCTCACCAGGACTGGCGTTTTGTTTTTCTAAACCATGCCGAGACAGACAAACCGTATGTGCCTCATGTAAAAAACCCCGCGTTCATTCGTTTCACTTCAGGCACCACCGGCAGTGCCAAAGGCATCATTCTTTCACATCAGAGCATTGCCGAACGTACCGAATCAACCCATAAAATACTCCAGCTAGGGCCTCAAGATACGGTCGTATGGGTGTTATCAATGGCTTACCATTTTGTGGTTTCGATTATCCTTTATCTGCGCTATGGATGCTGCATTATGCTTTGTGATGAATTCCTTGCAGAAACGATTATCGATAACACAAACCGCCACAAGGCAACCTTCCTTTACTGCTCTCCCATGCACATCCGTTTGTTGGCCAATGATAAAAGTTACCGGAAAATGCCATCATTGAGATATGCAATTTCCACTTCCGTTTCCATATCCAGGGAACAATGCCAGGCATTTTTCAATCGATTTGGAATCCCCGTCAGCCAGGCCTATGGCATCATCGAGATTGGGCTACCGGTTATTAACTTCGGGAAAAATAAAGAATCACCCGAAGCAATTGGCTTTGCCCTGCCCGATTATCAGGTGCAAATCCGTGATGACAACGATACCGTTCTCCCGCCGGGAGAAACCGGAAATTTACTCATACGGGGTCCTGGTATGCTGGACGCTTATCTCTATCCCCCCCGTTGCAGAACAGAAATTCTAGACAACGGCTGGTTTCATACGGGTGATCTTGCTTCCATAAATGACGACGGATTGATACGAATTGAAGGAAGAAAGAAAAGTATGATCAATGTATCCGGAAATAAAGTATTCCCCGAAGAAGTTGAAGCCGTTCTAAACCAGCACCCCGCTGTGAAGGTCTGCCGCGTGAGTGGTTTTATGCATGCTTTCTTAGGAGAACGTGTTCAGGCAGACATCGTTTTAACGAATGAACCGGAACAATTTGAACCAGAAGAACTCATAACCTTCTGCCGTAAACGCCTGTCACTTTACAAAATACCGCAAAAAATAACAATTGTAGAATCACTACCAATAACGTATAGTGAAAAATTGGTTCGATATTAAGTTCAATAACGTATCTGAATATTGTCTCCAATGTTCACACTTTATATTGACAGATTACGCCGTCACACCGATATCACCCATGAACATAAGCATGAAAAATAATTGGATTCGTTTGACCCGCAACATTTTTTTCATCATTACGGCCAACTTCCTGGTGCTTGTAATGGCGAGTCCGGCACAAGCGAACAATGCCTCTTCTTTAGAACCGTTTGACCGCTGGTCTCTGGATTTTGATAGCGGCGCCCTATTCAGCATTGGTTCACGCGCATCGCCTCTCGATTACACCATCCTGCCACAAAACCTGTCTTTAAGAGGCAAAGCATTATTACGATACGAAGTGCGCAACGGTATTCTGGTACTCCGCAGTCGTCTATCCTTACTGATCCAACCGATTGTGCAAGGACCGGAAAATTATTATATGGGTCTGGCGGCAGCTCCTTCTCTTGAATGGTGGAACAACTCCCGCACATTCAGCACCTTTTTCAGCATCGGGGGTGGTTTTGGCTGGATGGATTCAAAAGGAAATACCGTGTTAGGCGCTCAGGGACAGGATTTTAATCTCAATTGGTTCATGCACGGTGGTATGCGTTTTCAACTCACCAGGCAACTGAGCGCAACCACAGGGCTTTATTTCCAGCATATTTCAAATGGCGGCATGGATCATATCAATCCCGGGATAGATGCGCTTGGACCCACTGCCGGGATAGGCTGGCAATTTTAAAAACATACTCCAGTCATTTGAGTTTTATAGCGCCATACCTATGATCCACTTCCCTGAAGCTGAATTGTTTGGTCCATCGGCAATCTGCCAATTCAGAACCTATTTGACTAATTATTTAACTTTAAGTATATTCCGCCACGTTAAACCTAAATACCTCAGTTGATCGTTACAAAAAACACAAACCTGATGAATCAAAATATAAATTTCAGGAAAATTCCTTAACCTGAATGGTGAACACCACTATGATGCTTATAGCCCATTGTTTTTTACTTTTTGCGGCGTTGCAATTCGTTGTAATAACTGGTTATTACGCCTCATTTCGCCTTGCCAAAAATAAAAAACAAAGCACTCTAAACACCATCCAACTGAGGTTTTTAGGTTAAAAGTCTTTTTCTGCACAATTGACATAAGGATTGGCCATCAATGGAGAAAATCATACCTGAATCCTTGTTAACACCCGGTACGACAGCGACTCAATGTGATGTGCTCGTTGTAGGAGGCGGCCCCGCCGGTTCTACCTGCGCTACACTTCTGGCCGAGAAAGGCTTTCAGGTCATCATGATAGAGAAGGAGCAGCATCCGAGATTCCATATCGGCGAATCACTCTTGCCTGCCAACATGCCCCTTCTGGAACAATTGGGCGTTGCCGAAGCAATAAAAAATATTGGCCTTTTGAAACTGGGCATAGAATTCAACTCACCCAAGCATGATCATGTCTCACTGATAGAATTTTCCGATGGCTGGAACAAGGATTTCTCATGGGCATATCAGGTCAGACGCTCGGAATTTGATGAAATTCTTTTCCGCAATGCGGCCAAGAAAGGCGTACACACCATTGAAAATTGTCGTGTCCGGGATATTCAGTTCGACGATAACGGTGATTCACCCGTTATTATCCGTGCCGTGACAGAAACAGGTCAGACATGCTTTTTCGAGGCAAAATTTCTGGTCGATGCCTCAGGGCGTGATACTTTTCTGGCCAACAAGTATAAAACCAAACAAAAAGACAGAAAACATAGCAGTTCTGCCATTTTTGGTCATTTCCACGATGCAACCCGATTACAGGGAGAAAAAGAAGGATATATTTCCATATTCTGGTTCGAACATGGCTGGTTCTGGTTTATACCCCTGGCTGACGGCACAACAAGTGTTGGCGCTGTCTGCTGGCCGTATTATTTGAATTCCCGGAAAAAACCACTGGAAGAATTCTTGTGGGATACTATTCGTCTAAGCCCGCAACTGGCGGATCGTATGAAGCATGCAAAGCTTGTATCCGAAGCCTATGCGACAGGCAACTATTCATACGCAAGCTCTGTATCGCATGGTAAACAGTTTATTATGGTCGGTGATGCCTATGCATTTGTGGACCCGGTATTTTCATCGGGTGTTATGCTGGCCATGAATAGCGCGTTTAAAGGTGCAGACGTCATAGAAGCCGTATTGAATCAATCTCACGATGCGCCGGCTAAATTCAAAGAATTCAATCACGTCATTCAACATGGCCCCAAAGAGTTTTCATGGTTCATTCATCGCGTTACCAACCCTTTTATCCAGAATTTGTTTATGTATCCCAGAAAATTTTTGGGTACAAAGGCCAGTGTTCTCAGCGTGCTGTCTGGTGATATTTTTAACAATCCTAAAATCTGGCCATCAGTTTATATCTTCAAAGCAGTCTATTATCTATCCTCGCTCTTCAGTTTCAAACGTGCCTGGGAAGCCAAAAAGAGACGCGCTTATAATATTCGCGATGTAGATAACACCGTGTAATAAAACAGTAACACCGGCAAGCGTTTGTACCAGCCAGCATTAACGATTTACTTATTGATACATTATTAGTACTCTATTCGTATGATATTTAACTTCGCTCGCCAATCAATGTAAGGTTTTAACATGTCATGGAGTTGCTGATTACCGCACACTCATTACCACAACCCAACCCGGAACAACACATATTAGGCGGCATTTGTCTTACCCAAGAAGTTGTTAATAACGAAAAAGGAACGCTGTTGCAGCTTCCTTTACCATTATTGGAACAGAAATCATCTTTGCGAGAACTTTTTTTAATTGATGCAACTCCGGAGCAAATTAGATTTTCGATCCCCAATGGGGCAGTTATTTATAGTAAGACGCGTGAATTTGTTTTCGGACATATTGAAGTTGAACAACATTCAGGCATAAAACAACTAGAGGAAACCAGTCAACAAGCCTATCGAACAATGCTGCAACTGTGCCAGGATATGCAAACCTTCAACCTGTTGCGTATATGGAATTACATTCCCCATATCAATGCACCGGAGGGTATGACTGAACGTTACCGTTTATTTAATATCGGCAGAAGAAAAGCCTTTAATGATTATCCACAAGTGATTCATGATCACTACCCTGCAGCTTGTGCCCTCGGTTCTTTTGACAACATCCTGAGAATTGTTTTTTTGGCGTCAACTCATAAACCACACTATATTGAAAATCCACGCCAGATCAGTTCCTGTTTTTATCCGGAGCAATATGGATCCGTACCTCCCCTTTTCTCTCGAGCAACGCTTTTTTCTCAAAACCACTGCGTAACGCTTTTTATCAGTGGCACTGCGAGCATTGTCGGCCACAAATCAAACCATATTGGAGATATCCAAGCACAAACCCGTGAAACGTTACACAATTTGAATACCGTTTTGACCCAGGCCAATATCATCATGACGCAGGAACAAATGGAATATTCCTATACAAAACCCTGGATCTTGAATGAATTGAATTGCCGCGTGTATATACGTCATCCTGAACACTTGCAGATAGTTCGCAGTATATTGCAACAAGCCGGTATCAAACAGGCAGCCTATGTAAAAGCTGACATTTGCAGAGCCGAACTGCTACTGGAAATTGAAGCCACAGCGAGTCATTTCAATCATCAATTTGGCAATAAGAAAACAGCCTAAAATGACTAAACGCATACAACGTTTTTTTCATATTCTGGCTTTTTATCTGGCGCTAACATGGCTTGCCCTGATGCTGCTCATCGGAAATTTTTTTGTGTTTTTTCTTTATTATCTGCTTCCACTCGATGCGGGTAAGAAACTGGGACGAAAAATAAACCGTTATGTTTTTCAATTATTCCTCAATGGCTGTTGTCATCTGGGCTTAATTCAACTGGATATACAGGCACTCGACAAGCTTAATAATGAAAAAGGTATTATTATCGCACCCAACCATCCAAGCATGCTGGATGCGTTGCTTATCCTGTCGCGTATTAATAATACAAGCTGCTTGATGAAAGCCAGCCTCTGGAACAATATATTACTGGGTTCCGGTGCAAAACTGGCGGGTTATGTACGCAATGACTCAATCAAAAAAATGGTGCGCGGATCAGTCAGTGAACTGCATAGCGGCAGCAACTTGCTGGTCTTTCCGGAAGGGACACGAACGGTGCAGCGTCCGGTAAACCGTTTAAAAGCCGGTGTGGGCCTGATCAGTACCAAAGCACAGGCTCCTATTCAAACGGTGTTGTTACTTACCGATTCACCGTACCTGTCGAAACATTGGCCTATCTGGAAAGTTCCCGCATTTCCCATATCGTTCAAAGCAGTCGTTGGCCAACGTTTTGAACCAACCTGCCGTTCAGCCGACATGATTACCCTACTACAAAACTATTATGACAACACCCTCAACAAGCCACGTACTTCTTATACCCAGTTATAATCCCGGAAATTTGATCATCAGTACCGTTCAGGAAGCCCTGGCATATTGGCAACCCGTTTGGGTGGTATCAGACGGCAGCACTGACGGCAGCACAAAAATCCTGCAAAAAATGAGTGAAACAAATCCGCACTTGAAGGTGTTTGTTTTGCCTTTCAATCAAGGCAAGGGCGCTGCTGTCATGGAGGGACTTCGCCAGGCAAAGAAAGAAGGATTTACACATGCGCTGACGATGGATGCCGACGGCCAACATCCCGCCACGCTCATACCGCATTTCATGCAAATCTCGACACAAAATCCTGCTGCCATGATTTTAGGCAAACCCGTTTTTGATGACAGCGCACCTCAGATACGCGTGCAGGGACGTAAAATCTCGAATTTCCTGGCTAATCTTGATACGCTTTGGATGGGTATCGGCGATTGCCTTTACGGTTTTCGCGTGTACCCTGTCGTTCCACTTTTAAACATCATGCAAAAACACCGATTTATGCGGCGATTTGATTTTGATATTGAAGCGGTAGTCCGTTTGTGCTGGGGGAATATACGCCCAATCAATGTTGATGCCCCCGTAAAGTATCTGAATGCTCAGGAAGGCGGCGTATCACATTTTAACTACTGGCGTGACAACACACTACTGACCGGGATGCATATCCGGCTGATTGCCGAATGTATTTTACGGTTACCATTACTATTGTGGCGCAAATACAGGCAGCTAAAATAAACATGTCAAATTCAGGCCAATCAAATCGTTCCATAAAAACACCCCATCAGCCGATTACCGACTATTACGCCACCGAAGCAGAACGTGCGGGCTTTGTTCGTGAGTTGTTTGACGCGACCAGCGCTGACTACGACCGGATAGAATCCCTGCTCGCATTGGGTACAGGTCAGTGGTACCGCAGGCAGGCTTTAAAACGTGCCGGATTAAAACCCGGAATGCATGTATTGGACGTCGGTTTCGGCACCGGCCTTGTCGCAACAGAAGCGATTGAGATCATAGGCTCTCCCAAATTACTGACGGGCCTTGATCCCAGTCTGGGCATGATGCAGGCCAGTCCCTTGTTCAAACAAACCGTCTTAATTGAAGGCAAAGCAGAACAAATCCCCTTTTCCGACAATAGTTTTGATTTTTTGAGCATGGGATATGCGCTACGTCATGTCAGCGATCTGGAGCAGGTCTTTGGTGAATTCTTAAGAGTACTCAAACCGGACGGTAAATTATGCATGCTGGAAATCACCAAACCCGAAACACCCGTTGGTTCAACGCTACTGAAAACTTATATGCGGACCGTTATCCCGCTGCTGGCAAAAGCATTTGCAAGCCAACGACAAACCGCTGAACTTTGGAAATATTACTGGGATAGTATAGAAGCCTGCGTCCCGCCGGAAAATATCATACAAGTTCTGGAATACTCGGGTTTCACACAGATCAGGAGACATCGTGAACTGCGCATATTCTCAGAGTATCAGGCAAGCAAGTAAAACTACGCCTTGAACGCATAAAATCAGATTATGCCGCCATTCACAGAAATCACTTGCCCGGTTATATAGCTGGCTTTCCTGCTGCACAAATAGTCTACCAGACTGGCAACTTCTTCCGGTTTACCGGCGCGTTTCATGGGAACGAGGTTATTGATTGCCTTCTCATCGAAAACATTGTCTATCATGGGTGATGTAATAATCCCCGGCGCCACAACATTAACCGTTATGTTTCGACTGGCTAGTTCCAAAGACAATGATTTGCTGGCGCCATGCAACGCCGCTTTGGCAGCGGCGTAATTAACCTGCCCCCGATTGCCCATTATGGCGGCTATGGATGAAATACTGACAATACGACCAAAACGGCTGCGTATCATCGGCATAATTAATGGCTGCGTTACATTAAAAAAACCATTGAGTGAAACATTAATCACATTCTGCCATTGATCTTGCCGCATGGCCGGAAAAATCACATCATCATTGATACCCGCATTGTTGACCAGTAACTGTATCGGTGTCTGTTCAGTCAATTCCTCCAGCACGTGACGCGCTTGATCGGGATTGTTGACATCAAACTGTATGGCTCCAGCTGATAATCCCGATTGCTGCAACTGATGAACTAACACCTGTGCAGCTTTAATATTCTCATTCGCATGAATATAAACATGATACCCGCTGTGTGCTAAAGCCTGACTGATTGCGGTACCAATAGCGCCACTGCCTCCGGTTACAAGGGCATAAGTCTTATTTTCCATTAATCAATCCTGACTTCCAACGATAAAGGCTCGAGGTATTCCAGATAAACCATACTGGAAAAATCATGTCCACGGGTCTCTATTTTATCTGCGAGCACTTGCAATAATGGGAGACTGCGCGCACTGGGATTGGAGGAACGCAAAGCCTCTAATTCAGGAGTATCCATCCTGCTCATTGGCTGCGATGTGCAGTTCAGCGTCAATTTTGCCTGGGTAGTATTGTTTGCGGATAAACTCAATATCATTGCCACAGCAAAATCACTGTCCATCGGACGTATGCCACTCAACGGATAAGGATACATCACATCGCTGGAGATCAGCAGAATGGATTTTCCTGATGACTTGACCTGACAACAGGCCTCCAACAAACCGGCTGAAAAACTCGCATCATAAGCACACAAACTGGTTGAAGGCAACGTGCACTGATTCGCAATACTCCAGTAACCCGCAGGTGCATTATGTACCGAATTATGAAAGCGCGTCGGAGAGATAAACCGCTCACTGCTTTCCGGATGCGCAAGTGTTTGAAAAATCGCGTCGCAATTGTCGCCATCTCCTGAAGAAGAAGTAAACACTGTCGCCAGATCTCTGGCATCCATACCGGCATCCTGTATTGCCGCTTTTCCGACAGTCAGTGCTAGCCGTACCATTTTCCCTACCCGCCTGCGTTCCGCTGCTGGCAGCCAGGTTACCGGCGGAATGTCAAATGCTGATTTACAAAAATTCTGCTTTCCGGATAATATCGATAGCGCATCATTCCAGTTAGCCAGACCTGGGCCGAGAATGGCAATGCTTTGTACGTAACACTGAAGCGTAGCCTCTGACCGGTCAACACGCGTCTTCATACCGGGTCTTTCAAACCTACCACAATGCTGCAATTTGACCCGCCAAAACCAAACGAATTACTGAGTATATTTCGCATGGGCCTGGCAGTATTTTGTTTTAGATAATGAACCGGAGAAAGGGAATCATCTAACACCTGGGTACCTGGGCTGCCCCAGGCCATTTGCTGTTGCAATGCTATAGCAGCAATTGCCACATTCAATCCACCTGCCGCCCCCAGACAGTGCCCTGTTGCGCCTTTCGTTGAACTTGCCGGTATTTTATCGTCAAAAACGGCCGATACCGCTTTACTTTCAATCGCATCGTTATTCTTGGTGGCCGTACCATGCAAATGGATATAATCTATTTCACAAGCAGGCAGGCGTGCCTGTCGTAAAGCAGAATGCATGGCTTTTTGCGCTCCCGTCCCTTCCGGATGGGGACTGGACATATGATAAGCATCACTGCTCTCGCCCACACCCTTGATCAGAAGACTTCCCGGCGGTGTCCGATCATCATCGCACGTTAATAGTGCAAAAGCGGCTGCTTCACCGATTGATATACCATCCCGATTGATGTCGTACGGCTTGCAAGGATTCTGCGAAAGCAATTGTAATGAATGAAAACCGTACAATGTAGTCAAACATAAACTGTCAACGCCGCCGACTATCGCTGCATCAATTGCGTCCAACTGAAGCATACGCTGCGCCATGGCAAATACTTTGGCGCTTGATGAACAGGCTGTGGAAACTACCGCAGCAGGCCCGGTCAGTCCCAATACCGCACGCACAAAATGAGCAACCGAATAGGTATTTTGCGACCGTTGATAATCTACCCAGGGAGGTAATGCACCGGTATCCGGATTAAGTTCACGATAGCCTTTTTCGGTTTGTAACATACCGGAAGTGCTGGTGCCCAGAAACACGCCGATTCTGGTTTTGCCAAAATTACTTTTTGCCTTTTCCACCGCATCAATGAACCCATCCTGTTGTAGTCCCAAGAAAGCCAGCGTGTTGTTGCGGCAATCAACTCCCCGGAATTCGGCTGGCAGAAAATCTTCCTTGCTAGGTATTTCCGTAATTCCGATATACGTTTCCAAATCGACTGATTCGAATTGACAAGGTAACAGGCCACTGTTTTGCGCCAAAAGACTATTGCGTAAACCTGACAATCCCAAACCCAGGCAGGAAGTTGCTGTAAATGCAGACATTGATAGAAAAGCTTGGCCAGTCATACGTAATTTCAAATTAAGCGAATCTCTTCAATAGTC
The DNA here is from genome assembly GCA_020446045.1 of Nitrosomonas sp. Classification (GTDB taxonomy): domain Bacteria; phylum Pseudomonadota; class Gammaproteobacteria; order Burkholderiales; family Nitrosomonadaceae; genus Nitrosomonas. Next base: position 10,996 of record JAGRFM010000106.1, read on the forward strand.
AGGGACACTGACAATGCAATAAAATATTAGCAAACGGCGTACCTTGATACATGGGTATGGCGTTAACCTTGAAACCGGTTTCTTTAAGCTGTGTTTCCCATTCTGTCAAAGGACGACAATAAACACGTGCCGATTGATGCCCTCGCAAGGTAAAAACTGCAGCATCCACCCACTTGCTCAGCAAAAAAGGCAAGCCCGCCGCCTCATCACCAATACGCAGTAACAGTACCCCACCAGAAGGCAGGCAGGCAAAAACGCGCCTGAGAATATCGTTTTGTTCTTCGTATGGTACATAGTGCAATACATCCAGTATTACAACTACATCCGCTTCGCCAAATTCAACTCGGCACATGTCACCTTGTATGATTTGGACGCGTGAACCAAAAGACCGCAACGCCCGCTGCGCACGATACACGTCTTTGGGCATTAATTCAATGCCGGTTATCGACGCCACTTTTATAACGGGCCTTTGTGTTGATGGGTCATGCGCATAATCTTCCATGCCACACAGCAAAGCAGCCAGCAAGCCCTGCCCACAACCGATATCAAGTACACGGGCCTGGTCCGGTATATAACCTGCTTGCAGTATATGTGCAAATACCGGATCCCGCCCCAGTTTTCCTCTGGCAAAATGCCAGGCAAACTTGCCAGCCGCACGATAGGGGGCACAGATATGATCGAGCAGTTCAGAAGGTAATAAATAACCCATTTTTACTTGATCTTCCGCAAAAAAAGGAAATACTACAAATCATCTGGCAACGCCTTTGCACTGAGATTGATGCCCTGTAATTTCTGTAATAATGCGGGCAATACTTCAACAATAACAGCATTGCCTTGACGGGTTAAGGCCGGGTTCCCATCGTGTAAAAGCAGTATATCGCCCACTTGCAGATCACTGCAAAGGCGTTCCAGCACTTTTCCCGCATCGTTTTGTTGCGTATCAAAACCACGCCGCGTCCAGCTGACCAGGTGTAAATTCATTTTTTGCAGTACAAAATCGAGAAAAACATTCCGTAACCCTGCTGGAGCACGAAAATAATGTGGCTGGATTCCGGTTACATTCTGTATAGAAATCTGGGCATTGGATATATCCCGGCAAATCTTTTGCATACCCCAAAGCGAAAAACGATAACTATGCACCATACTATGATTTTCAAGCTTGTGGCCACTATCCACGATCAGTTTTGCGAGGCCGGGATACCGGCTCACCTTCTCGCCAATACAAAAAAAAGTGGCTTTGGCATTATAGCGATCAAGGATTTGTAATACCTGCGGCGTAACATCGGGATTAGGGCCGTCATCAATGGTGATAAACACTGCGTTGCCCGCTTTGGCGCCGGGAATTTTCACGATATTGGTTCCCAGCCATTGACTGCGCGGCCAAAGCCCTTGCGCCACCAGCACAACCTGGCTGACAAGCATCACAATCAATCCATAAAACCAGAATCCCGGTATAAAGAACAGACATGCCGCCAATAGATGAAACGCCATGTTGACGCGTAAAAACCAGTTAATGTGATAAACAGTCGAGTTATCCATCAAGTCTTAGCGATGAAAAACAGCAGTGTTATTTTCAGTGCGCCGCGACATTATGGCTGAAAACACAAATGCCAGCATAACGCCTGATCCAACCGTAATTCCAATAGTCTGCAAAATCGGAATTTGCGAAAAAATCAGAATACCGTATCCGGTTACAGTAGTCGTTGCTGCCAGCATAAGAGAAGCCAGTGTCGTATCGCTTTGAGAAGAACTGAAAAACAAAGCATAATTTGAACCAACGGCAAAAACCAGCAATAAACCAATGACATTGAGCAAATTCAACTGCGCCCCCAGCAGGTGCAATATTGCAGTTACAAAAAGTATAGCGCATACCAGCGGCAGAATCACATGCATGGTTTTTTGCAAAGAACGCAAAGCAATCAACAATAAAACAACAATCACAATAAAACCGGCGGCTGAATACTTCAGTATCTTATTCAAATAGGTTTTATAAATGGTATTGAAATCATCTTGCAGGTCCAATAATACCGACTGTTCATCCAACAGATCAGACAGTTCATGTTGTAGAAGCACTTGGTCTATGCTGCCTGCCTTGCCATTATCAAGTGGAGCCTGTAACTGTATCAACACATGGTAAATTGTATCATCACCGGCTTTTACTGCGTACAGCATCATACCCAACGCAATCGCCAGGGAACTTTCATCGAGCATTTCAGATTGTAACAGAGGCAAGGTTTTGCTTTTAGCCGCATCTTCTACAAAACCATGCAGACTTGTCACTGATACCGGCAACGTTTGCTTTGCTTCCTGAAGCGTTTGGTCAAGTTGCTCCCGGTCAGGAAGCACTCGTTGCCGTTTTAACTGCAGAGAATGGCTGGGCAAAACGATACATGGCGCCTGGTAAGCCTGCAGTAAACCCTGGGCAACCAAGTCATCCAGCCGTGGCAGGAATTGTTCACAACGCTGTAAAACTTGTTCTTGCGTTTGACCTTGCAACAGTAACATATGTCGTACATCCGCAGCCCCCATATCAACACGCAGTTCGCCATCCAAATCAAGTAAAGCGGTCGGTATGGGGCTCAAATCATTTAACTCATAACTCCACAAATAAGCCTGCCTGCCCATTAACATCAACAAGGCGGCCAGTGCAACAAACCAAACGAAATAACGTAAACGGCGCGTTTTTTTTATGATCTGTCTTAGCCCTGATCCTACAGGATTAAGATTGGTAATAGACAGCCGGTCCGGCATGAGAACGGGCAAAACCCAGCGCGTACAGATAACTGAAACCAGAAGCCCGACTATTGAAAAAGTGGCCAGTTGCATTAATCCGGAAAATCCTGAAAATAACAGTGTTGAAAAACCGCAAATGGAAGTTAGCACTCCCAGACTGATCGTACGCCAGAAAATATTAAAATCATCTTTATTATCGTCAAGCTGCGAACGCTGAAGAAAGAAATAAATAGCATAATCAATCGATTCGCCAATCAACGTAATACCAAATCCAATGGTCATGGCATGTACGCTGCCAAACCCAAGGCTTACCGCTGTAATTCCGGCAAGCGCTCCGGTAAAAACCGGCAATAACCCGACTAACAATAATTTAAAATTGCGCAGCACAACCAGCAAAATAGTTATGATCAGTATTAACGCCACTCCCGCCAACCGCGATATTTCTTCTTTGATGATATTTTGCGTTGCTACGGAGAAACTGGCCGGCCCACTAATAACAATTTCCACATTTTCTGTTTTTTGCACATTTTCCGGTGCTTCTTTGATAAAAGACTCTACTACTTCAGCGAAGCTTGTTTGCATATACTGTAAAGCAGCTTCCTGTGCTTTGATATCCGTACCGGCGGTTGCCAGTTGCACTAACAGTAGCGCACGATTACCGGGATCATTGAACCATTGTCCATCTATTGTTTGTGGACCTTCAGCCGGGATAAGCCTGTCTATCAAGGCCATGACTTCCCCTGTCGGATCACGCATAAAAAGGGATTTACTCATCAATCCTGAGGCCGACGACAGTTCCTGCAAATTGCTATAGATGGATTTTTCCAGGTTTTCGGCAGTAAAAAGCGCAGCTGTTGTGTTTGGAGATAACAGGTAACGATAAGTGTAAATCAATTCCTGCTCAGCGGCGTCGATTAAATTCTGGCCGTTTTGTACATGTGCAAAGGCGGTGCTGCCACGCAATTTATCTGCAAAGGATTTACCAATCCAGGAAAGTGTCCCGGTATCAGCCCCTTCGATACCGATCAGAAGTATGCGGTTTGCAGCGCCATTTTGTAATTGCCCAATGACCATCAGTTCTTCCTGGTCAGGTTCTGATGGTAAAAAAATCGATAAATCCGTACGGTAATCCGTTTTAAACGCCATCACCCAGCCGGATAACAAAACAAATGAAAGCCACAACACTAGTGGCACACATTTTTCATTCTGGATTTTATACATGCTGACTGGGAAGTAATCTAGACTGGCTAATCAAGTGCCGACTGCATAAGGGTTCTGACCGTTTAACCTAAAAACCTCAGTTGGATGGTGTTTAGAGTGCTTTGTTTTTTATTTTTGGCAAGGCGCAGTGAGGCATAATAACCAGTTATTACAACGAATTGCAACACCGCAAAAAGCAAAAAACAATGGGCAATAAGCATCATAGTGTTGTTCACCATTCAGGTTAAGGCATTTTGAAGAAATTTATATTTCTGTTCATTAGGTTGTATTTCCTTGTAACGGTCAACCGAGGTTTTTAGGTTTAATCCTGGGAATCTTTTTTGCTAACCGACATAATGGAATAGTCACCATCTTTCAGTCTCACTTCAACGGTTTTAACAATGCCCCGGCTTCCATTCAAATTGAGCGTTTCCAGCATTGTGTCTCTTTGAAAGGGACTCAATGCCAGCTTCCAGTCTGACAGAGTTCCCGTCAATTTAACGGCGTACAAGTAGGTCAACCGTTCCACATCACCCGCCAGTAAAGCCCGCATACCTTCGAAGTGCAGACTGATTTCAGGATAATCATCGATATATAAACTGCGGGTTTTACCCTGACGTTCCATAGTTATCGTATTACCGGCCATTTTGAACATTTCCGGTTTGGGGTGCAATGTATTTCTGATCATGGTTGACGGCGCTACAAATACCAGCTCTCCTGAAGATTCTATGGGCGCATTCACGCCTTTGATATATTTTTTTTCCTCAAATGTTGCATGAATTTCCTTATGCTCTGCCATGAACCGTACCAATTGTTTAAGACTGATGCGATCCGTTTCATCTTCGGCTAAAAGATTCATGGTAAACAACGAGAAAAACACAGCAGTCAGATAACGGTAAAGTTTCATTCTTTGTATGACGTGTTCCAGAAATCGTAGAAATTAAACCAGTTATATGGGTATTGTTGACAATATTTTTCCAACAATTCAACATACCTTTTCTGGGCTTTCGCTACTGCCATCGTACGATCTTCCATCTTCGCTGAAAAATCATAAATCTCTTCAAACAGCAATCGGTATCTATTTCCGCCGAGATACAAACCCAGCATCAATAGTACTGGTCTGCGCAAAAGTGCCGCCAGCCTGAAAGGGCTTTCAGAAAATGCAGCGTCACGCTCAAGAAATTTTTGTCTTTTGAGGCTTTCCTGTTGTAATGTCCGGTCTGCAAGTATCCCAATCATCGTGCCACTTTCCAGCGCCTCATGAACCTGCATCATCGTTTCTAATGTGCCCAGCGGGATGATTTCCTTTTGTAATTCCGGATTTATCGCGGCCAGTACCTGACCTATTTTTCTTGCGTTATTCTGATACATTAGCTGCGCAAAAGTATAGTCAGTATGTTTATGCCCCAATGCGCGCAACGCTTCAAAACTGCCCATATGCGCGCCAAACAGAAATATACCGCGATTTCGTTGCATGGTCTGGTGCAACAGATCCTCATTCTCTATGGTTGTAGAAAATAGGTTTACCCGTCCGTTCAAGAAATAAATGCGATCAAGTGATATGGAAGCAAAACAAAAAAAATGTTTAAAAATATCTTTCCAGCTTACCGGTCTTCTCAGCACTTTTCCCAAGTACTGACGGGAAGCATGTTTTGCCTGGGTGGCCGCCAACATAAAATACAGACTGATGGGATACAGCAATAACCGGGCAAAATTCCGCCCTGCAAACAAACTCACCCATACCAGTAACCGCAACAAACCAAGACTGCCGCGTTCTTTACGCCGCATCCAGTCCGAATCTGCTTTCCTATCTGTCTTATCCATTTTAAAAATAAAATCTATCCAGGCATGATAAACATGTCCACGTTTCATTCCCCATATCTGTAACGCCTAATAGCCTGAACCGGTTCAATGCTTGTAAATCACCCGTTTACCGGAAAATTGATATGCCCGCTAATGCTTTTCCTGTGCTGAACCACTCTGTTCTGTTTGCAAACTTCGTGCGAGATCAGTCAATAACCGATGCGGTAATTTACCCGTACTATTGCGCGGCAATGCATCAACCATAAAAAGTGGGCGAGGCATAAAAGCCGCATCAATACGCGCACGCAAGGATTTCAAAATTTCAGCTTTACTTATTCCGGATGCAACAACAAATGCCGCAAGGCGTGTCTCACCACTTTTTTCATGCGTTTTTTCTGTTGTTTCCGGAATAAAAAACACACCGTCCTGTACACCGTCAATGGCATTTAACTGATAATTCAAGTAACTTAATGAACTCCGCTTACCGGCAACATTAACCTGATCGGCCTTGCGGCCCAGTAATTTGAAATGACTTTTATCGATAATTTCTATCACATCGTTAAGTTCTGTTGGTGAAGCAATATAATCACCCTTTGCCACCGAGCTGTCGACACCATCATTTGAACCCATTGCACGCACAATCTCCACCTGACCATAAGTTTGCCATACCGGATTATTTGTTGGTAAACGGGTGGCTAGCTGACCGGTTTCCGTGCAACCGTAAATTTCCTGTACGGGTGCATTAAATTTGGCCTCAATGCTTTCCGCAAGTCGCGCACTCAACGGTGCCGTAGCACTAATAATCAAATCTACTGGCGGCAAGTCAAGACCACTCTCCATCCAGGCTCTTAAATGAAAAGGAGTGCTGACCAGTACACGCGGACGAGGCAAATCTTCCAGCTCGGAACAGATATCCTGTGCAAAAAAAGGGTGCGCTGCACTCAACGCCTGGCCACCAAGCAAAGCGATCAATACACTGGATTCCAGTCCATACATGTGTTGCGGTGGAACGGTCGCCAGAACAGCAAAAGCACTGTTCCGGAAATTGACATCCTCCATTATTCTTTGTAATTGCGCCTGTGCATTACGCGTCATGCTACCCCAGGTTTTGGCATGCGGAACAGGTTCTCCAGTGGAGCCAGAAGTAAACACATAAGCCATTACATGTTCAGCAGGAATATCCGGAACCGAAAAATCTGATTCGGCCTTGTTCTGAGATTCAGCCGCCGATTGACCGGACAAAACCGGATATTCCAGTTGAAAACGCGGAAACTCGGCTATTTCAGGCATATCTTCATCATAAAGCACATATGAATCAGGATAAGTACGCTGCAGTTGAAATAACATACCCTGATTATAAGTAGGAGGTAGCAACATGGTTTGCCGATTGATGGCTGCAGCCCCCATACCCACTGCAAACAGATAACGGTTTTTGCAGAAATTAAGCAGAAATTGCTGGTTGGGCAATAGTCTTGCCAGCTGAATACTATCGCGCAGATAATCTTTTGCAGTTAGCGTCCGCTTTTGTGCATAAGCAATCATCGCATCCGGAGTATGGTGAGCAATCAGCTTAGGCATATGCTTGATTCGATGCGTGCATTCAAGAAGATTTCTTATGTTCCCAGTATAAGCTCCATCCTTTCAGAATCGGCAATCTTTTGAGATTTGGCAAGGAATAGGAACGCACGATATATTCGGCTATAAACATTGCAGCAATAAGCGGAAAATATAATATATTACAAAATAATGACCACAGCATCGCAGATCCGAAAGCATATAATACCGTGCTGATTAAAGCCAGCGCCAGAAAAAACAGAGCCCATGCCCAGGTTGTATTCCTGCAATACCGCTCCACCTCGGCTGGCATCGATAATCCATAGACAATTTGCGCAAAATGCGTAATCAATGGTGTTTTGCCGGGAAGCAGCGTGGATGCAAAGACTGCTGCAAGTAAAAGCTGCGTTACCACATATTGAATCAGATAAACTACAGCCAATTCCTGATATTGACCACCGTGTAAAAAATAATGCATTAACAGCGGATAACCTAAAATCGCTCCTGTTACAACTACGGTTACTGCAACAACCCTAAAGGCACGCATCTAAAAATAGCCTCATTAAGATGAAGATTGGAAACGCAGGAATATCAAACTTTATTTGGTACGGTTTGCGGCAATATGAGCAGCCAAATGCCGCAATGAACTGAAAATGGTTTTGTTTTCCGGATCATCCGACTTCATCTGGAAACCGTATTGTTTGGAAATAGCCAGTGCCAACTCCAGGATATCAATCGAATCAAGTCCCAATCCATCGCCATACAATGGCATATCGAGGTCAATTTGATCAGACGCTACTTCTAAATTCAATGTTGTCACAATCAGGTTGGCAATTTCACTTTCAAAATTAGAGGCCAGGTGAATATTTTCAACAGAGCTATTCATAGTTTTAAAGGCTTTTTATCATTAGCAGACTCAAATGCAATAACCCAAATTTATTTTTGGTTGATTTGGCTTATCGCTACATTAAACGTATTAAAGATTACTGAAAACGTATATTCCCCATAATCATTCGACAGAACCAATTGCCTATTATACCTGCTAATCAACAACATCATCCAATTGCAAAGTTTTAGCAAAAACTAAAACCGCACCTTCCGACATACACAAACGAAGGCTTTCCATAAGGTAATCCACTTAGACCTGTCCAATTTTTGAATCAATGGATAGTTTCTTATGAACGATAATCACACCTTTTAACAAAATTATATTACCTTGAGGTATTTATATTTGTAAAGACGAAAAAAGATAGGCTTGAGAATATCAAATTAATAAAGCTTGGATTCAAGTAATCCATGTGCATACTTTCTTACTACGGCGTGGTTTTTTTTGAGAAACCGGTGGTTTGGAATATCAGCCAGAAAATATGCAAACCCTGACTGGTATAGTAAGGCTTAAAAAAACAAATTTTCTTCACAATTTTTTTATGACACAGTGTTACTATAACTTATTCGGTCGATTGTTTTTATGTAAATAATAAATATTGCAAACTAATTTGTTTTTTTGATGAAAAAATTGTGTTTACTTGTAGTAAACACATATACAAAATGATTTATGAATAATGTTAATCCGCAACGCCGAAAACTGCTCAAGTATACCCTGGCAGGCGGGCTCGGCATTTTTTTCTCGGGTCATTGGTTGCCCGCTGTTGGTCGAGCATCTTCATTGATCGATGCTGTTAAAGACGGCTTATTACCTGCGGATCAAAACGGCATACGGCTACCGGCAGGTTTCAAGTCGCGTATTGTTGCGCGTTCCGGTGAATCGCTTTTTAACTACCGTTGGCATGCAGCGCCAGATGGTGGCGTTACGTTTGCCGCTCCAGATGGCGGCTGGATTTACGTATCCAATAGTGAACTCGACAAAAAGCAGGGCGGCGTGGGCGCGCTCCGTTTTGATCGTCATGGCGAGGTGATAGACGCATATTCCATTCTATCCAACACGACCCGGAACTGTGCCGGCGGTCATACGCCATGGCACACATGGCTGTCTTGCGAAGAATTTGATCAAGGCCAGGTATGGGAATGCGATCCTTTTAATCAACACCCTCCCCGTTTAAGGCCTGCGCTGGGCACATTCCGTCACGAAGCGGTGACTTTCGATACGCACCATCATCGGTTTTATCTCACGGAAGATATACCGGATGGCTGCCTGTACCGGTTTACTGCAAACCGGCTTGATGACGCTGGAAATCCGGACCTAGATGACGGCATACTCGAAGTGGCTGAAGTCCTGGATGGCCGTATTGGGCGCGTCATATGGCACGCGCTTCCCGATCCTCGAGCACTCAGCATGCCGACACGCCATCAAATCGCCAACAGCACGCACTTCAATGGCGGTGAAGGCATCTGGTTTCACGAAGGCATCGTCTATTTCACGACAAAAGGGGATGACCGGATCTGGTCGTACGATACGCGTAACGACATACTGGCTATCGTTTACAATGCCGCCTTTTATTTCCGCCCCGTTCTAACCGGCGTCGACAATATTACCGCAAACGCTGCAGGGGAACTGATCGTTGCCGAAGATGAAGGAAACATGCAAATCGTCATCGTCACACACAACGCAATCCGTCCTTTACTACAAATCATCGGACAGGATCGTTCCGAAATTACCGGCCCAGCTTTCAGTCCCGACGGTAAACGGCTATACTTCAGTTCACAACGCGGGTCTTCCGGAAAATCAGAAGACGGTATAACGTATGAAATTACCGGACCATTCTAAATAAATCCACAGTGATCACTTTCCATTTTCCGATATCCAAAAAGGAGTATCCACATGCCTGATAACGGTCGGTTCTTGTCCCGCGTGATAGGGATCGCATTGGCTTTTGTTTTACTGCTGTTATTTTTTGGAAATTTTCCTGAGTTTTCTTGGGATCGCCTGACATCAGACAGTTCACGGCAACACGCCGAACCCCGTATCGTCGAAGCACGCGGCAATTTAGCCCAGGATGAACTCAGCACCATTGAATTATTTGAGAATTCGCGTGATTCCGTGGTTTTTATTACGACTCGGCAACATGTCCGTGATGTATGGACACGTAATATTTTTTCAGTACCGAGCGGCACGGGTTCCGGCTTTATCTGGGATGATCAGGGCCATATTATCACCAATTTCCACGTTATCAAGGGAGCCAGTGAAGCAACGGTACGCCTGGCCGATGGACGTGATTATAAAGCCGCACTGGTGGGCGCCAGTCCTGCGCACGATATCGCCGTCCTAAAAATCGGCATCGGATTTCAACGGCCGGCACCTGTGCCGCTTGGCACCAGCCATGATCTCAAAGTCGGTCAAAAAGTCTTTGCGATTGGCAATCCTTTTGGATTGGACTGGACATTAACCACGGGCATAGTTTCAGCGCTGGATCGCTCATTACCTGGAGAAGGCAGCCGGGTTATCGACAATTTAATTCAAACCGATGCAGCAATCAATCCTGGCAATTCCGGTGGACCATTACTTGATTCCGCCGGGCGCTTAATCGGTATTAACACCGCAATTTACAGCCCCAGTGGCGCCAGTGCAGGGATTGGGTTTGCGGTACCCGTGGATACCGTCAACCGCGTCGTTCCGCAACTAATCAGCCGCGGTAAATATATTCGACCTGCGTTGGGTATTACTGTCGATGGAAAATTCAACGACCGTTTAACCAGCATGCTGGATGTTAACGGTGTCGTCATCCTTGGCGTCAGCCGCGGCTCTGCCGCAGAGACTGCCGGACTGAAAGGAGCGGTCATTTCACCAAACGGCGATATCATGCCGAAAGATATTATTATCGCTATCGATGACAAGCCGATTACTTCCGTGGACAAACTCCTGGCACAACTGGATGAATATCGCGTCGGCGATACCATCAATCTCATGATACTGCGCGATGAGCAGGTCGTCGAACTAGCCGTTACGCTACAACCCGGAGAATAAATACTGTATTTCGCACGGATGCATTGATTATCAGGCTATGAACTTACGCCATCAATAGCGCGCGATACCGAATCAACATTTCCTCAAGAAAAAGGCGTGCCTGAAGCGTGTGCTGCGCCAATGACTGATGCTTGTTTAAAAACTGCTGATAGATCAACATGATTTGCGGGTTAACACGGCTGGAAATTGCTTGAATGTTTGTTTTGCAATGCGGATGATAGCGTACCGAACCTGTCGTACTAAAACTTAACACATCGTAACACCACTTTTGCATCCAGCCGACTGTCATGGATAAGTCCTGATTTTTCAACATGTCCGCAACCGCCAGCGGATCAAATGATTCGGGCTTGCTTAAATGGTTTATAAACTGCTGATGTTGATCGTAATTTTCCGCAAACTGCAATGCTTTGAATGGCGCATAACTTGCCAAAGCCAGTAACGTCAGTAATTTTTCCGATTCAACCTGTTGTGACGGGACAGTCTTCTGTGACGATTGTCCCAGCGGTTGATCGTCAACGGTTTGCTGCTTCAACCACTGTGATGCCGCTTCGCTATCCGGTACCGGCATGGCAATCTGCTGACAACGGCTTCTGACAGTTGGCAACAGGCGCTGCGGTTGATGCGACACCAGAATAAATAAAACCAGCTCCGGCGGTTCTTCCAGTTTTTTTAATAATGCATTGGAAGCAGCATTGTTCATGGTTTCAGCAGGATAAATCAAAACGATTTTATGACCGGATTGATGCCCTGAAAGGTATACAAAATCATCCAGTTCCCGAATTTGATTAATACCGATATGCTGGCTTGGTTTTTTTTTCGCTTTGTTGTCGGCAGGAAGCTGATGCGCTCCGTCATCTGAAACGGTTTTGAAGTGTTCGTCAAGAAACGTCTCCGGGAGAAGTACGGAAAAATTGGGATGCGTATGCTGATCAAACCAATTGCAACTGGAACACTGCCCGCACGCCATGCGGTTGACCGCAGGCTTTTTACACAATAACGATTTGGCCAATAGGCGGGCAAAGGCAAATTTGCCAATACCTTCTCGGCCTTTCAACAATAATGCATGACCGCGAATACCGCCATCGCGCATGATGGTCTGCCATAGCGCCTGCTGCCAGTTCAAAACAGCATCCATCAGTCTTTCATTCCGGTGGATTCCAACGAACACGCTCGAGTAATCGTTCCACAGCCTCTCTAACAGCTTCGACCGATTGACACGCATCAACCACATGGATTCGATGCGGAAACTGTTGGGCACGCTTCACATACGCTTCTCGTACGCACTGATGGAAATCCAGTTGCTCCTGTTCGAAACGATCCCGTGTTTTGATTGCATGGACACGTTGCTGACCCAGAGCAACAGGAATATCGAAAAAAAGGGTCAAATCAGGTTGCAGATCACCTTGCACCCAGGATTCCAAGATTCCAATTTTTTCCCAGTTCACTCCCCTGCCCCCACCTTGGTAGGCAAAGCTTGCATCCGTGAACCGATCCGACACCACATATTTTCCCTGTTCCAATGCGGGTGCAATGACTTTATCCAGATGTTCACGACGCGATGCAAACATTAACAACGCTTCGGTCTCTGGGTGCATAACGGTCGAATTATCCAGCAGAATGGAACGCAACTGCTCACCCAGTTGCGTTCCCCCTGGTTCCCGGGTCACTACAACAGGCATTCCTTTTCCTTGCAGCCATGCGACAACAAATTCCAACTGAGTGGATTTACCTGCGCCATCAATACCTTCAAGGGTAATAAATTTTCCCGTTTCCATTGCAGATTGCATGAAAGATTGTTATTTTTTAATATGACACAGAGGTCTAGGAGCGAGGAGATGCCGTACTGTATGCATTTATGCGTGTGTATAACCTATGACGATAACCCATAACAACATCCCTCGACATCGCTTAAAGCAGCTTATAATTTTTGATGAATAACACAATACAAATCACTGCTGACGGTTTGCTCAGTAATACGCATCACCCGATTCAGTTTATCGCTTCACCCAACTGCAATGAACGTCCTGAAAATAGTTCGATTACGCTGTTAGTGATACACAATATCAGTTTGCCGCCCGGCAATTTTAACGGCAACGGTGTGATTGAATTATTCACCAACCGGTTAAATCCTGAGGCACATCCTTATTATGCAACGCTTTCCGGGTTGAAAGTATCCAGTCATTTTTTTATCCGACGAGATGGAGAAATCATCCAGTTCGTCGCTTGCAACCAACGTGCCTGGCATGCCGGCGCCTCAAACTGGCTAGGCAAAGCACGCTGCAACGATTTTTCCATTGGCATAGAACTTGAAGGTTCTGATCATACCCCATTTACAACTGAGCAGTATAACGCATTAACTGATTTGACTCAGTGTTTGTGCAACCACTATCCGATCACCGACATCGTGGGACATGTCCATATTGCACCGGAACGCAAGACAGATCCCGGTCCCTGTTTTAATTGGCAAGCGTATGCAACGCGAATTGGTGATACTGCGATTTTACAAATGTATAACGAACTGCCTTATGTTACTCTGCAAACAACCGTGTCGTAGGCAATCTCCCACCCGGCGATCCAGTTGCGCGACATAAAAAGAAAGCCTTAAACTAATTCTTATTCAGGTACAATAGAGCATTCTAAAAATTCCAAAACGCGAGGAGTTTCTTTATGGCAACAAGATCGAGCAATGCACTATGGATTGGTGCCATCGTTATTGTGGCGGCATTGACGGCAGTTGAACTTATTTCATCCCGCGATAGCGATGACGCAACTGAGTCGATCGATTCTTCAACAACGAATGAACTATCCCCTGCAACCCAGATTGCAACAGGTGCCATTACAGAAGCACAAAACGATGACGAAACATTCATAGCTGTTGAAGAAGAATTCGCAACAGTTGTCGACCCGGCTGCGGATTTTGATCCATCCACTTTTCAGGCGCCCGATTTAGTAGTTGATCTCGAAAATGACATAGCGCTCATTGAAGACGATATACAAGATGATACTCAGGTACGGGAGCATATTGCCGAACAAGCATCTCAAACGACTGATACAGAACATGATACGCCAACAACTGACTTACAGACTGCATCGATCAATGATACAGCGGTATTAGACGACAGTGAAAGCGATGGCATTCTCACTGATACGGATTTAAATGATGAATCAGTGCAAGCACCACAAACGCAGGATATCTCACACCATTTGGCAGAAGCTGAGCAGGCCATGAAAGAACTTCGCCTGACAACTCCGGAAGGCAATAACGCCTACGAACATTATCAGGCGGTTTTAGCACTGGATGCCAATAATGCTGCGGCACAGGCCGGTTTACAAGAAATGGTCGATATGTATATTTACTTTGTCGAAAAAGCAATTGCCGACGACAAACCCCGTACCGCTATAGTCTATTTGCAACGCGCCGAAAGCTTACAACCGGAATCAGCCAAACTGAAAGCATTGCGCGCCGAACTGGAATAAGCAATATAACTGAACTCAACTGAGTTTCTTTTTCAGCATAGCATTAACTTGTGCAGGATTAGCCTTGCCTTTGGTCGCTTTCATCACCTGACCGACCAAAGCGTTAAAGGCTTTTTCCTTGCCGTTACGGTAATCGGCAACCTGCTGGGCATTAGCAACAAGTACTTCATCAACCAGTTTCTCAATCGCGCTGTCATCCGAAATCTGTTTCAACCCTTTGGATTCGATAATGGCATCGACATCCTGTTTAAGCTCACCCAACCACAGGCTTTCAAAAACTGTTTTGGCTGCTTTGCCTGAAATAGTGCCATCGTGAACACGTTTGATCAATGTCACCAATATCGTAGAACCAACCGGACAATCAATAATATCCATATCTTCTTTTTTCAGACGCGCACTGATTTCACCCATAATCCAGTTGG
Organism: Nitrosomonas sp.; assembly: GCA_020446045.1. Lineage (GTDB taxonomy): Bacteria > Pseudomonadota > Gammaproteobacteria > Burkholderiales > Nitrosomonadaceae > Nitrosomonas. The sequence goes on from JAGRFM010000106.1 coordinate 26,107, forward strand.
CGCATAATTTGGCCTGCTCAGGAACCTGCTCAGCAGCAGCCTCGAAATAATCCGCCATCTCGCGTGAACTGGTCAATACCGAGGCATCATAGGCAGACAACCCATAGTTGGAAATATACCGTTCACGCCTTGCATGGGGTAATTCAGGTAATGATTCCCGCAATTGTTCAATCCAGTCAGATTCGATTTCCACCGGCAACAAGTCGGGATCAGGAAAGTAACGGTAGTCGTTAGCATCTTCCTTGGTACGCATGGTTCGCGTTTCACCCTTGTTTGCATCAAACAGGCGTGTTTCCTGACGTACCATGCCTCCATCTTCAAGCAGTTCAATTTGGCGTTCGACCTCAAAATCAATTGCTTTTTCAAGAAATCTAAATGAATTCAGATTCTTTATTTCACACCGTGTGCCTAATTTATCACTGCCTCGTGGTCGTACCGAAACATTCGCATCGCAACGGAATGAACCTTCTTGCATATTACCATCGCAAATCCCTATCCATCGCACGAGTGCGTGCAATATCTTAGCATAAGCCACAGCTTCCGTACTGCTGCGCATGTCGGGTTCTGATACAATTTCCAGCAATGGCGTACCGGCCCGATTCAGGTCGATTCCACTCATGCCGTGAAAATCCTCATGCAATGATTTACCGGCATCTTCTTCAAGATGTGCGCGTGTGAGACGAATCGTCTTTTCTGATTCGCCAATCTGAATCGAAACCTCTCCGCCCTCGACGATAGGTAATTCATACTGACTGATCTGGTAGCCCTTGGGCAAATCAGGATAAAAATAATTCTTGCGGGCAAAAATAGACGGCGAGTTGATTGTTGCTCCGATTGCAAGTCCAAATTTAATCGCCCGTTCAACGGCTCCACGGTTTAAAACCGGCAATACCCCCGGCAAAGCCAGATCAACCACACAAGCCTGGGTATTGGGCATTGCACCGTATGCAATTGATGCGCCTGAAAAGATTTTGGATTGCGTTGACAGTTGAGCATGTATTTCAAGGCCGATGACAATTTCCCACTGCATGTTTAATTTCCAAGTCAAATAAAGTTTAAAATTTCTGAATAAAAATAATATGGCGCGTCTAAATCCCGGGCATTCTTTGATGCCAGTCCGTAGCCATTTGATATTGATGGGCAATATTCAACATGCGCGCTTCAGCAAAATAATTACCGATAATATGCAGTCCTACCGGTCTATTTTTGTCGCCAAACCCAATGGGAATCGACATGCCCGGCAAGCCGGCCAGACTCGCTGCGCTGGTATAAATATCCGATAAATACATTTGTATCGGATCACTGCTTTTTTCTCCCAGATCAAATGCAACCGTCGGTGCTGTAGGCCCCATAATGACATCGCACTGTGAAAATGCATGTTTGAAATCCTGTGCAATTAAGCGTCTCAGTTTTTGAGCCTTGATATAGTAGGCATCATAATAACCATGGGACAAGACATAAGTGCCAATGAGAATCCGGCGCTTGACTTCGACACCGAAACCTTCAGCACGGGTTTTACGATACATGTCGCCTAGATCCTGGTAAATTTGCGTGCGATAACCATACCGTACACCATCAAACCGGGATAAATTACTGGATGCCTCGGCTGGCGCCAGCACATAGTACACCGGTATTGACAGCGGTGAATTCGGCAACGTCACCTCGACAGTTTCAGCGCCTAACTTGCGGTATTGATCCAGTGCCTGCTCAACGGCTTTTTCGACATCGCTGCTCATGCCTTTGGCAAAATATTCCTTCGGCAAACCGATGCGCAGACCGGATAATGGTTTTTCCAGATCGCGCGCATAGTCTTCTTTCTCACGCTGAAGACTGGTGGAATCCCGTTGATCAAATCCTGTCATGACATTCAACAGTATTGCAAGGTCCTCTACAGACTTTGCCATCGGGCCACCTTGATCCAGACTGGATGCAAATGCAATCATGCCGTAGCGTGAAACGGTACCGTAGGTCGGTTTAATTCCGGAAATTCCACACAATGCTGCGGGTTGCCGAATGGAGCCGCCCGTATCGGTTCCTGTTGCGGCCGGCACCATACGTGCGGCAACCGCACAGGCCGAACCACCCGAACTCCCACCAGGTACAGCGGCAACATCCCAGGGATTGCGCACAGGACCATAAAACGATGTTTCATTACTTGAACCCATCGCAAATTCATCCATATTGGTTTTACCCATATTGACCGCTCCGGCCTGGTCAAAACGTTCGATAACACCTGCATCATATGGAGATACAAAGTTTGACAGCATTTTTGATCCGCATGTCGTCAACCAACCTTTCGCACAAAAAATATCTTTTTGCGCTACCGGTATCCCGGTTAAAGGACCAGTATCTCCACTGGCAATTTTTTGATCGGCCTGTTTAGCCTGAGTCAACGTTTTTTCTTCATCAATCGTAATGAATGCGTTGAATTCCGGATTAAATTTTTTGATACGTTCGAGAAATTCGGTAGTCAGTTCAACACTCGATATTTCTTTTTTTGCCAGCCGTTTGGATAGCTGCTTAAGACTTTCATTAAACATGATTGGTATTGACGTAACGGGAAGTATAGAATGTGCAAATACAGTATTATTGTTCTTATTTAATTGTATCGTTTAAAATCTCTTCACAGGAAGGCGCCGCCATTTAATATTACACTGATCTTTATTCGATAACTTTAGGTACGAGATACAGACCGTTCTCAACCTGTGGCGCGATTGACTGGCACAAATCACGCTGATCAGATTCAGTGACTGCATCATCTCTCAATCGCTGTACGACATCCTGTGCATGGGACATAGGTTCAACCTGTGATGTATCGACTGCCTGCATGGTTTCTATCAATTTAAAAATATCGGACAATTGATTCAATGTCGCATTGGCTTCCTCCTCGCTTATTTCAATATAAGCAAGGTCAGCAATTTGTTTGACATCATTGATGGATAAGGTCATATGGATTAATAATCTTATATTAAAATAATAATAGAGTATCATGCTGCCACTTATTTGACGTATCATTTTTTGGTATTTTTATTACTATATACGTTCCATCACTTTAATAACGGATTTTGCCACTATGTTTAATTTTCTGAACAATAATTTTCTGGGTAGCTATTTTTCAACCGATATGGCTATTGATTTGGGAACCGCTAATACACTGATTTATGTACGTGGCCAAGGTGTTGTACTCGACGAACCATCTGTAGTGGCAATCCGTGAAGAAAGCGGCACAAGCAGTAAAAAAATGATCCAGCAAGTTGGCCTGGCGGCAAAGCAAATGCTGGGCCGTACCCCTGGCAATATCACCGCTATCCGACCCATGAAAGACGGGGTAATCGCAGATTTTACAGTTACCGAGCAAATGCTCAAAATGTTCATCCGCAAAGTCAACCCACCGCGCCTGTTCTCAGCCAATCCACGCATCGTGATTTGCGTCCCGTGCGGTTCCACCCAGGTTGAACGCCGCGCAATCCGTGAAGCAGCCTACGGTGCAGGCGCCCGTAAGGTTGAGTTGATTGAAGAACCCATGGCCGCAGCATTGGGTGCCGATCTTCCAGTCGAATCGCCGACAGGTTCCATGGTTGTCGACATTGGTGGCGGCACTACAGAAGTCGGCATCATTTCACTGGGTGGCATTGTATATTCGAACTCTGTCCGTGTTGGGGGTGATAAATTCGACGAAGCCATTATTAATTATATTCGCCGCAATTACGGCATGTTGATCGGTGAAGTAACCGCAGAATTTATCAAAAAAGAAATCGGCTCAGCTTTTCCCGGCTCAGAAGTACGTGAAATAGAGGTTAAAGGCCGCAATCTGGCTGAAGGCATTCCGCGCAGCTTTACGATTTCCAGCAATGAAATCCTGGAAGCGTTAACCGAACCTTTAAACAGTATTGCCAGCGCTGTCAAAACAGCTTTGGAACATACACCGCCTGAACTGGGCTCCGACATTGCCGAGAAAGGCATGGTTATGACCGGCGGTGGTGCACTGCTGCGCGATATAGACCGCTTGTTGATGGAAGAAACCGGTCTGTCAGTCATTATTGCCGATGATCCCCTGTCCTGCGTCGCACGCGGTGCTGGTATCGCATTAGAAAACATGGATCATGTTATCGGCATTTTTGCCAATGATTAACATTTCCAATCCCTAATTGTTTCCACGAATCTTTTCGTGGTAAAAGCAATCGTTACGAAAATTCATTTGGCTACTTAGCTTATCATTCAAGTTTTCAATAATGCTAGCAAAACTATCAAATGCATATTTTCAGACTGCCATTTTTCAAGTATCTATAACTGTCAAAAGATCAGGAAAAAAACACGTAAACTGTTAAACTGTCAGTACATTGGTTTTTTGTTAATCGCATTGTAATGGATTCAGCTCCTCAGTTTTTTAGACATGGCCCTGGCCCGCTGGCCCGTCTAATACTTAGTATCCTATTGTCTTGTCTGCTGATCATGGAAGACTTGCGGTTTAAAACCATTCCCGAACTCCGCCAGGGTATCGGCACCATCATTTATCCGCTGCAACAGGCCGCGATCTTTCCTGTCATGGTTATCGATTCCATACACGAGTTTATTAGCAACATAGATATTGTCAAAGAAAATGCTTTCCTTAGAGACCGTTACTTGCGTGACAGCGCAAGACTGCTGCATTTAAATGCACTTGAAACTGAAAATGAGCATTTACGGAAATTGCTGGGTGCGGTCAACACTATTGATTCCAAAACAAATGCTCAGGCAGTTATGGCTGAAATCCTTTATGTCCCGCGCGATCCTTTCAGTCATAAAATCACCATTAACAAAGGCAGCCTGCATGATATACAGCCCGGCCAGGTGGTCATCGATAACAAAGGCGTCATTGGACAAATTACACAAATTTATCCTTTGGGAGCCGAAGTAACATTAATTACCGACAGGGATCATTCTGTCCCGATTCAGATTGTGCGTAACAATATCCGTACCGTCATTTCCGGCACTGGAAAAAACAACGAAATTGAACTGCGATATCTCTCGGTCAATACAGATATACGGATTGGCGATTTACTCGTTACATCCGGTATTGGCGGCGTATATCCTCGTGGACTCCCGGTAGCGAAGATCGCCGAAATCAAGCGCCATCCTGCGGATCACTTTGCACAAATAACCGGAACACCCATAGCAGGTGTTGATCGAAACCGGCAAGTGCTCATTTTGTCCTTATTGCCATCTTTGACCAGCTCATCCGAACTGACAGAAAATATTACCGAGGACGTCAAGCATTGAATTCCCGAATTTTCAAAAAATCCAAAAAAGTCACAGGTCACTACCTCGATCATGACATTCTAAAACCTGCAAAAACCGGTTATATTTTGCTCACGCTGGTTGCGGCGCTTTTTCTGAACTTTATCCCGCTCAACGCATTTCTACATACGATAAGGCCCGATTTCGTTGCGCTGGTCATTCTGTACTGGTGTATCAATCAACCTCAGCGGGCTGGAATGTTTCTGGCATTTTGCGCCGGTCTGATGATGGACGTTCACCACGCCGGCATTATGGGACATCATGCCATGGTATATTGCATTATCGTTTATATTGCATCAGTATTTCGCCGAAGAATCAGTATCTTTGAACTCGTTAAACAGGCACCGCAAATTGGCCTGATCCTTGTTATCATGCAATCGTTTCAAATTTTAGTTACGCTGCTCAGTGGCGCATATTTCCCAGGCTGGCATTTCTTTCTGGCGTCGTTAAGCGGCGCTTTAATCTGGCCACTCGTTTCTTATTATTTAAGCTTACCGCTCAAACCCAAAGACGATTCTGTTTAATCATGAAACCATCGGTAGAACTGAGAAATCATCCGCTCGAACTGCACAAGTTTAGAATACGTCTAGCGATTTGTGCCGGTTTTGTTCTGCTGTTATTTTTGATCTTGTTTGCACGTTTTTATTACCTGCAAGTTGAGCAACGTGAGCATTATCATACGCTGGCCGAGGCCAACCGGATTTCGATAGCGCCATTGGTGCCTAACCGTGGATTAATTCTCGACCGCAACGGAAAAATTCTGGCGCAGAACTTTTCAACCTATACGCTCGAAATCACACCCAACAAAGTCCCCGATCTCGATTCAGCATTAAAAAAGCTTGAAACCATCATTGAAATCACGCCCAGAGATCTTGAACAATTCAGAAAACTGATGCGTGAAAACAGACGCTTTAAAAGTCTGCCAATACGCAACCGGTTAACCGATGAAGAAGTGGCGCGTTTTGCAGCAAATCGTTACCGTTTCGAAGGGATAGAAATCCAGGCACGTATTCTGCGTTACTACCCTTACGGCGAACTGGCCGCCCATGTCGTAGGCTACATTAGCCGAATCAGCGATAAGGATCTCGAACGGCTGGAAACCGAAGGCGAACTTGATAATTACCGCGGTTCACATTTTATTGGCCGTATCGGCATTGAACAAAGTTATGAAAATGAATTACATGGTATTACAGGATTTGATGAAGTTGAAACAGATGCTGCTGGCCGCTCGATTCAAGTCCTGTCCCGCACTCCCCCAGTTCCGGGCAACAATCTGATACTGACACTTGATATCGATCTGCAACAAGTGGTCGACGAAGCCTTTGGTGACCGCCGGGGAGCACTTGTCGCCATCGATCCCAATAACGGAGAAGTCTTGGCTTTTGTCAGCAAACCCGGATTCGACGCCAATCTATTTGTAGGTGGTATCGATCATAAAAACTGGAACCTGCTTAATAATTCAATAGACCGCCCACTTAATAATCGCGCCTTGCGCGGTGTCTACCCACCTGGTTCAACGTTCAAGCCATTTATGGCCATGGCTGCACTTGAACTGGGTTTAAGATCGCCCGGGTACGCCATTAGTGACATGGGTTACTTTAGTCTTCCCGGATCAAAACGACGATTCAGAGACTGGAAAGTCGGTGGACACGGAAGAGTCGATTTGCATAAATCACTCGTGGTTTCTTGCGATACGTATTACTATAGTCTTGCACACGATATGGGTATTGACCGTATTCATAATTACATTCAGCACTATGGACTGGGTCAGAAAACCGGTATTGACATCTTTGGCGAAGCAGACGGCCTGTTGCCATCACAAGAATGGAAAATGCGCAGATATAACCAAAGGTGGTATGCAGGTGATACTATATCTGTAGGTATCGGGCAAGGTTATGTCTTGGCAACACCGTTACAACTGGCTTTTTCAACGGCAATTCTTGCCAATCATGGCAAAGCATATCAGCCGCATTTCGTCAAGAAAATCACCAACAGTCAAACCGCGTATGAAAATGAGCCTGATAAACAATTATTATTTACCGTCGATCATAATCCAAAACATTTGGAACTGGTACATCAAGCATTAATCGATGTGACACGCCCAGGTGGAACAGCAGCCAATGCAGCCGCAGGCGCCGAATATACATTTGCGGGAAAAACGGGCACTTCGCAGGTTATTGGCATCAAGCAAAACGAACGCTATCAGGCCGACCTGATCGATGAACGGCACCGGGATCATGCCATGTTTGTTGCTTACGCACCCGCCGAAAATCCCACCATCGCTTTATCGGTACTCGTGGAGAACGGCGGCAGCGGCGGATCGACAGCGGCGCCCATTGCCCGGCAGATTTTCGACTATTTCCTGCTCGGTAAACGGCCAGAATCAAAAGAAGCGATTACCGTAACAGCGACAGAGCATGATCACGACCACCATTATGATCATTAATAGTTAATATTATGGCCAATATATCCCACGTACCGTTTAAATTGTCCGCGGTTGAAATCGGCAAGCTTTGGTACTATCTGACGCGTTATATCGACAAATTTCTCTTGATTGCCCTTTTCATTCTGATAGCAGTCGGCCTGATAACACTCTATAGCGCGTCCGGAGGGGATATCAATCGCGTCAGTAAACAGACATTTCATATTTTTGTCGCAACGGGTGTTATGTGGTTAGTAGCCAATGTTCCCCTGCAACATATTATGCGTCTGGCTGTTCCTTTATATATTGTCGGCCTGATACTGCTGATCGGCGTCGCTTTATTTGGTGAAATTAACAACGGCGCCCGTCGTTGGCTCAATATAGGCGTAACCCGTATCCAGCCGTCAGAGATCATGAAAATTGCCGTACCGCTTATGATGGCTTGGTACTTCGACAAACATGAAATCACATTACGTTTGAGAGAATACATAGGGGCTACTTTGATTCTGGTATTTCCGCTCTTTCTTATTCTCCGTCAACCTGATCTTGGCACTGCCTTGTTGATTGCGGCCAGCGGTTTTTATGTTTTATTTCTCGCCGGTTTATCCTGGCGCATTCTTACCGGATTATTTTTTGCGGCACTGGCTGCTATTCCGGTACTATGGACTTTTATGCACGATTACCAGCGCAGACGCGTATTAACCATGCTTGATCCGTCTCAGGACCCGCTAGGCGCCGGTTATCATACGATTCAATCTTCAATTGCTATCGGTTCAGGTGGAATTGTCGGGAAAGGCTGGCAAAACGGCACTCAAACGCAACTGGATTTTTTGCCCGAACAAAGTACTGATTTTATTTTTGCAGTCTTTTCAGAAGAATTTGGCTTAATTGGCAATTCTCTATTATTATTACTGTATTTGATTATCATCGGACGTTGCATGGTTATTACCGCTAACGCTTCAACACAATTTACGAGGCTTATTGCAGGTTCTATCACTTTAACTTTCTGTACCTACATTTTTGTCAATATGGGCATGGTGAGCGGAATACTACCTGTTGTTGGCGTGCCGTTACCATTAATCAGTTACGGTGGCACCGCTATGGTAACCATGTTTCTCGGTTTTGGCATTCTGATGAGTATACAAACCCATCCTAAATTAGTAAAAACATGATCAATAGACTTTTTATATCTCGAAATCAGTTGCCTGCAACATCAAGCAACCTTATAAAAGGGATAGCATTTTTTGCCTTTTTTTTACTATCCGGCTGTGCCAGCACATCACAATTCAATACGATAGATCAATTTGAAACAGCCAGTATTTCCGGTAACGGTACGTCAACCCGGTCAGGGGGATATTACCTGGATGACGGCCCTGGCGATAACCCTCCAGAAAATCTCGATGCCATTCCGGATGCCGTACCCAGGTTTGAACCGCTGCGGGACGCCAATATGCGCCCTTACGAAGCATTAGGCAAAACATTCACACCGATGACCTCGCTTCAACCCTACAAGAAACGCGGTGTCGCCACATGGTATGGGCGTCGCTATCATGGTAATCCAACAGCATCCGGGGAACCTTATGATATGTATGAGATGACAGCGGCTCACCCGACGCTCCCATTGCCAAGTTATGCCCGCGTCACCAATCTCGACAATGGAAAATCCGTCATAGTACGCGTCAACGACCGTGGGCCGTTTCTCTCAGACCGCCTGATTGACTTGTCTTACACGGCCGCGCACAAACTGGATATTATTAATACTGGCAGCGGTGAAGTGATTGTCGAATCGATAATCCCCGAACCAAACGATCATCAGCATCTGGCTTCGATCCCGACCAAACATCAACCTGAATCAGAAGGTGATTCAAATACAACAATGACCTATCTTCAATTAGGTGCTTTCGGCACTGTTACAAACGCACACAATTATCTTGATCATATCCAACAACAATTACCCTCATTAGGCAAAATAGTCGGTATCAGAAAAAAGGATGGGCTTTTCAAAATACATGCTGGTCCTTTTACAAATCTTGCCATGGCACAACAGGCCGCCAGTACATTTAAACAACGTCTGTCGATTAAACCTGTCATGGTCATCGATTAGAAACTTACTGGTCAAGATCACGCGCCAATCAATTCAGACAAAAAAAATCCCTACCTAAAGTAGGGATCAAAGGGCCTCGTCATAAAATCTTAAATCACAACCCAAAAAACATTCAGTGAACACTTTTTAGCAACAATCAAAGCAATCCATTTATGGCGATTTCTGGACTGTAAAGAGCAACATCAACATGGAAATAACTTTAACAAAAAAAAAACACATCTAAAATCATGATCTAGTGCATAATCTACCGCTATTTTTAAAAAATTTTTGTGATTTAAATCACATTTAGCGAAAAAAACCGCGTAATCATGCCTTAAACAGCACATCGACAAAATACGTTAACTGCCACAAACAGCAAATCCTTCTATTACACTCTACTTTTATTTATGATTGAATCAGCATCGACTCATCTGGCCAATACCTCTCAAGACGACATCACCCAAGAACCCATCAAAACAATTCAAATAGATGGACGTTCAATTACCATTCTTGGTACAGCCCATGTTTCCAAAGCCAGCGCCGACAAAGTTCAGGAGTTGATCGCCACAGGTTCTTATGATGCAGTTGCTGTCGAACTCTGCCCAAGCCGCCATAAAGCCATCGTGAATCCCGATGCATTGGCAAAAATGGATTTATTTCAAGTTATCAAAAAAGGCCAGGCAAGTATGGTCGCGGCCAATCTTGCGCTGGGGGCATTTCAGCAACGAATGGCCGAACAATTTGACATTGAACCGGGTGCGGAAATGCGCGTTGCGATCAACGATGCGCAAGCTGCCAAACTGCCGGTGCTATTGATTGACCGTGAAATTGGCACAACACTTAAACGTATCTACCACAGTGTTCCCTGGTGGAAGCGAATGGGACTGTTTGGCGGTTTGATCAGCAGCGTTATCAGCAAGGAAAAAGTCAGTGAAGCTGAAATTGAAAAACTTAAAGAAGGCGACGTACTGGAAAGCAGTTTTGCTCAATTCGCCGAAGATGAAAAAGACCTGTTCAAACCATTAATTACCGAACGCGACCAGTATATGGCTGCCCGTTTGGTCAAGGAAAGCAGCCAGAATAACTATCAACATATTCTGGCCGTTGTTGGCGCCGGCCATATGAAAGGAATGCAACACCAGATTGAAAGCAACAGCATCAACGACCCTGATAATACGCTGGCGGAACTGGATACCCTCCCTAAAACGTCAGCCTGGCTAAAATATCTACCTTGGGCTATTGTCTTGCTGATTTTGACCGGTTTCGCAATCGGTTTTATGCGCAGCCCTGAAATCGGTACGGCCATGGTTCTGGATTGGGTATTGATCAACGGTGGACTATCGGCGCTGGGTGCGGCCATTGCATTTGCGCACCCATTAACCATCCTGACCGCATTCTGTGCGGCGCCACTCACATCGTTAAATCCAACCATTGGCGCGGGCATGGTCGTTGCCGCAGCAGAAACGTATTTCAGAAAACCCAAGGTTGCCGATTTTAATCGCCTGCGCAGCGATACGACGACATTGAAAGGCTGGTGGAACAATCAGGTAACGCGTATCTTGCTGATTTTCATCCTGTCCACACTGGGCTCGGCGATTGGAACTTATGTTGCAGGTTTCCGTATTTTCGAACGACTGAGCATGGGTTAAGTCCCACCGTTTACTTCAATGTTCGGATATTTTGAGCGGCTGATCAATCCTTTTCCTCCCGAGCATCCCGCCGAACCGCCCAAAGGGCTTTATCAATTCTGCCGCCATTATATCCGGGGGATAGAACCTTATCTCATCCTCATGGCCTTCCTGACGACATGCCTCGCCATCAGTGAAGCCATGTTATACGCCATTCTTGGCAAAATGGTGGATTGGCTGTCGGTAAAAAACACCGCTGAATTTATGGATACCGAATGGCCGCTTTTGCTGGCAATGACACTTTTCATATTGATATTTATACCGGTCATTGTATTTTTCCATTCTTTGGTCATCAATCAAACGTTGATGGGTAATTTTCCAATGCGCGTACGGTGGCTGGCGCATCGTTATCTGCTCAATCAAAGTTACGCTTTTTTTCAACACGAATTCAGCGGACGTATTGCCACAAAAGTCATGCAAACCGCATTGTCAGTCCGTGAAACAGTGATGAAATTACTGGACGTGGTACTGTTTGTCTCGGTTTATTTGATTACCACGTTACTGCTCGTAGCAGATGCCGATCTGCGGTTATGTATTCCGCTGCTTATCTGGTTAACGGCTTATATCAGCATGCTGTCTTACTTCGTTCCCAAGCTCAAACGGATATCGACATTACAGGCTGATGCCCGTTCGTTAATGACAGGCCGCATTGTCGACAGTTATACCAATATCCTGACCTTAAAGCTGTTTTCCAGTAACGACCGGGAATCCGTTTACGCCAAAACCGGGATGCAGGAATTCATGACTACCGTCCATCCTCAAATGCGTTTGGCGAGCGGACTGAACATCTGTGTCTGGATTATCAACATGTTGCTGGTATTCTCAACCTGCGTACTGGGAATCGTGTTATGGATGGACAATGCCATCGGGCCTGGCGCAATCGCTATTGTGATGAGTCTCGCTATACGCCTCACCGGCATGTCACACTGGGTAATGTGGGAAGTCAATAACATATTCGAGCACATCGGCACGGTTCAAGACGGCCTTAATACATTATCCAACACGCAAAGCGTCAAAGACGATACTGACGCAAAAACATTGCATGTTGCCCGCGGCGCGATACAATTTGACAACGTCTGTTTTTCGTATCATCGAAACAAGCATGAAACCGGTTCGAAACAAAACCAAGAACCATGGATTTTCGAGCATTTGAATTTCAGCGTCAAACCGGGAGAAAAAGTCGGTATTGTCGGCCGCTCCGGTGCGGGAAAGTCAACATTCGTCAACCTGTTATTGCGGTTCTACGATATCCAGCACGGTGCGATTACTATTGACGGTCAAAATATTCGCCATGTAACGCAAGACAGTTTGCGCAGCAATATCGCAATGGTGACCCAGGACACGTCTTTGTTGCATCGCTCAGTGCGGGACAATATTCTGTTTGGAAGACCCGATGCGACCGAAGCGCAGATTATCAATGCCGCCAAAAAGGCACAGGCGCACGATTTCATCATGACATTGAAAGACATCAAAGCGCGCTGCGGGTATGATGCGCATGTCGGCGAACGTGGCGTAACGCTTTCCGGCGGTCAACGGCAGCGCATTGCTATAGCACGGGTGTTGTTAAAAGATGCGCCAATACTGGTACTCGATGAAGCCACGTCTGCACTGGATTCAGAAGTCGAAGCCAGTATCCAGCAAAGTCTTTATCAACTCATGCAGGGTAAAACCGTAATCGCTATCGCGCACCGTTTATCAACGATCGCCGCAATGGACCGCCTGATTGTTTTTGAACAGGGACGCATTGTAGAGCAAGGAACTCACGCCATGCTGATTGCAAACAATCAGTTGTATGCACAACTTTGGAATCATCAATCCGGCGGATTCCTTGGATTCGAATAGCTTTCAGTGCGAAAATATCAGATTACAATTAAACATGCTTTTATTCACTGAATTCTAAATGGCTACACAATCATTAGCACCGGCAGCGTTACGCGTTCAAATTGATCCCGATTCACTCGGATTCGAAAACACCGCTTCATTGGTCAATTCTCCACTTTCATGGATCGGTCAGGATCGCGCTGAGAAAGCGGCACATTTCGGGTTGTCCATGCAACAACCCGATTATCATTTATTCGTGCTCGGTGAAGCAGGCAGCGGACGCTCATCGTTATTACACCAGGCGATGATCACTGCAGCGACAGAATGCGAAACGCCACCTGATTTATGCTACTTATATAATTTCACTACACCTGAAAATCCACTTGCTTTGTTTTTACCGGCAGGACAAGGACACCAGCTACGCCATGATCTGTCCCAGTTCATCAAGTCTATCCCGGACGAAATCCAACGCTGTTTGAACAGTCATGGCTTTAAAATCAAAAGCGAGCAATTATTAAGAAAATATCATCTTATCGAAGCCAAGCACTATACCAAACTCAATGCCTTTGCTGAAAAACGCCAGTTTTCCATTCGCCGCGAAGGCGATCAAATCGTTTTCACGCTACTGGATGACAAAGGTGAAGTCTTAACCGAGGATAATTTATTTAAATTATCCAAAGCACGCAGGGCAGAAATCGACCAGGCGGAACAGGAATTGCATGCTGCGATCATCGACTTTTTTGAAACTGTCAAGCGTAACGAAAACGACAAAAACGCCGCCTTGATGACACTGCAACGCAATACAGTCAAACCATTCCTGAATCAGATCATCCAAAACATACGCGGCAATCTGCACCGTAAAGTCAACAATGAAACACAAATCAAAACCTATTTTCAGCTCATGATTCAGGATATTCTCGATCATCTATCGCTATTTGACAGTAATCATGACAGCGATGAAAAAAAACAGAACGAGCTGGACCAGGTATTATCGCGTTACCACGTGAATCTGATTGTCGACAATCGCGAACTGAGCGGTGCACCGGTCATCATTGAAGACAATCCGCTCATGCATAATATATTTGGCAAAATAGACGGCCAGTTGCTGGATACCCCGATTAAAGCCGATTTTATGCGTATCCACGCCGGAAGCCTGCATAAGGCAAACGGCGGGTTTATCATGCTTCATTTGAACGATTTATTAGCAGACCCGGCTGTCTGGACAAAACTACACCGGTTTCTACGCTGCAATCGCTTACAAATCGAAGAACAACCTTCGGCATTCACCGCAAATTTACCGATCACTATAACGCCGGAACCTGTTGAGATTCATGTCAAGATTATCCTCATCGGATCGCGTGAAGATTATTATTATCTTCAGGAAAGTGATCCTGAATTTATTCGCCGCTTTCGTGTCAAGGTGGACTTTGCCGACAGTTTTAAATCCACCCCGGAAACCTATTATGCGTCCGCCATTTTCATCGCGCATATCTGTCATGCAAAAAAATTGCCGCATTTTACTGCCGCAGCTGTCGCACGATTACTGGTGGAATCTCACCGCGAGGTTGACGATCAAACCCAACAAAGCGCCATTTTCTCACGCATTGAAATGTTGATTCTGGAAAGCACTACGGCTTGCAAAACGCGTGGTGGAAAGCATGTTGAAGCAAGCGATATCGAAACTGCATTGGAAGCCCGCACATTCCGGCATAACTACCCGGATCAGTGGTTACAGGATGCAATAGCAGACGGCGATATTCAAATCACTTTGAGCGGAGAAGAAATCGGGCAATTGAATGCGATTACCCAGATCGATTTGGGAGACCACCGTTTCGGTACACCAATTCGCATCACGGCGCATACTTTTGCCGGAGAAGATGGTTTGCTCAACATCGCGCATGAAGTCAACATGTCCGGACCCATCCACGACAAAGGCGTATTGATTCTGCAAAATTATTTATCAGCCCTGTTCTCCCATATCGCGCCAATCGCACTCAGCGCATCCATCGTATTCGAACAGGAATATACCGGTATTGAAGGCGATTCGGCTTCGTGCGCGGAATTTTTTGCCCTACTCTCTTCGCTGTCCAGAATCCCGGTCAAACAAAGTATCGCAATTACCGGCGCCTTGAACCAGTATGGTGACGTCCTTCCTGTCGGCGGTATAAACGAGAAGATAGAAGGCTTTTTTAATATCTGCAAAAAGAATGGCCTAACCGGTGAACAAGGCGTTTTGATTCCGGCCCAAAACCAGCGCAATCTCATGCTCAATCACCCCGTAATCAACGCCGTCAACCAAGGATTGTTTCATATCTATACCATGAAACATGTCACCGAAGGCATCTCGTTATTGACCGGCATGCCATCCGGCATTACCGACAAGAAGAAGAAAAAGAAATATTCAGCAAAATCCGTTTTGGGTCACGCCGAAAAAACGCTCATCACTTTCCGCCATGCGTGCCAATCCTCGCATACTAAAATGGATTCGTTGTAAAGTATTTTTGATTGATTTTAGAAGAAGTTTATATATTCACCTCAACCTACCATACCAAGAAGCGGACACTTTTTTACCGGATTCTACACGTTCCATTCGGCTACTTGCTTATGCACCCTCTATAACACGTACCACTTCATTTCCACATACAGCGCAGCAACCATTAAGAACAAGGTTAGTGCCACTCATAGCAGCTTTGTAGTCAACGATTTTGACCACATCATTGCAATGAGAACAAAACACGTTAGCCAGCAATTGAGTTTTTATTTCGGCCGGTATGGTTGCCCAAAATTCCGCTGCCTCTGGTGTAAATTGAGGTAATTTGGTTATTTTCATACTTTATGATGGTTTTGTTGTTTAACACTGGAATAATTTTCGCATTTGCAGCAAATATCGCAAGTC
>JAGRFM010000107.1 GCA_020446045.1 Nitrosomonas sp.
TGGCGATAATGTGTCGGTAACGGTGAATTTGATTGCACCGATTGCAATGGAAGATGGTTTGCGGTTTGCCATACGTGAAGGAGGCAGAACGGTTGGTGCAGGTGTTGTTGCTAAAGTGATTGAATAATCAATTAATTCTACTGGCGATTTAGTGTTGAAAAGAATAATAAAGTTGGATTAGAATCTTGCGTCATTCGTCAGTAAAAGAATTTTTCGTGTTAAAAAGGCCAGTAGCTCAATTGGCAGAGCGTCGGTCTCCAAAACCGAAGGTTGGGGGTTCGATGCCCTCCTGGCCTGCCATTTTTTTAACCAAACAAAGTATACATTGCTGTTTCTGCTAATTTAAAACAATAAAAAAGCATGAAGGGTCTCAGAACGTGAATAAACTAAAGCTTGGATTGGTATATCTCTTTATCTTAACGGGCATCGTCGGCTTTACATATTTAAGTGAAAGTCCGATGGTTGTGCGTATTCTTTCCGTTCTTGTTGGCCTTGCGTTAGCAGCGTTTGTTGCGCGATATACGACTCAAGGACAGGATTTCTACGCATTCTGTAGAGAATCGTCTCAGGAAACAAAAAAAGTTGTATGGCCTACACGTAAAGAAACATTGCAGTCTTCTGGTATGGTCTTCGCATTTGTTGTTGTGATGGCGTTGTTTTTATGGCTAGTTGATGCTGCATTGATGTCTATCGTCCGGTTGACAATGGGACAAGATGGTTGACATTCTTTAGAGAAAAAAATGACTAAAAAATGGTATGTGGTGCATGCCTATTCCGGGTTTGAAAAAAGCGTTCAGCGGGCGTTGAAGGATCGCATAAATAGGGCCGGAATGCAGGATAAATTCGGCCAGATACTTGTTCCCGTCGAAGAAGTGGTCGAAATGAAGGGGGGACAAAAAAATATCAGTGAACGGAAATTTTTTCCGGGATATGTGCTTGTCGAAATGGAGATGTCTGACGAAACCTGGCACTTGGTCAAGAATACAGACAAAGTGACCGGTTTTGTTGGCGGAACTGTCATGAAACCCACGCCCATCAGCCAAAAAGAAGTGGAGAATATACTTCACCAGATTCAGGAAGGTATAGAAAAACCAAAACCGAAAATACTGTTTGAAATCGGAGAGGCTATTCGCGTCAAAGACGGGCCATTTACAGATTTTCACGGCAGTGTGGAAGATGTTAACTACGAAAAGAACAAACTCAGAGTATCTGTTTCAATTTTTGGAAGGCCTACACCGGTTGAACTGGATTTTAATCAAGTAGAGAAATCATAAATCGTCAGGGGAGAGTGTGGTGCTCGTTTGTACCCAAAAGGAGAAATTAAGTGGCAAAAAAAATTATCGGCTATATCAAGCTGCAGATTCCTGCAGGTAAAGCAAATCCTAGTCCACCTGTCGGGCCGGCGTTAGGTCAACGTCAGTTGAACATTATGGAGTTTTGCAAGGCATTCAATGCGGCAACTCAAAAAATTGAACCCGGATTGCCTGTTCCTGTTGTCATTACTGCGTATGCGGATAAAAGCTTCACGTTTGTAATGAAAACCACGCCAGCCTCTGTGTTAATTAAAAAAGCCGCCGGTGTGGGTAAAGGAAGCGCAAAACCTCATGTGGATAAAGTAGGGAAGCTGAGTAGAAGTCAGGCTGAGGAAATTGCAAAAACAAAAATGCCTGATTTGACAGCGGCAGACATGGATGCGGCAGTACGCACGATAGCGGGCAGTGCAAGAAGCATGGGTATTGAGGTTGAGGGTATATAAAAATGGCACGTTCATCTAATCGTTACAAATCAATTGCAGGAAAAGTAGACTGCAATAAAACTTATCTGGTTGATGAGGCACTGAATTTAGTAAAAGAGACAGCCAATGCGAAGTTTGATGAGTCTATAGATGTTGCGGTCAATCTGGGAATTGATGCGAAAAAATCGGATCAGGCTGTGCGCGGTTCTGTTGTACTACCTTCAGGAACCGGTAAAACTGTAAGAGTTGCGGTGTTTGCGCAAGGTGATAAGGCAAAAGAAGCTGAAGAAGCGGGTGCGGATATTGTGGGTTTCGAAGATCTGGCTGCTGAAGTTAAAGCAGGAAACATAAATTTCGATATAACC
This sequence comes from Nitrosomonas sp., assembly GCA_020446045.1. Lineage (GTDB taxonomy): Bacteria > Pseudomonadota > Gammaproteobacteria > Burkholderiales > Nitrosomonadaceae > Nitrosomonas. Next base: position 2,101 of record JAGRFM010000107.1, read on the forward strand.
ATCGCAAGCCCCGATGCCATGCGTGTTGTAGGTCAGCTCGGTCAAATTCTTGGACCCCGCAGTCTAATGCCTAATCCCAAGGTGGGTACGGTAACAACCGATATCGCGGCTGCGGTTAAAAACGCAAAAGCCGGTCAGGTTCAATTCCGCGCGGATAAAACAGGAATTATTCATTGCACGATAGGGCGTGCCTCGTTTGATGTCGATGCATTAAAGAAAAATCTGGTCGCACTGATAGAAGCACTTAATAAAGCTAAGCCAGCTACTTCAAAAGGTGTATATCTAAAGCGTGTCGCGGTGTCCAGTACAATGGGTGTAGGTGTACGTGTTGATCAAACAAGTATTTTGCAATAATTAAGAACTTTGGGCCCTTGCATCCACTGGGAGTTACACGGGATACAAGGGATTATCAAAGACCGTTGGGGTAACCGTCAAATAAACGGTTCTTAAAATAAGCAGTAGAAAAGATCAGTGAAAATGGTTTTTGTGGTGTGAGTAACCCAACGCAGATGGTGTTCCCAAACAGGGTCAAATCCTGGTTTAGGTCGCCAATTGAGCAGTAAGTATGGTGGATTTTATTCAATGTATGAAAGAATTTATCAAAAAAAGCTGCGATTACAGATGGAGAATGAACCTTGAGTCTTAATCTTGATGAAAAAAAGGCAATTGTGGCTGAAGTAAGCGCACAGGTTGAAAATGCGCAAGCCATTATTATGGCTGAGTATCGAGGTATTGAAGTGGGTCAGATGACTCAGTTGCGTGCAAAAGCACGTGAAGCGGGCATTTATTTCCGTGTCATTAAAAACTCTTTAGTGCGACGGGCAGTGGAAGGAACGCCTTATGCCGGGCTCACCGAGCATATGGTGGGTCCGCTTGCTTACGGGATCAGTACTGATCCCGTGGCCGCTGCAAAAGTACTTCACGAATTTTCAAAAAACAATGAAAAATTAGTGATAAAAGTTGGCGCAATGGGCGAAAAAATCATGTCCATTGATGATGTCAAGGCATTGGCCTCATTACCAAACCGTGAAGAGTTAATGGCCAAGTTGCTAGGCACGATGCAAGCGCCTGTCGCCAAGTTTGTGCGTACTTTAAACGAAGTACCGTCCAAATTTGTCAGAGGCTTGGCTGCTGTACGTGACAGCAAGAGTTAATGATCGCTTTAAATTACCTAACTTAGCATAACAGAATATAACCAGGAGAAAATTATGGCAATTTCGAAAGAAGAAATATTAGATGCTATTGCAAATATGACCGTTCTTGAACTGTCAGAACTCATTAAAGAAATGGAAGAAAAGTTTGGTGTATCCGCTGCGGCAGCAGCTGTTGCCGTTGCAGCACCGGGCGGTGCGGGTGGTGGTGACGGTGGTGGTGCGGCAGAACAAACCGAATTTACCGTGGTTCTGGCATCCGCTGGTTCAAGTAAAGTCAATGTTATTAAAGTAGTCAGAGCCGTGACAGGGCTTGGATTGAAAGAGGCCAAAGACTTGGTCGACGGTGCACCTAAACCAATTAAAGAAGGTGTTTCAAAAGAAGATGCCGAGGCTATTCAGAAGCAATTAACTGAAGCAGGCGCTACTTGCGAACTTAAATAAGTTTTTAATGAAACTTGGGGGCTGACAGCTGGGTTTAACTGTCAGCCTTTGGTGTTTATTTTGGTTGAATTATGGTTGCTTGCCTGATTTATTCCAGAATATCTTGATTGTTTTCTATCTTCATTCGTTTCTCCCGGAGAAAATTAATGGGCTATTCTTTTACCGAGAAAAAACGTATTCGTAAAAGTTTTGCAAAACGGGATAGTGTTTTACCTATTCCTTTTCTTCTCGCTACACAGCTCGAATCCTATGCTACTTTTTTACAGGTTGATACTCCGCCTAACAAGCGTATTGACCAAGGGCTACAAGCTGCTTTCAAATCTATTTTTCCGATTGAAAGTCATACCAAGAATGCCCGGCTTGATTTTATTAGCTATGAACTGGGTGAGCCGGTGTTCGATGTTAAAGAATGTCAACAGCGTGGATTGACATATGCATCTTCACTACGGGCTAAAGTAAGATTGACGATTTTGGATAAGGAAATCTCAAAACCGACAATTAAAGAAGTCAAAGAGCAAGAAGTGTATATGGGTGAGATACCGTTGATGACGAATACCGGTTCTTTCGTGATCAATGGCACTGAACGTGTAATTGTTTCCCAGTTACATCGTTCTCCAGGGGTTTTCTTTGAGCATGATCGCGGAAAAACACATTCTTCCGGTAAACTGCTGTTTTCAGCGCGTATCATTCCTTATCGTGGTTCATGGCTGGATTTTGAATTTGACCCTAAGGATTGTCTGTTTTTTAGAATTGATCGCAGGCGTAAGATGGCGGTAACAGCCTTGTTAAAGGCTATCGGTTATACCACAGAACAAGTTCTGGAAGAGTTTTTTATTTTTGAGGGCTTCACACTCAAATCGGACGCCATATTGTTTGATTTGGTACCTGAAAGATTACGCGGAGAAGTAGCCAGTTTCGATATCAAGGCAAAAGACGGCAAAGTAATTGTTCAGAAGGACAAAAGAATTACAGCTCGGCATATCCGTGAACTGCAGGACACAAAAATTACCCAATTGGAAGTCCCAGAAGAATTTTTGATTGGAAGGATTCTGGCGAAAGGCGTTGTTGATAAAGAAACCGGTGAAATTTTAGCCGCAGCTAATGATGAAATTACCGAGGAAATTTATGCAAAACTCAAGGCCGCAGGTGTTGACAGAATTGATACGCTATACATCAATGATCTGAATTACGGGCCTTATATTTCACAAACCTTAAAAATAGATGAAACAGTTGATGAAATGACGGCGCAAGTGGCCATCTATCGTATGATGCGCCCAGGTGAGCCGCCAACTGAAGAGGCTGTAAAAGCGTTGTTTGGCGGGTTGTTTTATTCGCCGGATAGGTACGATTTATCAGTGGTAGGCCGAATGAAGTTTAATCGTCGTGTTGGCCGTGATGAATTGACCGGACCACAGACTTTGTCCAATGAAGATATCGTTGCGGTGATAAAGATTCTGGTGGAATTACGTAACGGGCGTGGAGAAATCGATGATATCGATCACTTGGGTAACCGCCGTGTCCGTTCTGTTGGTGAACTGGCGGAAAATCAGTTTAGATCGGGGCTGGTGCGCGTCGAGCGGGCGGTAAAAGAACGTCTGAGTCAGGCGGAGTCTGAAAATCTTATGCCGCATGATTTGATTAACGCCAAACCGGTGTCAGCAGCTGCACGCGAGTTTTTTGGTTCCAGCCAGTTGTCACAATTTATGGATCAGACGAATCCACTGTCTGAAATTACCCACAAGCGCCGTATATCAGCCTTGGGGCCTGGTGGCCTGACACGTGAACGTGCGGGGTTTGAGGTGCGCGATGTGCACCCAACGCACTATGGCCGTGTCTGTCCGATTGAAACACCCGAGGGACCCAACATCGGATTGATTAATTCTCTGGCCTTATACGCACGTACAAATGAGTACGGTTTTATAGAAACGCCTTATAGGAAGGTCGGTGAGAGTCATGTGACCGATGAAATAGACTACCTTTCAGCGATTGAAGAAGGCAATTTTATTATTGCGCAGGCGAATGCTGAACTGGATAAAAAAGGTAAGTTCAAAAGCGAGATTGTTTCATGCCGTCATAAAAATGAATTTGCACTGTCTGCTCCCGAGAAAATTGAATATGTTGACGTTGCGCCCGCGCAAATCGTTTCAGTAGCTGCATCATTGATACCGTTTCTGGAGCACGACGATGCAAACCGCGCATTAATGGGATCGAACATGCAGCGTCAAGCGGTTCCATGTCTGCGTGCTGAGAAACCATTGGTGGGAACAGGTATTGAAAGAGTGGTTGCCGTACATTCCGGTACGACAGTGAGGGCAGAACGTGGTGGAATTGTGGACTACGTCGATGCTGGTCGCATTGTTGTTCGCGTACACGACGAAGAAACCCGGGTGGGCGAAGTTGGTGTTGATATTTACAACCTGATTAAATATACCCGTTCAAATCAGAATACAAATATCAATCAACGTCCTTTGGTCAATGTTGGTGATCAGATTGAAAAAGGCGATGTGATAGCCGATGGAGCGTCAACCGATATGGGTGAGCTCGCGTTAGGGCAAAATATGCTGGTCGCTTTTATGCCATGGAATGGATATAACTTTGAGGATTCGATTCTGATATCCGAGCGCATTGTCTCAGAAGACCGTTTTACTTCGATTCATATCGAGGAGCTGTCGGTTGTCAGTCGAGATACCAAGCTGGGGACAGAAGAAATTACCGGTGACATACCCAATTTATCAGAACAGCAATTGAGTCGTCTTGATGAATCCGGCATTGTGTATATTGGTGCAGAAGTCGAAGCAGGTGATGTTCTGGTGGGTAAAGTTACGCCGAAAGGTGAAACGCAGCTCACACCTGAAGAAAAACTGCTTCGTGCCATTTTCGGTGAGAAGGCTTCCGACGTCAAGGATACGTCACTGCGTGTACCATCCGGCATATCCGGAACAGTGATAGATGTTCAGGTATTTACCCGTGAAGGTATAGAACGAGACAAGCGTGCTCAGCAGATTATCGATGATGAGTTGGATCGCTATAAAAAAGATTTAACCGATCAGATGCGCATTGTGGAAGAAGATGCCTTTGAACGGATGGAACGGTTGTTAGTTGGAAAAGTTGTCACAGGTGGGCCGCAAAGAATTGCCAAGGGATCACAAATCACAACGGAATATTTGAAAGGAATTGATCCGCATTTCTGGTTTGATATCCGGTTGGAGGATGAGGAAGCCAGTGTGCAGCTTGAGCAAATGCGCGAAAGTATGGCGCAAAAAAGAAAGGCTTTCGATGAAGCTTTCGCTGAGAAAAAGAAAAAACTGACCCAGGGTGATGAATTGCCGCCAGGTGTTCAGAAAATGGTCAAAATCTATATCGCGGTTAAACGGCGCTTGCAACCCGGTGACAAAATGGCTGGCCGTCATGGCAACAAAGGGGTTATTTCCAAAATTGTACCATTGGAAGATATGCCGTATATGGCGGATGGAACACCGGTTGATGTCGTATTAAATCCTTTGGGTGTACCGTCACGGATGAATGTTGGGCAGATTCTGGAAGTGCATTTGGGCTGGGCGGCAAAAGGACTCGGTAGAAAGATCGAGAAAATGCTGCAAGAAGAAAGAAGTGCGGCTGAACTCAAAGCATTTATGGAAAGAATCTATAATCAAAGTGGCAAGAAGGAAGATGTTGCTTCATTGACCGATGATGAAGTGTTGAATTTGGCTAATAATCTGACAGAAGGCGTGCCGTTTGCAACGCCAGTTTTTGATGGTGCAACCGAACATGAAATTAAAGACATGCTGACATTGGCAGATTTGCCAATGTCAGGTCAAATTACACTTTATGATGGACGCACGGGTGAAGCGTTTGATCGTCCGGTAACCGTAGGTTATATGCATGTGCTCAAGCTTCATCACCTGGTCGATGACAAGATGCATGCACGTTCAACAGGTCCGTATAGTCTTGTTACACAGCAGCCGTTGGGTGGTAAGGCGCAGTTTGGCGGTCAGCGCTTCGGTGAGATGGAAGTATGGGCGCTCGAGGCTTATGGGGCTGCCTATACGCTGCAAGAAATGCTTACGGTTAAATCGGATGATGTAACGGGTAGAACAAAAGTGTACGAGAGTATCGTAAAGGGTGATCATAAGATAGACGCCGGTATGCCGGAATCTTTTAATGTTTTGGTAAAAGAAATACGATCGCTTGGTATGGATATTGATCTTGAGCAAAATTGATCTGACTTGGTATGCGCACAAATGCTGCACAGATAGAAATTGTGATGTTTTGTTGCAGCAGCCAGAACGTAGGCAGGTCCTGAAGAAACCTTGATCCCATTATTTAATTGCCCCTGATAGACAGGAGTAACACATGAAAGCACTGCTAGAGTTATTTAAACAGGTTACCCATAAAGAAGAATTTGATGCAATCAAAATCGGCCTTGCATCACCGGAGAAAATACGTTCATGGTCGTTTGGTGAGGTTAAAAAGCCGGAAACGATCAATTATCGGACATTCAAGCCCGAAAGAGACGGATTGTTCTGCGCCAAAATTTTTGGTCCTGTAAAGGATTATGAATGCTTATGCGGCAAATATAAACGTTTAAAACACCGCGGTGTGATTTGTGAAAAATGTGGCGTTGAGGTAACTCTGTCCAAAGTTCGCCGCGAGCGAATGGGGCATATCGAACTGGCTTCTCCGGTTGCACATATCTGGTTTCTGAAATCATTGCCATCCCGTCTCGGCATGGTTCTGGATATGACATTACGTGATATCGAAAGGATTTTATATTTTGAGGCATATGTCGTAACGGATCCGGGTATGACATCGCTAAATCGTGGTCAACTGTTGACCGAAGACGACTATCTGACAAAAACAGAAGAATATGGCGACGATTTCAGTGCCAGCATGGGAGCTGAAGCGGTTCGTGATTTACTGGCCAATCTCGACATCAATGAAGAAATTGAAATGCTTCGTCGTGAGATGGAAAGCACCGGTTCTGAAACTAAAATCAAGAAAATATCCAAACGTTTAAAAGTGCTGGAAGCATTCAATAAATCCGGAATCAAGCCGGAATGGATGATTCTGTCCGTGTTGCCGGTATTGCCTCCTGATTTGCGTCCTCTGGTTCCATTGGACGGTGGCCGTTTTGCGACATCGGATCTGAACGATCTGTATCGCCGCGTCATTAATCGCAATAACCGCTTGAAGCGCCTGCTTGAATTAAAAGCTCCGGATATTATCGTCAGAAATGAAAAACGCATGTTGCAGGAATCTGTGGATTCGTTATTAGATAATGGACGACGCGGTAAAGCGATGACTGGAGCCAATAAACGTCCGTTAAAATCGCTGGCCGATATGATTAAGGGTAAAGGTGGGCGTTTCCGTCAAAACCTGCTTGGTAAGCGGGTGGACTATTCAGGGCGTTCGGTGATTGTTGTTGGCCCCCAGCTTAAATTGCACCAGTGCGGTTTGCCGAAGAAAATGGCGCTCGAATTATTTAAACCTTTCATTTTTAATAAATTGGAAGTCATGGGAGTGGCCAGTACCATTAAAGCGGCAAAACGAGAAGTGGAAAATGAAACGCCGATAGTCTGGGATATTCTCGAAGAAGTGATTCGGGAACACCCGGTAATGCTGAATCGGGCGCCGACATTGCACCGTCTGGGTATACAGTCATTTGAACCGGTATTGATTGAAGGCAAGGCGATACAACTGCACCCGCTGGTTTGTGCGGCGTTTAATGCCGACTTTGACGGTGACCAGATGGCTGTGCATGTTCCTCTGTCATTGGAAGCGCAAATGGAATGCCGTACATTGATGATGTCGACAAATAACGTCCTATCACCTGCGAATGGTGAACCGATCATTGTACCTTCTCAGGACATCGTATTAGGGCTCTATTACACAACACGCGTAAAAGTTGGCGCAAAAGGCGAGGGAATGCTATTTGCCGACGTGAGTGAGGTTTCGCGTGCTTATGAAAGCCGTCAGGTCGAATTAAATGCCAAAATAAATGTACGAATTAAAGAAATCGGCAGAGATGAGGAAGGTGAACATTGTGAAAAAATAACACGATATGAAACGACGGTAGGCCGTACATTGTTATTTGAGAATTTTCCACCGGGTTTGCCCTTTTCTCTGTTGAATAAATCGCTGAAGAAAAAAGAAATATCAAAACTGATCAATGCAAGCTTCCGGCTTTGCGGACTGCGTGAAACTGTCATTTTTGCTGATAGACTGATGTATGCGGGATTCAGTTATGCAACGAAGGCGGGCATTTCGATTTGTGCCGATGATATGCTGATACCTAAACAGAAAAGCGAGTTGATAAAGGCGGCCGAGAAAGAAGTTAAAGAGATCGAAGGACAATATACATCTGGTCTGGTGACACAAGGTGAACGCTATAACAAGGTTGTTGATATCTGGGGGCGTGCCGGTGATCAGGTCGCGAAAGCCATGATGGAACAATTGGGTGTGGAGTCTGTGCACGATGATCAAACAGGCGAAGTGAAAGTTGATGATTCGGGCAAAGAAGTTCAACAAGAATCATTTAATTCGATTTATATGATGGCCGATTCCGGTGCCCGCGGTTCTGCGGCGCAGATCAGACAATTATCCGGAATGCGTGGCCTGATGGCAAAACCGGATGGATCGATTATTGAAACGCCTATTACTGCTAATTTCCGCGAAGGCCTGAATGTCTTGCAATATTTTATTTCAACGCATGGTGCGCGTAAGGGCCTGGCGGATACGGCGCTCAAAACAGCAAACTCAGGTTATTTGACACGGCGATTGGTCGATGTGACCCAGGATCTGGTCGTTACAGAAGAAGACTGTAATACAGATGAAGGTGTCAATATGAAAGCGCTGATTGAAGGTGGTGAAATCATTGAAGCGTTAAAAGAACGTATACTCGGTCGTGTCGTGGTTAACGATGTTATTAACCCAGACAACCAAGAATTGCTTTATCCTGCCGGAACGTTGCTGGATGAAACGGCAGTGGATTTGATCGAATCATCCGGTATCGATGAAGTGAAAGTGCGCACGCCTTTGACCTGTGAGACACGTTTTGGATTGTGCGCCAAATGTTATGGCAGGGATTTGGGGCGTGGTTCGCTGGTTAATGTCGGTGAAGCCGTTGGTGTCATCGCTGCACAGTCTATCGGTGAGCCTGGAACACAACTGACCATGCGTACTTTCCATATTGGTGGCGCAGCGTCAAGAACAGCTGTAGCAAGTCAGGTTGAAGGCAAGTCAAGCGGTGTTGTGCAATATACATCCACCATGCGTTACGTTACCAATGCTCAGAATGAGTTAATAGCTATTTCCCGTAGTGGTGAAGTCATTATTACGGATGAAAACGGACGTGAACGTGAACGCCATAAAGCCCCTTATGGCGCTACCTTGCTGGTCAGAGATGGAGAGCAGGTAAAAGCCGGTCAGATTTTGGTAACCTGGGATCCGCATACGCGTCCTATTATCACGGAATATACCGGTAAAGTACGATTTGAAAATGTGGAAGAAGGTGTAACGGTAGCCAAGCAAATCGATGAAGTTACAGGCTTGTCGACACTTGTAGTGATCGATCCGAAAAGGCGCGGGGTGTCGCAATCCAAAGGTTTGCGGCCACTGGTTAAGTTCCTGGATGACGATGGACAGGAAATCAAAATTGCAGGGAGTAATCAACCGGTAAGCATTACTTTTCAAATTGGCAGTATCATTACCGTTCGGGATGGTCAACAGGTTAGCGTAGGTGAGGTTTTGGCGCGAATCCCTCAGGAAACTTCCAAAACAAGAGATATTACCGGGGGCTTGCCGCGCGTGGCTGAATTGTTTGAGGCTCGTTCACCTAAAGATGCCGGTGTATTGGCGGAAGTTACGGGTATCGTGTCTTTTGGTAAAGATACAAAAGGTAAGCAACGATTAGTCATTACAGATCTCGAAGGGGTTTCACACGAATATCTGATACCTAAAGATAAACATGTTATGGCGCATGATGGTCAGGTTGTCAACAAAGGTGAAGTTATTGTCGATGGCCCGGCAGATCCGCGCGATATCCTTAGACTGCAAGGCGTTGAAGCGTTGGCTAGATATATTACCGATGAAGTACAGGATGTATACCGGCTTCAGGGGGTTAAGATTAATGATAAACATATTGAAGTCATCGTTCGGCAAATGTTGCGCCGGGTCCAGGTCACTGATGCAGGGGATTCTTCATTTATACCGGGTGAGCAAGTCGAACGGGCTGATCTGTTAATCGAAAACGAAAAACTGATAGCGGAAAATAAAGCGCTGGCAGCTTACGAATACATGTTGCTCGGTATTACTAAGGCTTCATTATCGACCGATTCATTCATCTCTGCGGCTTCGTTCCAGGAAACAACGCGTGTGTTGACGGAAGCAGCTATTATGGGTAAAAAAGACGAATTGCGCGGACTTAAAGAGAATGTTATTGTTGGCCGCTTAGTGCCTGCGGGTACCGGTTTGTCTTTCCATAATACGCGTAAGAAGCAAGATGGTCTGGAAGAGTTATCTTCTATTATGGAAGATAAAAGTGAAAGTGATGAACAAATAATTTGAGTGCACAACTAAAATTCAAACATAATGTTGATTGTGGCTTGACAGCAAGAAGTTGACTCAGTAGTCTAGCTTCTTGCGAAGGGAACGAAGTGAATTGAGCTATGGGTAGAGGAGGAAGATCTGATTGGGTAGACGGTTGGGTTAGAGTCTTGATCGTTAGCCGTGTTGGATGAAAGATAGCGCAGTCACGAAGAGAAGAAGTAAA
>JAGRFM010000108.1 GCA_020446045.1 Nitrosomonas sp.
ATCACGCCAACGGCTATTGCTGAAAATATTTGCCTTTTTATTCGCAGTAACCTGGTGGCGGAAGGCATAGAAGTAACACCTTCCACACCATTGACGCGAATTGGACTCGATTCATTCTCATTGATTGAAATTATCCTGTTTGTCGAACGACAGTACCAGCTTCAATTACCCGCCGACGCCCTCACTCAAGAAAATATCAATTCTTCTGAAACTCTGGCCCATTACATTTACCAATACCTATGAGCATGGAAAAACAAGAATGGCCTGACATGCTGTTACTTAACGGTTCGGATTATTTTCAAGTATTGCTCGACAAACATTACCGGCAGTATGGCTCACATGGAAACATCAGTCGTTTTGCAGTAAAAGTAAAGGGACGGTTAGAGGCTGGCCAGCTTGAACAGACTATTAACAACGATCCTGTTTTCCGCTGGTTATATTCGCTGCGGTTAAAACGGCAATTTCCCTTTCAGCTACCGCAATGGACACAGGTGAAATCAATCAATCCCATTCCGATTAGCATCTACGAAGCAAACCCTAAAACGCAGCATATTCCGAATGAATGTTTCAAAAAAGATATTCAGCCTCATTCAGAACCTCCCTTCTTGTTTGATTTGATCCACTATGAGAACGATCATACCCTGCTTTTATTCACCTGGAGTCATATATTAATGGATTCACAGGGCGCAGAAATTTTGATGCGTCATCTAGGCAATGCTACTGACAACAAGCCGATACAGTTACTTGCCCCAGAGTATATAAAACTCAGCATCATGCAGCAGTTAAATCACGCACAAAAAATCAGAGATTTTATGTTTGTTGAAGGGCAAAAAACGGTGATTTCACTTTTGACGGACAAACAAAATCATCGTTATGCCAATCGCTATCATTTAATACTTTTTTCTGAAATTGAAACCGAACAAATTATCGGTAACTGTGGAAATGCAGGCGCTCAATTTGGCAGAAGTCCCTTTTTATTGGCTGCTACCATGCACAGTTTCCGCGATTTGCTTGAACGAAAAGGTAAAAGCAATCTTAATATCTGGGTGCCACTTCCCCAAAACCAGAGAAAGAAAGGCGCTTGTGGTCCGCTGGTAGGCAACCAGTTATCTTATTTATTCTATCGGATACTCCCTCGGCATTTAGAATCCATGCAAAGAACGGTTGAGGTCATTCGGCAACAAATGATCGATCAGATGCGCCGCGGTATCCCATCCAGTTTTGGCAATATGATGGTATTGTTGCGAAGACTGCCATTGCTGTTGTATGGATTTATTGTCAAGTCACCCACTCAAGGCGCACTGGCCAGTTTTTTTTTCTCCGACACCGGAAAAACACTGGATGACTTATCCGATTTTTGCGGGCTTCCTGTGTGTGATGCGATCCATTACCCTCCTCATAGCAGCAACCCGGGGTTCACCATCATCTTCATGAATTTTCAGCATAAACTGCGGGCCGTTATTGCCCATACTGAATCCTTTGCGAATGAAGAAGATCTTTCGTTTTTTGAAACATCCCTGCGAAAAAATCTTTTTGGGTGAATAGTTCCACTTCCAGCAAGATTATGACTGACCCTGATGTATTTATCATCGGAGGAGGGGCGGCAGGTGTCGCCGCAGCCGTGGCAGCCGCAAGCACCGGTATGCGTGTCGTCTTATTGGAAAAAAACGCTTTCCTCGGCGGAAAAGCAACAGCAGCCTATGTCGGCACAATCTGCGGACTCTACTACCGAAGCGAAACACACGATCCCCAGTATGTCACCAATGGTTTCCCCCGCATTTTTGCAGAAAAGCTCCAAACATTAAGCCAGACAAAACCCATTTCATATAAAAACGGCCTGCATTTCCTGCCTTACGATTATTTTGCATTCGTACAACTTTGTGACGATTTGATGCAACAGAATAATATCAACGTTTATCTGCACGCCCAGTTAACACAAATCACAACAGTAGAAAATAGCATCCAAAAAACCAGTGCACTGATTTATAACCGCCCCATCACTTTTCATCCCAAGGTAGTCATCGATACTACCGGTGAATCAACTGTTTCAAACTTTGCCGGTTTGGACATTATTCAAGCTGAAACCTATCAGGCCGCCGCACAAATCTTTACTTTAGCGG
>JAGRFM010000109.1 GCA_020446045.1 Nitrosomonas sp.
AGTAAAGTAGCCAAAGACTTTGTTGGTGAATTTGATGCGGAAAATATCCAGTTCCGCGCCAGCTCGCCAACCAGCCAGGCAGTAGCAGTGCTGGGCGGTAGCCCGTATTCCTATTTCCGCTATGAAAGCCATTTAGCCGCAGAAAATGCGCTGGCTGTATTTGATGAAATCTGCACAGAATTCGCGCAACGCTTTGGAAGGCAGTACGATGCTGTTGAATCGTACCGGCTGGATGACGCCGATTACGCCTTTTTTATGATGGGTTGCTTTGCCACCAAGGCTAAAGCGGCGGTCGACAGCCTGCGCGAAGCGGGATGGAAAATCGGTTTGCTGCAACCGCGGTTATTGCGTCCCTATCCGGCTGAAAAAATCCGCCAGGCGCTGGCAGGCAAGAAAGGGGTAGCAGTCATCGATCAGAATCTTTCGATGGGTAAAGGCGGCATTTTACACAGCGAACTGGCTTCGGTACTTTACGGCCACAAGGATGCACCACCGGTACTGTGCAGCTTTATCGGCGGTCTCGGTGGCCGCGATATTGCATCGGAAGAATTTTTTGAAATCGCAAAATCGCTTAAACAGGCGGTCGATAGTGGAGCCATACCCGCACCACGATTAATTTATACCGCCGATGAATTGCGCCAAATCCGCAAACTGCAAGCCATTGCCCAAGTCGAACGCCACAAACTCAACGACCAGCCATGAACGAAACCCGCTTTAAACGCATTAAAGACCTGCCTTCCACACACCTGCTCGGTACCGGAACCCCGATGTGCGCAGGCTGCGGCGGATTACAGGCAATCAATGACATCTACGACGTGCTCGGGGAAAAAACCGTTTTCATCAATGCTGCCGGTTGCATGACGTTGCTGTCAATTTATCCATTCACGCCGTTTCGCGGCTCCTGGCTGTATACCGCGATGGCGTCGGCACCCGCCGGTGCGCAAGGTGTGCGCGATGCGCTGGACATTCTGCTGGAAAAGAAAAAAATCACACCCGATGAAAATCTGACGACGGTCGTTCTGACTGGCGACGGCTCCGCATATGGCATGGGGTTATCGGCAACGTCGGCCGCCATCGACCGCAATCTTGATTTTCTTTACATCTGCTACGACAACGAAGGTTACGGCAACACCGGCCAGCAATCATCCAGCGCCACACCGCATGGCGCTCGAACCAGCACCAGCACCGGATCATTGGGCTATCCCGGTTTCAAAAAAGACCTGTTTGCCATCTGGGCGGCGCACAAACCGGCATATATCGCAACCGTCATCGGCGCCGAACCGCTCGATCTGGCGCGCAAAATTGAAAAAGCCGCAAAAATGACCGGCCCGCGTTTCATTATTTCGCTGGCACCGTGCCCCACGGGTTGGAGTTTCGATCCCAAAGATACCTCGTATGTCGGAAACCTCGCGGTTAAGTCCGGCGTCTGGCCGCTGAAAGAATACATTGATGGCAAAGTCGTCCATACAAAAATCCCGGCCATCCGGGTTCCCGTTGAAGATTATTTGCTGTCACAAGGGCGTTTTAGTCATTTATTTAAACCAAAGCGCAATGACAAGCTCATCAATGAAATACAAAACAAGGTGGATGCGTATTGGGCGGAGATTGACTAAGTAAAAACATAGATCATCTTAAGCAATAATATCATTGAGTTAATGTTTGTTATATGATTAGTCTTGTTAAATAGAGAGGATTCCCTGCAGCAGTTTTTATGAAGATTCATTCCTCATAAAAACTGCTGTTAGCACTACTAGGAATATTTATGGCGTATCAAAATTACATCAATTTAACAGATGATGAATTGGACAAACCAATTTACCGAATTATGCCGGTTTCAAGATTACTGCAATGCCTAGAAGAGCAAAGATTAGTGCTTGTTCCCCCAATAAAATGGGATGATCCGTTTGAAAACTGGCTCCTTTCTTCAAGAGTAAAACTCTCTTCGACAGGCGAGTTAGGTGATATGGAATCAATCCGGAATAAGGTTTATGGCCAATGTTGGACACAACATAGAGAAACAGATGCCATGTGGCGCATTTACTCTTCTGATACTAATGGCGCAAAAGTCAAAACAACACCGAGAAAGTTATTAGAGGCTTTAAAAGCTGATACTCCTCAGTTTTCAGATGTTAGTTGCTTTATTGGAAAGGTTCGCTATCAAACCCAAAAACAACTTGTTTCTTCACTCAAGTCACTTGATCTATTTAATACTAATGGATCTGGAGTAGCAAAATCATTGCTTTATAAGCGCCGCGAATTTAGTCACGAGAGAGAAGTACGTATTGTGTATACAGAAGGTACTGGTGCTATTCATCCATTCACAATAGACCCAAATAGTATATTTGACGAAATCGTATTTGATCCTAGAGTCGATAAACACCTATTTTCCGCTTATAAGACGGCAGTTGTAGCAAAAGGCTTCCCAGGAAGGGTTGATCAGTCAGTTTTATATAAACCACCAGCGGAACTACTTATAAGGATATAGGTGCTAACAAGGCGTTCAAAAAGGACGCGAAAAACGTCGCTCCTTTTAACTTAATCGTTAGATTGCATTAAACATGAATAGCAAATATTCAGGAATGACCGTAAATGAAAGGCTATTTGAAGCTAATTTAATTTCAGAATTTGACGAAGCAGCACGGGAAAGAAATAAAATAAGAATGGTGGAGCTATTAAAAAAGCTCGAGCTTACTGAATCTCAAGCTAATGAAACATCTGAAGCGATAATAAAAAATCCGACCATGTACGGTCATTAATGCTCAGGAACACTGTAATTAATGGCAAAGCAATCTAACAAGCAGGGCAACATTGATTGAAACAATTTATGCCAAGGTTCTGTACGATGAAAAAGACTAACAAGACGAATTTACGCAGACAAGTTTCTGCAATGTTCTAAATAAAGAATTAGGTAATGACCCACACCAATAAAAGCTATTATCATCGTGGCGGCACCGAGCCGTTATTGGGCGCAACGATTCCGGAGCATTTTGCGGCGATTGCTCAGCGGTTTCCAGACCACTGCGCCGTTATTTCAAAACCCCAGAACCGCCGTTTGAATTATCGGAAACTGACCGCCGAAGTTGACCGGCTTGCCTGTGCTTTATATGCATTGGGATATCGCAAAGGCGATCGTATCGGCGTGTGGGCGACCAACAATATCGAATGGATTTTGTTGCAGATGGCCACCGCTCGGCTGGGCATTATCCTGGTGAACATCAATCCCGCTTACCGGCCACGCGAACTGGCTTATGCATTGCAGCAGTCGGAAGTGGAAGGGCTGTTTGTCATTCCTAAGTTTCGCTCCAGCAATTATATTGACATGCTGGTGTCGTTGATGCCCGAGTTGAAACACCCAACTGATGGAAAACTGCAACTCAAGGATTTTCCTGCTTTGCGTCATATCGTGGTATATGAACCGTCAAATCCGATGCAAACCGTGTACGATTACTCCGGCATGATGACCTGGCAACAGGTGATGTCACAGGCAACAACTGTCAGCATGGAGGCGATTGACGCGATTGATGCGATTGCAGCAACTCTCGACTGCGACGACCCGATCAATATTCAATATACATCGGGTACTACCGGATTTCCGAAAGCGGTGGTGTTAACCCACCACAACATTCTCAACAATGCCTATTTTTCAGCCGTTGCGATGCATTTTACCGAACACGATAAATTATGCATCCCTGTGCCGTTTTATCATTGCTTCGGCATGGTGATATCCAACCTGGTCTGTTTCTCGGTGGGCGCCTGCGCAGTGATTGCCTGCGACCATTTCGACGCCGAACAGGTTCTGCATGCGGTTGCGGATGAGCGCTGCACGGCGTTGCATGGCGTGCCGACGATGTTTATCGCGCAGTTGGAGCATCCGCGTTTTGCCGAATTCGATTTGAGCAGCCTGCGCACTGGCATTATGGCCGGAGCGCCGTGTCCGCCATCTTTGATGCAAAAAGTCATGACCGACATGCACTGCCCGGAAATTCTGATCGGTTATGGCGAAACGGAAGCTTCACCTTTGACACACTTGACCGACAGCAAAGACAGCTTGACCCGCCGCACTGAAACCGTGGGCAGAAATCTGCCGCACCAGGAAGTCAAAATTATCAATCCCGCTACCAACCAGACCGTACTGAACGGCGAAATCGGGGAAATCTGTTTTCGCGGCTACCATATCATGCACGGTTATTACGGCCAGCCGGAAAAAACGGCGGAAGCGATCGACGAAGCCGGCTGGCTGCATTCCGGCGACCTCGGCACGATGGATGAAAACGGTTATGTGCGTATCACCGGACGGCTGAAAGATATGATCATCCGCGGTGGCGAAAATATTTATCCGCGCGAAATTGAGGATTACTTATTTACCCATCCGAAAATTGCCGAAGTCGCGGTTTTTGGCATTCCCAGTGAATATTTCGGCGAGGAAGTGATGGCCTGGATTCAACTCCATGAAGGCGAAACGCTGACCGAACAGGAAGTTCGCGATTACTGCAAAAACAATCTCGCGCATTTTAAAATACCCCAATATATCCGCTTCGTTAGAGAATTCCCGATGACTGTTACCGGTAAATTGCAGAAATTCAGAATGCGCGAAATGGCGATCGAAGCCATGAAAAACGAAGAAAAACGGTAAAATTTATAGCCCGAGATCGATATATTCAATATCAGCTTTTAGACCCTTAGCCAATGTTTCCAACTGCGCAGCCGTAGCCTCCCGTTCCGATGCAATGGCACCTTTGACCAACTTTGTTAACAATTCAAAATCAGAACTGGATAAACTTTTTAACGCTTCCGGTTTGAGTTCCTGCTTGAAACGCTCGACTACGTTAGCGGCAGTTTTGTCGATGTTGTTGGCCATTCATTTCACCTGAAAAAGTTAGTTTTTAGAACCTGCTCAAGATTTCACTAAAGGACGCATCGCGGCGTTAAAATCGAAATCTTGAAAAGATTCTAGGGAAAATGAAACTACTGGAAAGCGTATACAATGTCAAGCAATCGACTTTCGTTTGTTACAGCCTGCCTAACCATTATACTTTGGCCAGTCAACATACCCTTGCGGTTCGAATGAATACCACGTCGCTAATTCCGCTTCCTTGGCCAAAGGCCAGCCGTGAGCAAACCGTTCCACCAAGTCAGGATTGCTGATAAACGGCCGTCCAAACGCGATGAGATCGGCATGTCCTTCACGAATCGCCTGCTCAGCCTTCTCCTGCGTATAACCGCAATTGCCCATGATCACCCCGGAAAAGACGTTATGGAATTCTTCGAGAGTCATCGGCTCACCCAGTTGATGAAAACCGGAAGCCAGCCCATCTATCACATGAAGATACGCAAGTTCATAACGGTTCAGTTCCCCGGCGGCATAGCGGAACAACTCACGGAATTCCGGCGATCCCATATCATTGTAATTGCCGTTCGGCGACAAACGTACCGCCAGACGATTCGCGGGAATAACCTTAATAATGGCCTCGACAATCTCGCGTAAGAAACGAAACCGGTTTTCCACCGAACCACCATACCGGTCTGACCGCTGATTCGTCCTTGATTGCAAAAACTGGTCAATGAGATAACCATTAGCCGCATGAAGCTCAACGCCGTCAAAACCTGCTGCAAAAGCGTTTTCAGCCGCTAGACGGTAATCTTCAACCACTTGTGCAACCTCCTGCGTTTCCAGTGCGCGCGGTGTTTCATACGCCTGCTTGCCAATCGGCGTGTGGATGTGATCGCCACCGTGTTTGACCGGCGACGGCGCCACCGGCAGCGAACGGTCTACACGGAAACTGCTGTGCGATGCCCGACCACAATGCCAGAGCTGGAGAAAAATCGGCGTGCCTGCCTCGTGTACGGCTTTAGTGATCTTTTTCCACCCTTCGATATGTGCATCCGTATAGATACCCGGGGACTGTTGCCAGCCCAGAGCCTGTTCCGAAATCGCCGCAGCTTCGGTAATCAATAGACCCGCTCCGGCGCGTTGCACATAGTATTCCGCCATCAAATCATTGGGAACACGTTCAACACCCGCCCGCGAACGTGTCATTGGCGCTAAAACTACCCTGTTTTTAAGATGCAGCCCATGCAGGTCAAACGGACTTAGCAAATGTGATGAAATCGTATTCATTGATACCCCCAAAGTTTTGCCCAGTTTTCTTGGATACTTTCATACACAACACATTACACTTGCGGCACCACTCTAGGCCGCCGATTGTCGTCAATGGCCACATACGTCAATACCGCTTCGGTAACTTTGATACAGATTTCTTCGCCGCCTTCACGCACACCACGTTGTGCATATACCGCCACGTCGACTGTGATCGAGGTACGCCCCACTTTGATAATGTCGGCATAAAAGCTCACCAGATCGCCCACCAGCACCGGCTGTTTGAATACAAACGAATTGACAGCCACCGTTGCCACGCGCCCGCACGCCTGACGAATGGCTGGAATAGAACCTGCCATATCAACCTGCGACATGATCCAGCCACCGAAAATATCGTTGGCATAATTGGTATCCGATGGCATAGGCACCATGCGTAACACCGGTTGTCCTTCGGGTAAAGGAACATGGAGTGCTTGATAGTCTAACGCATCATTCATTACGATAGATTCCTTTAACCTAAAAAACTCAGTTGGGTGGTGTTTAGAGTGCTTTGTTTTTTACTTTTGGCAAGGCGCAATGAGGCGTAATAACCAGTTATTGCAACGAATTGCAACGCCGCAAAAATTAAAAAACAATGTGCTATAAACATCATAGTGTTATTCACCATTTGGGGTAAGGGGTTCTCTTGAAATTTATCCTTTTATTCATCAAGTTTGCACTTTTTATAACGGTCAACTGAGGTTTTTAGGTTTAATGAAGTATTCCCTTAAATTTCGGAACATACAATTAATTCAAGTAAGCACGATATAAGCTGATCGCTTTTAGATTTTGTATTTTACTCGATTATCAACTACTTTCTCATTATGTATCGATAACGGTGGGTGACCACATTGACACGCGCATGAAATAATTTTTAACGTTGGGGAGTGCAAAAGTATCCGTCTATAATTACCTGACAACGGAAATATCGCACCATACGCAAGACTAACAAATCGCTATTTCAATTACCACTACAATGATTAAAAATCTGTCATGAAAGGACTTTGGCTGGAAAATCAACAATTGCGATTCCGTTCTGATCTACCCCTACCCGAGTCCGCTATTGACGAGTCGCTGGTCAGGGTAATCAGAGCGGGAATATGCAATACCGATCTGGAACTCATTCGAGGTTACTATCCTTATTGCGGCATTTTAGGCCATGAATTTGTCGGTATCGTTGAAAAGGGCCCCGACCATTTACGTGGACAAAGAGTTGTCGGTGAAATAAACGCCACTTGCGGCCAATGCCGTTATTGCCTGAATGCACAGTCCAGACATTGTGAAAACCGCACCGTTTTGGGGATAGTCAACAGGAATGGCGCTTTTGCCGATTATTTGACCCTACCTACCGACAATCTTCATCTCGTTCCAGACGGGATGATCACCGACATTGCCGTGTTTACAGAACCCGTTGCTGCAGCACTCGAAATCCAGGAACAAATACATATTGATGCCAACGATCGCGTGCTGGTTGTCGGCGATGGTAAGCTGGGGTTGCTGGTTGCACAAGCGCTGGCGTTGACCGGTTGCGACATACTGGCAATCGGACGGCATTCAGAAAAGCTGGATATTCTACGGAATCTTGGCATCAATACAGGATTCCCAGACAGTATTCGTGAACGCAGCTTTGACGTGGCAGTGGAATGCACCGGAAATCCAGAAGGGTTTGACCTTGCTCGGCGTGCCTTACGGCCACGCGGTACGCTGATACTTAAAAGCACTTACGCCGGCAATTTGAATATCAATGCTTCTGCACTGGTAGTAGATGAAATCACTTTAATCGGTTCGCGCTGCGGCCCATTTGACCGTGCCATTGATGTCCTTGCCAACGGACAGATTAATGTCGAGCAACTGATCCAAGGCCGATACTGCCTGGAACAAAGCATCGATGCATTTAACCATGCCCGCAAACGTGGCACACTGAAAATTCTGTTTGAGAATTAAAGTGGTGAATTGAGTACAACTTCCGTTACAGGCTCAGTGATGTACACGCTCCCGTTTCCTAAAAGAAATCAGAGCGTTTATACACGACCACACAACCGACTATTGAAACTTCACAAGAAACAGCATAATAATAAAAATAAATGAAGCACTTAAGGCCATATTACCGGCCATTTTATAAATACTGGCATAATTGCCCGTTTTATAGGGGAAATTGCTCGTGTTGCGCTGTCGCAACTGTTCGACATCGGCTAAATAGGTTTTAAGATCTTTACTTTCAACAAACCTGCTGTGTGGAACCGCCGATGATCTGAACCAGATTTTATTCTCTTTTGTTGAAACGGTGTCACGATAAAAAAACCACGGGTTCTCAACAATTTTTTCTTCATCGTACTTGGGTACATCTCTTTTGTCTTTATAAATCACTTCTATTTCATGTGCTATCCCGCCGTCCAGATCGATTCGGATTGGATGAATATCCGTTGCAGTCGTAGGAAAATCCATATAAATAGTAGTTGGGACTTGCACCGTTCTGTTGTGATCCGCATCAGTCAAATTTTCAATCGTGTATATTTCCTCGGTCTCAAGGATATTTTGCACTGAATCATCTTTGACAATTGTAATCGGCCTGACAATGGTCAAATCAAGATCAGCATCGTCCTTGGCATACTTTAGAAACTCATTTGATAGCAATTCCCGTTCTTTTGAATTCAAATAGTAGCGCATGTTATCAGCGCGATGGGCATAGAAGCTTCTACGAATTGTCAGCAGGTTATCTTCAGAAGAAGTTTTAGAGAAATCAAAAATATGTTTCAGTGAAAAAACTTTCCGCTTGAAATCATGCGGAAGTTTTTTAAGCGAGTGACCTGCTTTCGAAAGAATCAAACCATAACCATAATCAAGCGTTGCATTATTGAACAAGTCACCCGCCTGTTTTTTGATCGTAGGATCGAAATAATAATCTTTTTGATTGAACTCAATGCGCACAATCATATGATTAAAATGATAAAGCGACCAGCAAATTGGCTTTATCCTTGCAATCGCCATACCGATTTTTAGCGACTTCGCTGGGTTTTTTAGGTGTGTGTGTAAAAATACCGTGATGTTCGCCCTTGTAACGGATATCATTCTGCACAAACCGGAGTGTTTTCATAATTTTATCTTCGATTGTTTCATTCGGACCGAAAACAACCCATTCATCCAGCTTTAAATCCTTCTGATAAATATCATTAGACTCATAATAATGAAATAAATACGCAGAAAGTTCATGCCAAGCAGCTTGCGTTGTTGCAAGCAAAAAATCCGGCCATACCCAATTAGGCACAATATTCTCGAAAACAACAGGCCGTAAATCCCGGTATTCCTTTTCATAGTTTTCGTTTGGAAGAACAGTTAAGGTTGTGATTCGGCCCATACTGCTGTCAGTTGGACACTCCTGAATATCAATGGATTGTGACGACCGATTGATGATACGAATGCGCTGCCTGTCAACAGCACAACCCCATCTTAACCAGAATAATGAATAATAGAATTTTCCTTGCAGCGGATGTTCATCCGCATAGGTAATTGTAGTAGCCTGATAATCAATAATATCGCCCACTCTCAGGTCATCGATTGACAAACTGACGGTGATCATTTTATCGGTAACATGATTCTCTAAAGATTTTTCACGTTGATGGACGGAAATTTTATCTTTATGCAGCACGCTGAAACGTTCACCATTTCTGATAATTTCAACCGAATGAAAAACTATCTGATGATTACTATCCTGTAATTCAGCAATAAATAATGAAGCATCTTCGATACGGGATTCATCATTGATCTTCTCAACTGTTCTTTTATACCTATAAATTTCGTTGTCCGTTATCAATTCCTGATAATCGATAAGGATATAAAAATAGGGAGATGAAGTGTTATCCGCTTCTGCGAATGCAAGCGCTGATGGAACAACCCAGGTATCGACAGGAGAAAATTCAAATTTTTCCATTGTAATCACCGATTTTGTGAATTCAGTACAATACCGGCATACAATTTTTGTCATTAAGTTTAAAATTAACTATTCTTTAACCTGTCGAAGCATTGAAAATAACAATTATTGCACCTAATAGCTATAAATTGAATTGGTCAATCTACTCGGATATTTTTCAGAAAATAGCATATCACATGCAATCCATCTGATTTGTATCAAATATTTGGACCGATGGACAGTATTGGTACATGACATCAATACCTGACATGGGTGAGTTGATTTTATGACTTGACGGGATATTTTTTCTACTAGTACTGACTGTGTTAGGCCTTTTGACAAGGGAATAACCAATGCCTGTAAAACCTGCCTTGCCAGTAACACTGAAAAGCTAACTGTATCCGTAAATATTAAGTTGAAGGGGTACTAGCGCAAACTAATAATCGACCAATCGTTTTCTTCTGCATGCTTTTTCAAAACAGCATCCGGGTCAACGGCCACCGGATGGGTTACTTTGCTGAGCAATGGTAGATCATTGAGTGAATCACTGTAAAACCAGCTCTGCAAAAATGACAACCAAGTCAAATTATGTTGATCTAACCATAATTCCAGTCGCTCTATTTTGCCTTCCTGGAAACAGGGTGTTCCCAGCACTTTACCGGTAAATTCACCATCTTTTTGGGTTTCCGGTTCGGTTGCGATCAAGTGATTAATACCCAAAATCTGCGCTATAGGAGCAGTAACAAAACTGTTTGTGGCGGTTATGATAATACACAGATCACCATCCAGCATATGTTTTTCTATCAGTTCACGTGCACCAGTCGCTATTAATGGTTCTATTTTCTTTTTGATAAATTCACTGCGCCAGGATTCCAGTTGACTTCTTGGATGCCGCGATAGCGGTTTAAGTTGAAAATCAAGGAATTCATGAATATCGAGCGTACCAGCTTTATATTGTTCATAAAATTCAAGATTACGCGCCTCATGCAGTTCACGATCCAGTGCTTTTTTTTCAATGAGAAACTGCGCCCACTCGAAATCACTATCACCAGTAATTAAAGTATTATCAAGATCAAATAATGCTAATTTCATAACAAATCCAATATTAATTTTCCTGTAACAGTTTTATGACCAAAGGTAGCGTCACTTTACGCTGATGAATCAAAGAATATCTATTCAGTTCTTCCAGTATCATAATCAATGAAGACAAATCTCTGCGACTATGGCGTAATAGATATTGGCAAATCGGTAATTCCAATGTAAACCCACGTTCTAGCGCATGGGTTTGCAAAGCCTCAATTTTCTCATTTTCTGTTAGTTCATGTACTTGATAAACCAATCCCCATGAAAGCCGCGTTAACACATCTGGGCGAACATTTAAATGTGACGGCGCGACATTACCGCTTACGATAAACACTGCAAATTTTCTGTCACGTAATTGATTATAGATATGAAATAGTTTTATCTGACCAATATCATCAAGCCGCTCTATATCATCAACAGCCAAACAGGCAATATCATCGGTCGCTTCAAATTGTTGAGGTATTTCTCCTGGAAAATAATAAGCCGTTTGTTGCTTCCCAATAAAATGATTTACGATAGCCTGTAATAGATGACTCTTACCACAGCCCGTATTTCCCCAGATATAAAAGAATTTTTCTTTTTCCTTTCGATGAAGTACACGATTCAACGTTGTTATTAACTCACGATTTTGACCAGGAATGAAATTTAATAACGACGGAACATTGGTTGGAAGAATATCCAGAATCTGCTGTCTCATCTAGTTTTATGAAGCGGATTTCTCTTTTAGTTTCTGATTCACATTCAATCTTTGATTTCTGCTGTCAATCAAGATTTATAAAGATTACTTTCTAAATAACGCAACTGGAAATGCCTTAACCAGACTAACATCACTGCACTCACTGGTAGCGCTAACAAAATCCCAAAAAATCCGAACAGTTGCCCAAATGCCAATAATGCAAATATAACAATAACGGGATGCAAACCGATCCGTTCCCCAACCAGCCAGGGTGTTATTACCATCCCTTCAAAAAGCTGACCAACTGCAAATACGATCCATACCGGTATTACACCAGCCCAACCCTGAAATTGCATAAATGCAGCAAATGTTGCCAAGGTTAATCCAACAATCATTCCCAAATAGGGGACAAAAACGAGAATACCTGCAACCAGCCCGATTGGCAACGCAAACTCAAGGCCGACAAACCACAGACCGGCAATATAACAAACACTCATGATCAATATAACAGACAATTGCCCGCGTAAAAATTCCGCCATTACTTTATCCGTTTCACGGGCCAAATGACTGATAGTTTTGTGCCAGTAACGCGGAATCAAATTATCTATCAATTTTATAATTTGATTCCAATCCCTAAGCAAATAGAACAAAACAACAGGTACCAACAAAAGATTTACAAAAAATTCAACTATTGCCATACCACCGGTTGTCAATGAAGGTATTACCTTAGCTGCTACTCCGCCGGCACTTTGCCAATGCGCAGACAGCGCATCTTTTAGAACCTGCATATCAGGTTGGAGACTGATACCAAACTGTGATTCAAACCACGGAACAGCCTGATTTTTGATTACTTCAATATAACTGGGTATTTTCTCTAGTAAACGGCTCGCTTCTTTCTCAAATAACGGTACCATAATGAGAATTAATGCTGTCACCATTACCAGTGAAAGTAGCATAACCATGACAACACCAAAAGTGCGCGGAATTTTGTGCTCCGACAACCAAGTCACGAGCGGATTACAAATATAGGCTATAACAGCCGCTAACAGGAAAGGGGTTAATATCGGACTTAATAGATAAAGAATCCCACATGACACCAATATCAAGAAAAGCCACCATAATTTATGTAGATCGCTTACATTATCTTCAGCTTTCACTTGGCTTTATTTCCTTTCTTCTATCCTAAATCACCTTATCTTATAAAGACTCAATGCTCTGAAATCACCAGTTATTTCAATAGAACTTTTTATGGGACTGCTAAAACATTGTCCCAATCAGAATAGAATTTCACATTGGTATTTGGAACAACTCTAATAAAAAAAACCGGTACACCGGCTGTCTTACGACAGTGGTGTACCGGCATTGTTGCTTTACTTCTTTTACAGTCTGGTGAAGACTGGGATCACCGCTCCAGCAATACTGTTGATATAACGATTGCCTTCTTCATCCCATGTCAACAACAAGCCACCA
>JAGRFM010000002.1 GCA_020446045.1 Nitrosomonas sp.
ATCAATACAATTTTGTCGCCACGAAACGAACCCAGGCTGCGCGCAAGCTCCATGCCGATAACAATGCCGAATTCGCCGGGACGCAAATCATTCAGCGCTCCGCTAACCATCATTTCGGCAAAGTCGGCCACGGTATTTTCCGTGTCCGGCAATATCCCGCGCACCATTGCGCCATGAACCACTTGATCGTAAGAAACCATTCCCTGGGCACTGACAAAGGGAGCTGCAGCAATGACATCCGGGTGTTTTACTGCTTGTTTTGCGGTAAATTCCCAGTCTTTCAATTGATTGTCAAAGCCGCTGATCTGGACATGGGAAGCCACACCGAGAATACGAGCGCGGACTTCCTTCTGAAACCCGTTCATTACCGACATAACGGTAATCAACGCCGTCATGCCCAGTGTAATGCCAAGCAGGGAAATTAAAGAGATAAATGAAATAAAATGATTACGCTTTTTTGCGCGGGTATAACGTAAGCCGATAAAAAGTTCGTAGGGAGACACAAGTCGAAAAAAGTTTTGTCAATTAAAGTGCGAAGTGTGCCACAATTGGACGCTCAAGAATAGAAAAACAGTTGTAGCCCAAGTTGTGGGTGAATTGTTTTCCTTTATACCGTAAAGCAATTGTATAATCAGGTTATGAAATTCGATATAACCATAATCGGTGGTGGTTTGGTTGGCGCAAGCATGGCCGCGGCGTTGAAAAATAGCGGGTTAAAGGTTGCGCTGATCGAATCCAGAGAGCCATCTCCGTTACCACAAGATGAAAGCTGGGACATCCGCGTTTATGCGATCAGCCCAGGGAGCGCCGATTTTCTGCGCGATCAGGGCATCTGGCAACGGATGGAAGCACCGCGTTTGACGCCTGTGTATGATATGTCCGTTTTTGGCGATGACAACAGTTCGCATATTCATTTCAGCGCTTATGAAACGGGGGTTGCCGAATTGGCGTATATCGTCGAGAACCGGCAATTGCAAACGGCTGTATGGGAAATGCTGCAATCTCAAACAGATCATCTGGATATTATCTGTCCGGCCAAGTGTGCTGCAATCGACTGGCAGGATACGCATGTAGCAATACAACTTGAAGATGGACGCACAATCGAGACAGCGTTGGTCGTTGGTGCCGATGGCGTCAATTCATGGACGCGCCAGCAGGCTGGCATAGAAGTATCACGCCATCCTTACCAGCAGATTGGCGTTGTTGCCAACTATAGCACTGAATTATCGCACCGGAATGTCGCTCACCAGTGGTTCAGGCGCGATGGCGTACTGGCGCTGCTGCCATTGCCCGGTCACCGTGTTTCGATGGTCTGGTCTACCAGCGAAACGTATGCGGCACAATTAAAAGAACTAAGCGTTGAGAAATTGTGCCAACGTGTTGCCGAAGCTTCTTCACATACGCTGGGCAAGCTTGAACTGATTACACCGCCTGCCGGGTTTCCATTGAATTTTGTGCATGTCAACAATCTGGTTCAGCAACGGCTTGTGCTTGTTGGCGATGCGGCGCATGGGATTCATCCATTAGCCGGGCAGGGCGTCAATCTGGGTTTGCGCGATGTGCGCAAATTCACAGAAATTATTCAACAACGCGGATTACAATCCGATGTTGGTGATTTCATGCTGTTACGCCGTTACGAATGCGCGCGCAAGGAAGATATTCTGGCATTGGAAATGGTTACTGACGGTTTGCAAAAGCTGTTTAACAACGCCAATCCGACTCTTGCGAGACTACGGAATTTGGGCCTTGAAATCACCGATCACTTACCTTTAATCAAAAGTCAACTGATGCAGCACGCATTGGGTTAATCTTATTTTACAGGGAATTCATATGGCTATGTATTTGAAACGATTTGTTTTTGTCTTGTTACTCAGTACGTTTTCCGGAACAACCTGGGCGGATGAGGAATCGGTAAAGAAAGCCATTGAACCCTATTTCCCGGGTGCAAAAATTGAAAGTTTGCGGAAAACACCTTATTTGGGCCTCTATGAGGCATTGATTGGTGGTGAGTTGTTTTATACCGATGAAAAAGCTGAATATTTCTTTTTTGGCCATATTGTCGATACCAAAACCCGCACCAGTGTTACCAATGAACGTTTACAGGAAATAAAAGCTGCCCGGCGCGTCCCGCTCGATTCCTTGCCACTAGAGTTTGCGATCAAAATTGTTAAAGGCAACGGAGAACGCAAGCTTGCTGTGTTTACCGATCCCAATTGCCCGTACTGTAAACAACTGGAAAAAGAACTGTTAAATATTACCGATGTTACGATTTATACCTTGCTTTATCCGGTTTTGAGAGGTTCCATGGAATTGTCCACATTAATCTGGTGTTCGCAGGACCAGATCAAGGCCTGGGATGATTTTATGCTCAGAGGTGTCGCCCCTGAAGCTGATGAATGTGAAACACCATTGCCAACATTATTGAAGTCAGGACAGGAAAATCGGGTGACGGGCACGCCAACTTTGATCTTCGCTGACGGTTCCATTGTCGGTGGCATGATTCCAGCCGCGCAGATTGAAGAGCGGCTTAAAAGCGCCAGCAATGCTGAAAAAAATTAATTTGTACGGTTATTTGAATTTAGGTCAATTTTTGTCATCGCATTTTTGGCGAAAAGCTTCACAGCATGGTAAAAATAGAATGCCGGTTCGGAAAATTGATGCGCCAGGATTAACAGGTCTGGTAAGATAATGAGCTTATAACAACGGGTATTGTCATCGGTTACAATCGGATGTGAGCGTTTAAAATTTCTATGCTGGATAATGCCGCCTCAATTACTCTTTCTGCACAGCATTTAAGTCGCGAATATCATCGCCATATTGCCGTTCATGACCTGACATTGCAACTCAAGCAGGGTGAAATACTCGGTTTGCTCGGACCCAATGGCGCAGGAAAATCAACTACTATGCGGATGTTAACCGGCAATCTTGCGCCTGATACCGGCAGCATTGAGATCTGCGGCATTGATTTACTGGATAATCCAAAATCAGCAAAAGTGCATATAGGTTACTTGCCCGAAATACCGCCACTTTATACCGAAATGACCGTCGATGAATATCTGGTTTTTGTCGCAAAACTGCATCGAGTCGAAAAGCGGTCTGTTGCCAAAGCAGTCGAAAACAGCAAAATGCAGTGCGGTTTAACGGATCGCAGTGGACAGTTAATCGGCACGCTTTCCAAAGGGCTGCAACAACGTGTCGGCATAGCACAAGCGATTATTCACGATCCTGAAGTCATCATTCTTGATGAACCGACAGTCGGCCTGGATCCCAATCAAGTCAAAGAAATGCGTGAACTTATTGTTAATCTGGGACAATCACGCAGTATTATTCTTTCGACGCATATTTTATCCGAAGTCGAGGCTGTCTGCGACAGGGTCTTGATAATGAATAAAGGAAAGATAGTGCTGGATGACCTGCTATCCGAACTGCAGCGCAAAGCGGTCGGTTTGGAAACTGTTTTTACGCAATTGACGCAAATCGAAGCGGAACATCACTAATTGGATCATTGAACGAATGATTTTAACCATCGCACACAAAGAACTAAAAACACTGTTCGTTTCACCGTTAGCGTGGGTTTTGCTGGCGTTGATACAGGTGGTGTCGACATGGGTATTTTTGGGGCGAATGGACGCCTATCTGCATGTTCAGCCGCAATTACTGCAAATTGCGAATCCTCCTGGTTTTACCGAAATTATTGTTACCCCGGTTTTCGGTCTAGCTGCACTGATGCTGTTAATGATTATTCCGTTGCTGACCATGCGTCAAATAGCCGAGGAACGAAAAAATCATACCATGACGCTACTGATTTCGGCACCGGTTTCAATGCGTGAGATTGTACTGGGTAAATTTTTAGCATTGATGTTTTTTCTGCTGATTATTATTGCGTTGCTTGTGTTTTTGTCTGGCATGTTGTCACTGGGGGGGAATTTAGATATTGGCCTTCTGTTGAGCTGCACTGTGGGTTTATTTCTTGTGTCATGCTGTTATCTTTCGCTGGGACTTTATCTATCCAGCCTGACCGCACAGCCGGTTATCGCAGCAATTAGCACGTTGGGTATTTTATTAGGTTTCTGGGTGTTTGAGCTGGCAAGCAGTACCCATGACGGGTGGCTGCACTATTTTTCCATTCTCAAGCATTTTGAACAGTTTAATCATGGATTGCTGGATTCGTTCAGTATATTTTATTTGATGTTGTTTACATTGTTTTTTCTGATCATGACAATCCGTCATCTGGATGGTGAACGATTGCACCGTTAAACAAGCATGACAGTTACCAGTAAAAAATTACGTATTCATCTGAAAATACAGCAGGGTATTTTCATTGGGTTGTTACTGTTGTTGTTTGCATTATTGGGTTATCTGGTACTTGAAACGCGTCAGCAATGGGATATCAGTCAGAATAGCCGCAATACCTTGAGTCAGACAAGTATCGATATTTTGCAAAAGATGCATGACCCCGTTAAGGTCACTGCATATGCAGCACAACAACATGCGCAGTATGGCGATGTGCGCGAAATCATTCATAATTTTGTGCAATTGTATCAACGTGTCAAACCGGATATTTCCCTGACGTTCATCGATCCGGTCGAGCAACCGCAATTGGCTAAAGAAGCCGGTGTCAAGGTCAATGGTGAAATGGTGATTCAATATCAACAACGGCGCGTGCATTTGACTACGATTAACGAACAGGCTTTTACGCAATCGTTGATTCGTCTGGCGCGCCCCGGTGAAAGACTGATTATGTCACTGGAAGGCCACGGCGAGCGTCGTCTGGATGGGCAGGCAAATTTTGACCTGGGTGATTTTGGCAAACAACTGGGGGTTAATGGATTTGTCAGTCAGCCGCTTAATCTGGCGTTAATACCCAATATTCCGGCGAATACCGATATACTTCTAATCGCTTCACCACAAGTCGATTTACTGCCTGGTGTCGTGGATAAACTGCTGGAATTCATCGATGAAGGCGGCAACCTGTTATGGCTGGTGGATCAGGAGTCGTTGCGCGGGTTGTTGCCGCTGACTGAAAAACTGCGTCTGGTGTTGACGCCTGGTATTGTGATCGACCCGCAGGCGGAACAATTGAAAGCACCTATCACATTTGCACTCGGTGCTATTTACGGCCAGCATGAAATAACGCAAGGTTTTAATTATATTACCGTGTTTCCTTTTGCGCGACAGATCGCATTCAGCGAAAACAACGAATGGCGAACAATTCCATTGGTCGATGTGGCGCCCAATGGCTGGGTCGAAAGCGCTTCGCTGGAAGATGCCGTTAGATTCGATCCGGAAGAAGACGTTTCCGGGCCGATTACTGTAGCCGTTGCATTAACGCGCCAGATCGAAAACCGTGAACAACGTATCGTCGTGGTGGGCAGCGGCCACTTCTTGGCCAATAGTTATCTGGGTAATGGCAACAATCTTGATTTTGGCATCAATGTAATGAACTGGTTGGCCGGAGACGAAGAATTGGTAAGCATCCAACCGCGCGCGACATTGGATAATCAGCTGCGTTTCAGTGAAACGACACTGAGCGCCATCGTCATTTTATTTTTATTCATCATGCCAGGGTTATTTTTGTTAAGCGGCGTATTGATCTGGCGGCGCCGTAAAAGAAGAAAATAAGATATGACATATCATTCACAGCTTAATTGGATTATGCTGGCGACCATAATCGGTCTGGCAGTGTTCCTTTATTTAAAACCGCAACTGCAATCCGAACCTGATACCGAATTTCAGATATCGGTTCGGGACCCGGATACGGTTCGAACCATACGTATTATCCGCCACGGAGAACAGGCGACATTACAGCGCAATGACAATCAATGGTACTTTACTTCACCGTTTTACGCCCGTGCTGATGCGGAAACAGTCGGAAAAATCCTGAATGTGTTGTCGGCTAACAGCCGTCAGCGTTTTGTCATGACCAGCAAGGAAGAGTTTAATCTGGATCAGCCTAAAATAGAATTGTATCTGGACGAGGACTATTTTGCTTTTGGTGGTTTGGCGCCGACTACAGACCAGCAGTATCTGGCGATTAATCAACAGGTTTATCTGGTTTCACCGCGATATGCCATATGGATACCCGTCAAACCTGTTGACGCTGTCAGCACCGGTTTATTGTCCGCGAACGAAGTGCCGGTTCAATTTGACTCGCAGGATTGGATTTTGCAACGGGAAGCGGGTGGTAATGGCCGATGGTCGATAGTGAATGGGGATCCGAATCAATTGAGTTCGGAATCACTGGAACGCTGGACGCGGTTATGGCAGACCAGCCGGACTTCGGAATGGGTCTTGAACCCGCAGATTCGTGACGTTGCGCAACCCATTGCCGAGATAACGCTTCAGGATGGACAAAAAATACAGTTTCAGGCATGGCAGGATGAAAATGGCATTATTATTTTCCGGGATAATGAAGAAGTCGGTTATTATTTTTCCGAAGAATCCGGTTGG
Organism: Nitrosomonas sp.; assembly: GCA_020446045.1. GTDB lineage: Bacteria > Pseudomonadota > Gammaproteobacteria > Burkholderiales > Nitrosomonadaceae > Nitrosomonas. The sequence goes on from JAGRFM010000002.1 coordinate 6,451, forward strand.
CCGTTATTGAACCCTCATTGATTCGAACAAGTTGGCGATTCAATTATTCTAAAGCCTGTTATATGCCAGAACTGCCTGAAGTTGAGGTAACCCGTAAGGGTATTGCGCCGTATCTGGAAAATTGTCACATTACCGGCGTGATCGTGCGCTGTCAAAAATTACGCTGGCCAATCCCCTGCAATCTGGATGCAATACTTCGCGGACAGAAGATCCATGCAATTAAACGCCGTGCGAAATATTTATTGTTGGATTGCGATACCGGAACGCTGATCATCCATTTAGGCATGTCTGGCAGTCTGCGCATTTTGGAAAAGCATCAGTTGTGCACCCCGGATTCTCCAGGTAAGCATGACCATTTTGATTTGTTGGTTGACCATGAAATCGTTCTTAGATTGCGGGATCCGCGAAAATTCGGTTCGGTGTTATGGCATCAGAGTGATATCATGGATCATCCGTTGTTGTGTAATCTGGGGCCTGAGCCGTTATCGATGGATTTTACGGCGCAACGATTGTATAAACAATCGCGTGGCAGAAAAATAAGCATCAAATCGATGTTGATGGATAATACAGTAGTTGTTGGTGTGGGAAATATTTATGCCAATGAAGCATTATTTCATGCCGGGATACATCCTTTGCGCGCTATTGGCAGAATAGGGTTGCATCGTTACGAAAAACTTGTTCAGAATGTCAAAGAAGTGTTGAAAAGAGCGATCCTGGCTGGCGGGAGCAGTTTGCGTGATTTTGTGAAGAGTGATGGTAATCCGGGTTATTTTCAGCAACAATACTGGGTATACGGGCGGGCCGGTTTGTCATGCCGGAATTGCAATAAAACAATCAAACAAATTAAACAGGGACAACGATCAAGTTTCTATTGCCCGGGATGTCAGCGGTAATGTACTGATCTTAAATTAACATGCAGAGAATGAAAATCACATTTATTGGCGGCGGAAACATGGCTTTTGCCCTCGTCAATGGCCTGATACAGCAAGGTTACACAGCAGCACAAATTAACTTTATTGAAATCGATGCCGAGCGGTGCCGCATGATTAAAGAACAATTCGGCATCAATGCTGTCACAACCTTGTCCGATGGTATTGAGCCAGTCAAACAAGGTGAAAACAATGTGATTGTGCTTGCTGTCAAACCGCAACAAATGCATGGATTGACGCAACAGATGGCCGGAAAGCTGGATCAACATCTGGTTATATCAATTGCAGCAGGTATTCAGGCAACGGATTTAATGCGCTGGTTAGGCGGCTATCCTCGTGTGGTACGGGCGATGCCGAATACACCGGCATTGGTGGGTGCCGGCGTAACCGGGCTTTATGCAGCACCGGAAGCCAGTGAAATGGATCGGCGTTCAGCTTCAACCATAATGGAAGCAGTAGGAACCGTTTTGTGGGTCGATGAAGAGGAAATGTTGCATACGGTCACGGCAATTTCCGGAAGTGGGCCAGCTTATGTGTTTTATTTTATTGAATCGATGCAGCAAGCAGGGATAAAATTAGGGCTAACTTCGGAACAATCCCGGAAACTGTGTTTGCAAACGTTTCAGGGTGCTGTCAGACTGGCGAATGAAAGTCCGGACGAGGTATCCGCTTTAAGGGCAAAAGTAACTTCAAAAGGCGGTACCACACAGCAAGCAATTCAATCAATGGATAACAATGATGTCATGAATGAAATTATCATGGCAATCGATGCCGCTTTTGCACGATCAAAAGCGATGAGCGATGAATACAGCAAAATCTGAATTGTTAAAAACGATATTGACAATACCGTGTTATAAAGGGAGCCGCACGTGACTAGCGAAATTTTGATTTTTCTTATTGATACCCTTTTAGGGCTTTTTTCTCTTGCGCTTTTGCTGCGTTTCTATTTTCAGTTGCTGCGCGTACCGTACTATAACAATATTTCTCAATTTTTGATTGCGGTTACTGATTTCATCGTACGGCCAGCACGCCGAATTATTCCGGGATGGAAGGGGCTGGATATGTCCACATTAATTCTGGCTTGGTTGTTGGAATGTTTCATTTTGATAACTTTCTATTTTTTTCAAGGTCATGATTTCGGCACTAATATCGGGACTGCGGTTGGCGTCTTAGGATTACTGGGTATCGTTGAGATTATTAAAATAACACTATATATCGTGCTCGTTATGATTATTGCACAGGCGATTATTTCATGGGTTAATCCCTACAGTCCGATTGCGCCATTGCTTAATACATTTACACAACCTTTCCTGGCCGTTTTTCGCCGTAGAATTCCGCCCATTGCCAATGTGGATTTGTCACCGTTATTCGTGTTGATTGTTATCCAACTGTTGTTAATGATTGTTGCTGGAGTCAAGATGGAATTCAGGGCCATGCTTGGTTAGCATGGGATATGCAAATGAATTGGTTTCGTTGCGAAGGCCATAGCGATTTTGTTTTAACGCTACATATTCAGCCGGGTGCGAAACGCACTGAACCGGCCGGGTTGCATGGCGATGCCATGAAAATCAAACTGGCCGCAGCACCGGTTGAAGGTAAAGCCAATTTGGCGTTGTTAAAATATCTTGCCGATTGCTTTGAAGTACCACGGCATCAAGTGGTGCTCAAACAAGGTGAAAAGTCACGACGGAAAGTCGTGATAATAAAACAATCAAAGCATTCGCCCGATTCACTATTTGAGATTTAATGTTTGGCAGATGGATTTAATCCTATGGCGTCATGCGGATGCTGAAGAGGGCTTCCCAGATCTGGCGCGTCAGCTAACCCGAAAAGGACATGACCAGGCCGCAAAAATGGCCGGTTGGCTGAAAACGCAGATACCGGATCCGTCCGAATTAACACTACTGGTCAGCCCGGCAACAAGAGCCCGACAAACTGCAGAAGCATTTAGCCATGAATTTGAAATCGTGCATGAAGTCGGATTGGGCGCAAGTGTTAACCAGATACTGGTTGCAGCAAACTGGCCTTATGCCAAAGGCACAGTAATCGTAGTAGGACACCAACCGACATTGGGTGAGGTGGCGCAAATTTTGCAGCCTGATATACCACCCGGTTTGTCCTTCAGGAAAGGTTCCGTGTGGTGGTTTCAATACCGGAAAAAAAACGCTGCTGCTGAAACTGTCTTGCACACCGTAAAATATCCCGAGTCGCTTTAACATTTTTATATTGCTTTCGTGTCTCGCCTGATCCTGTTTAATAAACCTTACGGAGTCATCAGCCAGTTTACCGACACATCGCGTCATAAATCGTTGAAACACTATATTTCAATGCCCGGTTTTTATCCTGCGGGTCGATTGGATGTCGACAGTGAAGGTTTGATTGTGTTGACTGATGATGGTCGATTACAGCACCGAATCAGCAACCCGAAATGCAAACTGCCGAAAACCTATTGGGTGCAGGTTGAAGGTATTCCAACGCATAAAGCACTGTACCAATTGAGTCATGGCGTTACTATCAAAAATTATATAACGCAACCGGCCAAAGCCAGTTTAATACCGGAGCCGGAGAATATCTGGGCGAGGACACCACCCATTCGATTTAGAAAGCAAATTCCGACTGCCTGGCTGACGTTAACAATTGAAGAAGGTAAAAACCGTCAGGTTCGACGTATGACGGCAGCAGTTGGCTTTCCAACACTCAGATTGATTCGTGTCGCAATTGGCGATTTTACGCTGAGTGAATTATTACCGGGGGACTGGCGTATGGTTCATATTTGATGTAAATGATTATCTTTCAATAAATTAGTTGAAGTTCGATAATACTGTCACGGGTATGACAATTATTTACTGTCGTCACGATTTAAATGGTAAGATATATAAAATAATTTTAATTTGCGTATTGGATGATTTCTATGTTTTAGTAACATAGTTTCTTCAAAAATTGATCATTAATAAATGACAACTTTTAATGGATAGTCAATAATCAATTTTGTTTGTATTATATTTTTATTGTTACCTATAAAAACTTCAGGTCTTATAGAAGGATATATTATTTATGTTTGATAGCTTTCTTAATTTAATTTCGGGTGTCGTTGATATGCCATGGTGGGGGTATATTGTTGTGACGCTCGTTCTAACACATATCACAATTGCCAGTATTACCATCTATTTGCATCGGCATTCTGCGCATAGAGCGCTGGATCTGCACCCGATACCGAGCCACTTTTTCCGTTTCTGGTTATGGCTGACGTCAGGAATGGTGACGAAAGAATGGACGGCTGTTCATCGTAAACATCATGCTAAATGTGAAACCAAAGATGATCCACATAGCCCTATTATTTTTGGTATTAAAAAAGTTCTGACAGAAGGCGCCGAATTGTACCGGATTGAGACTAAGAATAAGGAAACGTTGGAACGCTATGGTTACGGTACTCCTGATGATTGGGTTGAACGTAATATTTACACAAAGCATAGCGCAAAAGGTATTGCATTAATGTTGATTATCAATGTGCTCTTGTTTGGCCCTATCGGTTTGACGATTTGGGCAATACAAATGATGTGGACACCTATTTTCGCTGCCGGTGTGATTAATGGTCTTGGTCATTTTTGGGGTTATCGCAATTTCCAGGCCGAAGATGCAAGTACCAACATTGTTCCTTGGGGCATTCTGATTGGAGGCGAGGAATTGCATAATAATCATCATGCGTATGCTACTTCAGCACGGTTATCCAACAAATGGTATGAGTTTGATATTGGCTGGATGTATATTCGTATTTTGGAAATGATGGGGCTGGCCAAGGTTAAAAAAGTGGCGCCCAAGTTACGTTTTAATAAGAATAAAACGCAATGCGATTCTGATACGCTACATGCGGTAATTTCACATCGCTACGAAGTACTTGCGAAATATTCCAAATCATTGAAAAGTACCTTTGCAGCAGAAATGGAGCATTTGAAAGAAACAATTGCACATTATGAGATCGACACTTCCACATTCAAACGTTGGCTTTTGGCAGATTCCAGAACATTGGACGATCATGAGCGTGAAACATTAAATCAGGTGTTGCAAAATACCAAAACGCTGGATACGGTTTATACGATGCGTGAAGAGTTGATGGCTATTTGGCAACGTTCAACAGCGTCAAAGGATGAACTGGTAAAACAATTGGAAGATTGGTGTAAACGTGCCGAAGAAAGTGGCATTGAGGTGCTTCGATCATTTTCCCAAAGATTGCGATGCTATGTATGATATGGCGTTGATTTAATCAAGCAATAAAAAAACCCGCAAATGCGGGTTTTTTTATTGCTTTAGCAAAACTATTTGAGTTTTGTTTCTTTATAAATGACATGTTTGCGTGCAACCGGGTCGAACTTTTTAATTTCAAGTTTCTCAGGGTTTGCGCGCTTGTTTTTGGTCGTAGTGTAAAAATGCCCCGTTCCCGCAGAAGATTCCAGTTTAATTTTATCGCGCATTTGATATTATCCTTTTAAAAATAAGATGTTTAAATGTTTTTGCCTTGTTGACGCAACTCGGCAACGACAACATCAATCCCTTTCTTATCAATTGTGCGTAAAGCAGTATTGGTAAGACGCAGACTAATCCAGCGATTTTCATTTTCCAGCCAGAAACGGCGTTTTTGCAGATTGGGTAAGAAACGCCGTTTGGTTTTATTATTGGCATGTGAAACATTATTACCTGTCAGCGGCTTTTTCCCGGTTACTTCGCATACGCGTGCCATTTTGATGCACTCCAAAATCACAAAAGGTTGGATTATAGCTTAATTCTGCTTTCATTCTCAAATCTTTATCGACTAAAACAGGTTTTCATTAAAAGAATGGATTTAGAGCAAATGATGTTCAGCAAATGATGTGATTTCGTTTTTTCCAATAATAAAATGGTCAAGTACCTTGATATCAATTAATTCAAGGGCTTTTATCAAAGTCTGTGTCAGTATTTTATCGGCGTTACTGGGTTCTGCGATACCCGAAGGATGATTGTGGGCAAATATCATAGCGGCAGCATTGTGATGCAATGCCCGCTTGATAACTTCTCTTGGATAAACGCTGGCCTGGGTAAGTGTTCCGCAGAAAAGTTCTTCTGCGGAGATCATCCGGTTTTTCGCATCGAGAAAAATACCCAGAAAAACTTCATGCTGTTTACTGGCCAGTTGCAGACGTAAAAAATCGCGGACAACATGTGGACTATTCATGGCATTACCGAGTTCCAGGCTTTCACCCAGTGTACGTCTGGCCATCTCAAGAACAGCCTGCAACTGGGTATATTTTGCAATTCCAACACCGGGAAAATTGCAAAGTGATGTTTTGTCTGCTGCGAACAGCGCAGTGAGGGATCCATAGTGGTGTAACAAATTCCGGGCAAGATCAACTGCACTTGTGCCAACAAAACCGGTGCGCAGAAAAACAGCGAGCAATTCGGTATCCGATAAATGCTTTGCTCCCTGTTTTAACAGTTTTTCTCGAGGCCGCTCATCACTGGGCCAGTCTGAAATTGCCATATCATTACAATTCAATGTGAATATTTAGACTGTTACGGCATTGCTTAAACGTGAATTGAGTTAGAATCTGAGATTCTGTCAAAAGGATTTGATGAGATCGATTAAGAAAGAGAAGGAAAGTGTCCTCAGAAGTGAATAATCAGGAAAAACAGTCGGAATATGTTGAAAATATTGCCGGGAAACATCTGCTGCTGGGTGTGACTGGCGGTGTGGCGGCCTATAAAGCTGCCGAGTTTGCGCGCCTAATGACCAAAGCCGGTGTCACTGTGCATGCCGTAATGACAGAATCCGCGTGTCGTTTTGTCGGGCCGGTAACCTTTCAGTCATTGACGGGGCAACCGGTTTATACTGATTTATGGAATACCAATTTGGAAAATAACATGGCGCATATCCAGCTATCACGCCATGCCGATATGATTCTGATTGCGCCGGCAAGTGCAAATTTTATCGCTAAACTGGCAAATGGCCTGGCGGATGATTTGCTGGCAACATTATGCCTTGCGCGAGATTGTCCGTTGATGATAGCACCTGCGATGAACAAGCAAATGTGGGAGAATCCGGCCACACAGCGTAATATTCAATCTTTAGTGCGTGACGGGGTGAAGATTCTGGGGCCGGCAAATGGAGAACAGGCTTGCGGTGAAGTTGGAATGGGCCGGATGCTTGATGTTGAAGCATTATACTTCGCAGTTCAGCAGGCACTAAGTGGCGATTTAGCCCGTGCGCCCCAATTACAGGGTAAACGTATTGTAATTACCGCCGGTCCGACGTATGAACCGATTGACCCGGTGCGTGGTATTACCAATCTGAGTTCCGGGAAAATGGGTTATGCCATAGCGCAGGCTGCAATGGAAAGTAGCGCACAAGTTACACTGATATCGGGGCCAACATGTCTAAAATCGCCAGCAGTAACCGAAATGATTCCTGTCTTAAGTGCATTGGACATGTTTGAAGCAGTCAAGGCAAAAGCGATGGATAGTGATATTTTTATCAGTGTGGCCGCCGTGGCTGATTACCGCATTGCTGAGAGCAGTCAGCAAAAAATAAAGAAATCCGCTCAAAAGTTGATCCTGGAATTGGAACCCAATGTGGATATTTTGCAATACGTGGCTGACAGACCCAATCCTCCATTTTGTGTGGGATTTGCGGCTGAAACACACGATCTGGAACGTTATGCTACGAAAAAGCGTAAGCAGAAGAAATTACCTTTAATGGTTGCCAACCAGGCTCAGGAGACATTGGGTACTGATGAAGCAGCATTGATTTTATTCGACGATGCCGGCAAACATATCCTGGATAAAGCATTGAAGCGGATACAGGCTCGCAAACTAATCAGGCATATTGCGGTACTATATACCGAATACCAGCTACAGAAAAAAAATAACGGATAACAGTATGACAATTATTGATATCAAAATTCTAGATCACCGCTTGCGAACTCAGTTACCGGCTTATGCAACACCAGGATCGGCAGGTCTGGATCTACGTGCCTGTATTGATGAGACACAGACCATAGAAAGCGGTCAGACGTTATTAATTCCAACGGGTATGGCCATTCATATTGCGGATCGTAATCTGGCGGCGATAGTGTTACCGCGTTCGGGGTTAGGCCATAAACATGGTATTGTATTGGGCAATTTGGTCGGTCTGATTGATTCGGATTATCAGGGGCAAATCTTTGTTTCATGCTGGAATCGTGGTAATTCACCGTTCGAATTAAAACCGCTGGAACGCATAGCGCAACTGGTCGTAGTGCCTGTTGTGCAAGTTGGTTTTAATGTTGTCGAAGATTTCAACGCCAGCCACCGTGGGGAGAATGGTTTTGGCAGTACAGGTAAGCACTGATGCGCCGATGGATTGCGTTTATACCCTTGTTTTTGTTGCTCGGCGTCAGCAATGTTGTAAGTGCGGAGGTTTCCAAGCTACCTGAGATTCCATTGACGATAGCAAATCATGAATTACAGGCTGAAGTGGCTCATACCCAGAAAACCCGGACACAAGGATTGATGTTCCGATCATCATTGGGCGAAAATACTGGAATGCTGTTCGTTTTCCCGCACACTGCTTACTTTGGTATGTGGATGAAAAATACCATGATTCCTCTGAGCGTAGCCTTTATCAATGAGGCGGGTATTATACTCAATATTGAGGATATGAAACCTTATTCACTGACGGCTCATCAATCTGCAGGCCGGGCGAAATATGCACTGGAAATGAATCAAGGCTGGTTTGAAGACAGGAAAATAACAACGGGGGCACAAGTCATTGGTCTTGAACATGCCCCCGCAGCCGAGTAATTTCTGACTTAATGCAGATTAACGAAGCCGTGGAAACATCCCTTTCAAACCACGCATCATTTTTGCCATACCGCCTTTATTCATCATTTTCATCATTTTTTTAGCCTGATCGAATTGTGACAGCAGACGGTTGACTTCCTGTACCGTAACGCCCGCACCCGCTGCAATCCGCCTTTTTCGTGATGCTTTTAGAATATCAGGCTTGGTGCGCTCCTGTTCCGTCATGGAGTTAATAATGGCCTCGGAACGATTGATTACTTTTTCGTCGATATTGACATTTTGCACAACTTGACTGAGTTGCGACGGCAATTTGTCGAGCATGGCGCTCATTCCGCCCATTTTATTCATTTGTTGAAATTGGCTTTTAAAATCATTCAGATCAAATCCTTTGCCGGATTTGACTTTCTTCATGAGTTTTTTTGCTTCATGTTCGTCGGTGCTGCGTTGCGCTTCTTCAATCAGACCGAGTACGTCACCCATGCCTAAAATACGTGACGCCATCCGATCAGGATAAAAAGCTTCCAATCCGGTCAGCTTCTCGGCAACACCCGTAAATTTAATCGGTTTACCGGTGACATGTTTAACTGATAAAGCAGCACCACCACGTGAATCGCCATCGAGTTTTGTTAAAACGACGCCGGTTAGTGGTAAGGCTTCCGAAAATGCCTTGGCTGTATTAACCGCGTCCTGGCCCTGCATGGCATCAACGACAAAAAGTGTTTCGATCGGTTTGAGCAAATTTTCAAGCTCACTGATTTCTTTCATCATGGCTTCATCAATACCCAGACGGCCCGCAGTATCGACTATCAGAACATCATGATGATGTTTGCGGGCATAATCCAAAGCGGCTGTACCGATTTCCCCGGGCTTCTGGCCGTCCCGAACCGGAAAGAAATCTGCACCGGTCTGTTGTGCCAGCAATTCCAATTGATGTATGGCTGCAGGACGATAAATGTCACATGAGACCAGTAAAACCTTTTTCTTTTTCTGATCCATGAGCCATTTGGCCAGTTTACCGCTGCTGGTTGTTTTACCAGCACCTTGCAGCCCAGCCATTAGGATCACAGCGGGGGGGGTTATTGAAAGATTGAGATCCTCTTTTTCGCCCCCCATAATGGAAATTAATTCTTGATGCACAACACCGACAAGTGCTTGTCCGGGTGTCAGGCTATTCATGACTTCATGGCCGATGGCTTTTTCCTTAACGTGGGCAATAAATTCCTTGACCACGGGGAGTGCGACATCCGCTTCGAGCAAAGCCAAGCGAATTTCCCGCAATGCTTGCTGGATATTGCTTTCACTCAGCCGCGCTTCGCCTTTTAATGTTTTAATGACACCGGAAAGGCGACCTGTTAAATTTTCAAACATATATGGAACCTCAGAAAATGTATAAAGTGGACAGCTGTGTTACAAAATTAATGAAATTTGCGAACGGACACTTTGAATTTGTCAAAGCGCCATGTAGACTTAACAGCTTGTCGATATTTTTAACGAATGATCATTTCAATGGTTGGCATTTTAACTTATCTTTTGGCATTTTTGCTTTATATACTCTTTGGCTGGATAGTTTGGCGCAGTATATCCGGGCATTCTTTTTCTCTGAAAAAGAATGCGGTTGAGTCAGGGTATCAGCATAGCCACATACAAATAGCAATGCTAGCACCTTTATCATTGCATGCCCTTACATTGTACCAGTCAATTTTAGAGGGGGCAGGGCTCAACCTGGGCGTGGGCAACGCAATTTCATTGATTGTATGGTTAACGGCGGTTATTTACTGGTTCTCAGGATTCTTCAGCCGTTATCAGGGTTTGCAAACGTTATTGGCTCCCATCGCTGTTGCAGCGGCTATTGCAGTAGTTTTACCGTTACTGTTTCCATCTTTGAAGCCTTTAGAGAATACCGAATTGCCGGCTTTTAAAGCACATCTGATCGTTGCGATGTCCGCATACAGTCTTTTAACAATAGCTGCATTACACGCTATGTTAATGACTATTGTGGAATATCAGTTGCATCATCCCGCTGCGCATTCATTTTTGACTAATCTGCCACCGCTGCTGGCAATGGAAAAATTGTTATTTGGCATTATCTGGATTGGATTCATTCTACTGACACTGACATTGCTTAGTGGCATCGTGTTTTCAAAAGAAGTTTTTGGACAACCGGTAACGTTCTCACACAAAACGTTATTTGGGTTTATTTCATGGGGAATTTTTGCGGCACTGTTATTCGGTCGGCAGTTTTATGGTTGGCGTGGCAGGATAGCGATACGATGGACTTTGACCGGATTTGCCATGTTATTTCTGGCGTATATCGGAAGCAAGTTTGTACTTGAAATTATTTTGAGCCGGTAACCGAGCTTGAAAATATTGATCATGTAGATCAATACTGAGATTGTATCTATTTCTGAAATATAAATCGGACTAAAAGGATATGCGACAAAGAACATTCCAGAAAAAACATGCTAATAATTGTGCGAGTTTAATAACTTATAAAAGAATCAGTCTCATAACCCCTTTTCTTTTGTTTGGGTGTGCAACGGTGGAACCTCCTCCATCTGATATATCTGATAGTGAAGATACTGTTTTGATTGAAGAACAAAAACGTGTCATAGAAAATCAGCAGAAAAAAATAGCCGAATTGGAGCAATTGCTGGCAATGAAGGCTGTTGAAATCAAACAAGGTAATATACGGGAAAAAGAACAAGAACAAGTGATAGAAGCTGCGAGCCATGAAATCACACGCGCACAGATTAAGCTGCATAGGCTTGCAACTCGATCCAGTTCAGCATCTATAATAGCTGAAGCAGAAATTGCCATGGATGCGTTGAAACAACAATCGATACACCAGTCATCCGAGGAACATTTACAAAAAGATGCGCAACGGTTATTAGATGCCGCAACATTTTATTTTTCTCAGGATGATTATGCCTTGGCAACCGATTTTGCCTCTCAATCCGTTGAATTCACAAATATGGTTGCCGACACAAATCGTGACAGGCCAAACCGGGTTACCGTAGCATTTAATTCGCCGGTTAGATTGCAAGCGTCTAATAATGTGAATTTACGTCAAATGCCGGGCACACATTCGACTGTACTGGCGGTATTGGAAAAAGGAACATTTTTGACGGCAACCGCTTATCAGGGAAATTGGTTAAGAATTCAAACTGACCAGAACAGGCAGGGTTGGGTATCTAATATGCTAGTTGAAGTCAGTATTGTGAAATAAATTTAGCTATTGTTGCTTACGAGATGGGCTTGATCACGCCCTGCTTGTTTGGCTTTATAGAGTGCGTTATCAGCACGATTGATTAAATCGATAGGCGATGTGTCTTTCAGCTCAGACTGAGCGATGCCAATACTTAAAGTAACTTTGATTGATTGATTGATTACTTTACAGAATATTCCCGAGACTTGAGAACGAATACGGTCGGCGGTAATCATTGCTTCTTTTGCTGTGGTTTCCGTTAAAACAATAATAAATTCATCACCACCATAACGTGCAGCAAAATCGATAGTGCGTATGGATTGAGAAAGTGTTTTGGAAACTGTTGTCAGAACCTCATCACCAGCTATATGCCCCAAACTGTCGTTCAGTTCTTTAAAGTAATCTATATCAATCATCAGAACAGTGAACGGACGTTTGTTACGATGCGATCTGGACAGTTCGTCACTGATAATGTGATTGAGTTTACTCCGATTGTAAAGACCGGTTAGGCTGTCGGTAACGCATAATTTTTCAAGGAGTTGGTTTTTGAGTTTTAGTTCTTCATTGGCAGTTGACGTTTCATCCTGACTCTGGCGCAATTTATCTGTCATCTGATTGAACATCTGCGCAAGTTTTCCTAATTCGTCTTTTTGTTTCACTGATGTGATAGGAATGTCAAGATTACCTTTGACAATTTGATCCGTTGCATTAATCAGTCGCTGCAAAGGCATGACAATTGACCGTCCCAAATACAGCGCAATAGTCGCGACAATGAAAATGGATATACAAACCAGGGTTAGAAATAGATTGCGTTGCGCGATTCTCGCAGCGAAAACTTCATGATATTTTCGTTCCGCGACAATCAATATAGGCAGTTTTTTGACTTTTTGTGCAAGTCCTATGACCTGTTCCTGTGAGAAATCCTTAAAATTGTAGAGTTCTCCAGGATTGTCTAATAGCAATTTATATAGGGTGGGACTCAATTGAATCATTGGATCTATTTCTGTATGACTGGCGAGTAAAAGTCCCCCGTTGGTATCCAGCATCAGTATTTCGCCGCGTGAAGCCTGGATAGGATCAACCAATTTTTGTTTGATTATCTGAAAATCATAAGTCAAAACCAACTGACCTAAAATATAATTTTCATACGATAAAACGGGTAACGCGATACTGACTGCAATTGTATTGAATTTTTCATTCCAGAAAGGTGGGAGAATGTAGCTTTGCTGTGTTTCATCTAGGCTGATGAACCGGTTCAGAAATGATTTTTTTAAGAAGGAAGTTTCTGAACTGCTGGATATAATGTTTTGATTGGTATCGATAACGGTCAATTCCAGGAAAGTATCCAATTTTTCATGGACAGAACGCAAATAATCCGACAGCATACCGGGCGTTTTAGCAATAGCTGTTTGTTGTAAATTTGCAGCATCCGACAGAACATCAATCATAATCCTGGATGTCGTTAACGAATTGGCATCCAGGGTATTTTGCTTGATCCACGAATCCAGTTCGCTATTCGCATGGTTGGCTAATGTGCGCAACTCCCGCTGAAGGTTGTCACGGATCGAATCCTCGCTCTGGCGATATGAAAGCAACCCCAGAATGACTGAAGGTATCAGTGTTGCGAGTAAAGCAAAAATGAAAATTTTACTTTTGATGCTTTTCAATGACGTACCTTGTTTCAGAAAGGAATAAAACCCATTTATATGCTTAATCAAATTATCCCAAAACAACGAATAAGGCGATAAAAACCCTTTTAATTGTCCTTTAAGCCGATAAACCGTTAAACTGTTTCTAAAGTTTGAGGGTAACGGTCCGGATAATTGTTCATTTGATAACCTTGCCAAAGTCTGTTGGCGATAAAGGTCGCAATTGTGTTTGCATGCTGCTCTAACGCCGTATTCCCCAGTTCATGAGTTGTCTGTTTAAAGAGTTCAAGCCAGCGGAGAAATAACTCAGCCGTAAGATCGGGTAAAACGATATGTTTTGGCATCGGCGCACCGCGAAAGCGACTTGTTCCTCGCAGTTGAGCTGACCAAAAATTAGTCATTTGTACAAAATGTGCATCCCAGTCGATAACATGCGCTTCAAAAATGGGTCCAAGAGAAGGATCCTTTCTGGCTTTAGCATAAAATTCGTGTACCAGCCTTGAAATTTCTTCTTCGGTATATAAATCCGGATTAGGTGTTGGGAATGGTGATTGATTCATCATAATCTATAGAATTAAAAAATAGTTACTTTAGGGCTGCTTTAGATTGTAAGCAAATTAGAATGGTTATAAACAAACTTAATTCTGATGCATTATAACAATTGTATGTGTATAAATTGAATTCCCTAATTGAATTAATTATAGTCCGTCATGTTTTGCAATAGACATGAAGCAAAGATAAGAGGTTAAGGCGTGATGAAAAATTTGTATGGTAAAGCGTTGCTTGATGATCCATCGTGCACTAAGTCAACGGCATTTTCAAGAGAAGAGCGGCAAAAATATGGTTTGCGGGGACTATTGCCATACGATATTGCCAGCATTAGCAAACAAAAAGAACGTGCATTGGAAAATATGCGTCGAAAACAGAATGCTATAGAGAAATATATTTTTTTAAACGCACTGCTTGAACGAAACCAGCGCCTTTTTTACCGCATCATGATTGACCATATGGAAGAAATTATGCCCTTGGTATATACACCGACTGTTGGTGAGGCATGCAGTGAATTTGCACATATTTTTAGAAAACCGCAGGGTTTTTATATATCCCCCGAAGATCGTGGTGATATCACGAGCATTTTGGGCAACTGGCCGGAAAAAGACATTCGCATTGTCGTTGTAACCGATGGTGAGCGGATATTAGGGTTGGGGGATCTGGGTGCAAATGGCATGGGTATCCCGATCGGTAAAATTGCATTATACGTTGCATGCGCAGGAATACATCCAAAGCATTGTTTACCGGTTATGCTGGATGTCGGCACGAATAATTTGGCGTTGCGTGAAGATGCACTTTATTTGGGTTATCCGCATGAACGTTTAAAGGATAACGCATATTTTTCATTGGTTGATGAGTTTGTACATGCTGTACAGCACCGTTTTCCCAACGCATTGATTCAGTTTGAAGATTTTATGGCGCCCAATGCATTCAGATTTCTGGATCAATATAACCCTCAGGTACGCTGTTTTAACGATGATATACAGGGAACGGCTGCGGTGACGCTAGCGGGTATATTGACTGCATCCCGAATAAAGCAAAAACCATTTTCAGACATGAAAATTATGTGTTTGGGAACGGGATCCGCTGCAGGCGGGGCAGCTGAGTTGTTGGTCGACGCATTCTGCGCAGAAGGACTGAGTAAGCAAGAAGCGCGTGAACGTATCTGGTTTATCGACCGTAAAGGCCTGATGGTGGCGACCAATTCAACCATAAAACCCCGTTTTCAACCTTTTGCCCATGATCATGCGCCATGTAATTTTGTCGATGCGATAGCAGCCGTCAAGCCCGATGTGTTGATTGGTGCAACGGGTGTGGCGGGTACCTTTACAGAAGCGGTAGTCCGCAAAATGGCGGTAGTTAATGAACGGCCGGTGATTATAGCGTTATCCAATCCGACTTCGCATACCGAATGTACGGCAGAAGAAGCATACCGGTGGAGTGATGGGCGCGTTATTTATGCCAGTGGAAGTCCCTTTAAACCGGTTCAGTATAAATCACATTATTTTGAACCTGCACAAGGCAATAATGCCTATATTTTCCCGGGTATCGGTTTAGGTGTTTATGCCAGTTCGGCACAATTGATTACACAAAGTATGTTTTTGTCGGCTGCAAAAGTACTGTCCGAGATGGTGACCGATGCTGAAATCGCAAAGGGTGCCGTTTATCCTTCTTTGAAACGTGTTCGAGAAGTATCCAAAGCGATTGCTATATCCACCTGTGAGGTAGCGATACGGGAACGATTAGTTGATGAGCGCCTGCCGGAAAATTTGGATGAATATATTCAGTCGCTCATGTATGAGCCTATTTATTAGCATCTAATTCATTGAGTTTTAGTCAAACAGATTAATAACGCCGTCAAGGCCAACATGCGATATTGAGTACGTCGCTTTTTCTTGTACAACAGGTTTTGCATGATAAGCAATGCTGACACCAGCGAGATCCATCATATCCAGATCGTTGGCGCCATCACCAATAGCAATAACCTGATCGTGTTGTATGCCGTGTTCCAGGCATATTTTCTTAATGGTTTCTGCTTTGCCTTCGCGCCCCAGTATTTTGCCGACAATTTTTCCGGTAAGTTTGTTGTCTTTGATTTCAAGTGTATTTGCAAAAGCGAAGTCGAGGTTTAATTTTTCCTGGATACGAGCGGTAAAAAAAGTGAACCCTCCGGAAACCACCATGGTTTTAATTCCAACAAGGCAGGCTTTTTTGAGTAATGTCTCAGCGCCCGGGCTGAGTTTCACACGCTCATCGTATACTTTCTGCAGCGCATCGGCGCCCAATCCGGCTAACAAGGCAGTGCGCTGTGTTATGCTCTCTTCGAAGCTGATTTCGCCGCGCATCGTTTGTAATGTTATTGCAGAGACTTGCGGCTTGATATGATGCATATCTGCAATTTCGTCAATGGACTCTATGGCCAGTAAGGTTGAATCCATATCCATGGCAATCAATTTGAAATCAGACAGATGTTTTTGTCCATCGACAAAGGCGTAATCCAGTTTTGCATCTGCACAATATTCTGAAACACCATTTTGAGATTGAACGTTTTTTAGTCTGAAAGCTTGTCCGGTGATTCTTTCAATTTGATCGGCGGCGGAGAGTTTTGCGAGAGCGCGCAAATCGCTATTTTCGACGTCAATGCCTTGAATAATGAGATGCATCAGTTTCTATGGTTGAATGTGAAAAGTTACGGATTTTATCAGTTTAACTAGTGCTATTTCAGTTTGATATTGCCGGATACAGTTAGCTTCTCAGTGTTACTGGCAAGGCAGGTCTTGCAGGCAATGGTTATTCCCTTGTCAAAAGACCTAACACAGTCAGTGGCACTGAAAAGCTAACCCAAGGGGCACACACAAGATATCATGTCACTGTGTTGCAGCACTTGTCAATGGAATAACCATTGGCTGCGTACTGCGCCTTGTGACAAAATATCTTGTGGGTGCTGTTCACGGCAATATCAAACTGAAATAGCACTAGGGAGTGTCGTCATGAGTTGTGAACAATTCTGTCTGCTTTTCGGGCAAAAGGATCAAGTTTTTGTTCCGCAGGACATGCCAAGGCATATTCAAGGAACAAA
>JAGRFM010000110.1 GCA_020446045.1 Nitrosomonas sp.
TAGTTCTCATCCATAAACACCTGTTTTTCTGATTTTTGGCCGCATAGTAATTTCCCAAAGCTTGGCTAAAAGTTGTAGAAACAGATATTTTTCTTGTTTTTCCCTTTGAATAGCCGAATTGTTCCATTCTTGCCATTTTCAGGGCGAGCGCAACCATTATGCACTACAATTTGCATGACCAATTGCCAGATTTAAATCGATAGCCGTGCAAATTTCTGGAGGTTATAAGCCAGTACGGATGACATCACATATGCTTTGAAATGATCCAGCCCTTTCCAGGTGCAGCGATTCAGCCCGAATGCCCGCTTCAGCGTCGAGATATTACCTTCAATTCCAGCCCGGAATCGCTTGAGTTTGTTGTAAATCCATTCGCTTCCGGTCATGGCTTCGACCGTCATGCCACGTTTTTTGGGTAAACCTACAGCCTTGACCCCCAGTTCTTTTGCCGAATCAATATTTGCTGCACTGGCATAGCCAGCATCTGCCGCCACTTGATTTGGCAGTTTTCCATACACATCATCCAGGCGCTTGATCATCGGCAATAAACAGGCACTGTCCGCAGGATTTCCAGATTCGATCACCGCATCTAAAATCATGCCGCGCTTGCCGCTAGTGAAGTTGATCTTATGACCATATTGCACCTGGCGCTTGTCCTTGATGATGATGTCTGTATGTGGTTCGAACAGACTGACTATTTTTTCTTCCGCAGGCACGTTCTCGTCTTTGATGACTCTACGCTCAGCCTGATCAATGATGCGTTCAACCAGTGGGACGATATGTTCTGCTTGCATCACCCAGTCCTGCCATTCCTTGTGCGACTGTAAAGTTTTCGTAACGGCGCCTAATGTTTTGCGCGTGTACTTAATGAGTTTCTTGTAATGCGTTTTTCTCTTCTCGGTACCCTTGCAATTTCGGATTGCGGTCACCTGTTTTTTCACCACCCACTGATGGCAGGTATAACTCAGTTCCGGACAACGTTGTCGCGCATCTTTCATCATCCGGTCCATAACCCGTACCGCATCACCCAACAAACTGCTGTCCCATGGCGCATGAATCGGGCTTTCCGTCACCGTACTGTCGATGCGTACACCTTTGGCGCACTCAGTCTTGGCGTCCAGCGCACCACTAACAAGCAATTGATTGATGCGCTCCCATGTCTGTGCACGTATCAGACTGATCACGCCCTGCAAGGCTGACGTCTTTGGATACAAGCCGCGCGGCAACCTCGCAAATCCATAATTGACATCCGAGTCCATCAAATGAAAAGCCAGTTCTTCGTATGTCCATTGCCAGTACCTCAACAAAAATCCCGATCTTAAAATAGACTCTATGGTCATCCCATTTCGTCCCGTGGCTTTCAGATCTTTACGTTGTATGTCTGCCTCTACCCAGTCTAATACCTCTATATGCGCATCCAGCCAATTTGATATTTTCATGAGTTCGTCAGCTATTTCATGTTTAGCAAAAATTTCATATATACTCATTTGGCTTGTGCGTTTTATGCGCATTTTGCACCTCCAGTGGTTTTGTGTTCTGTTTATAATCAATGGGTTGACTATAATTGTACACTTCTCCACTGGAATTTTCATCCACTTTTTATGAATTATTAAAATAAATTCATGGGGTTACGTTTGTGGATGGAAACTAACTAAAGAAAGCATTCATTTTGGGTTGCTGTTTTAGGCCGTCATAGTAGCCAAGATTAATGAGTTCGCGAGCGAAAACACCTTCAAATAACAAAAAACTTGGTAACCGCCATTCGTGTCCCCATCCACCAATGGTACGCAGGAACAGGCGAATTCCTCTGGGTAGTTTAACGGCAAACCGTGCTGCGATAACACGCAGGTCTTGCGAAGGCCGGATAACCATAACTTTAATTTGTTTGAGATTATTTTCTCTACCCTGCTTCCAATTCGTATGGTTGAGAATGTTATTAATCTGTTTCATACGTGCAATGTCGGTATTGAGGTTCTCGGCAAATAGAGAATCGAGAGTGAAACCTGCAATTTCGGCAACACCGGGCTGGTATTCGCCTTCATCGCCAAGTGGGAGCGTCTCATTACGTACCCCAATCACGAGGATTCTGTCGGCTCCCATCTTGATGACTGGCCTTAACGGCTCGTTCATGCGTAGTGATCCGTCAACAAAATATTCGTTGTCGATACGTTGAGGCGGGAACAAAAGCGGCAAGGCAGCGGACGCCAACAAATGAGGCACCCCGATACATGTGCGGACACTGTCACGCCGACGGTCATGCCAGTAAAGTGACTCGATACTCGATTCGAAGAAAGTTGTGGCTTCTCCGGTTGAATAATTTGAAGCGGTTACCGCCAAGCCTTTGAGATGGCCATTTTTCAACTGAATTTTGACCAGCTTGTCATCACCCAGTTCTCGTTGTAACAATTCAGTTAAAGGTGCGATATTAAGAAACGACTGGGGTTTGTTGGTTTTGGCCATGAACCCTCGCATCAGGCCGTAATCCAGAGTGAAAACATCGGTTGTGCTTAACTCTGTCCAAAGGCGTTCCAGATGTGCTACGGCATCGATAAAGTTGCCGGCATCTTGGGCAAGTGCAGCAGCATTTATTGCGCCAGCGCTAACCCCGGATATCGAATCGAATGGCAAGGCTTCACTGTCGACCAGTTCAGCGATGGCTTTCAGTACACCAACCTGGTACGCAGCAAGCGCGCCGCCTCCGGGTAGGATGAGACCGGCTGAGCCTTTGAATTGCACGCATATCCTCCTTCAATCCGATTAAATTATTTGTATCCAAAATAATTGCTGCAGCTATTGTCAGCTTATACAAAAGACAAGAAAATTAACAGTAATATTGAGTAATTGCCAACAAATAATATACGGTATTTTTTTGCGTTCATTAAATGGCGCAGTTGTCCTAAACAGATTGTTCACCGCAGTCATAGAAGGGCATACAAGGAGAGAAGCTGCTCGTGTGACTTAAAGTGATGTGCCTTTCATCTGCCTTGATGGGTGTATGGTATGAATCTCAGCGCAACTGAAAACTGTGGTGATGCAAGACCAGACCCAGAGTGGGGTGCTCATAAATATGTCAATGCAAGTCCAGACCGCGAGCAGGGCAATCGGGCTTAAAAACACTTGAGAATAGAAATTAGTTGAGGTATTAGGTTTATCATTTTGATTTCAAATGATAGACAAACCAACGGCAACGCCTTCAGTCATTCATCATTTTTCAAGTATAAAAGACCCAAGAGTGGATAGGCAAAAGAAACATCAGCTCCAGGATATATTTTTTATCACTCTTTGTTCAGTTATTTGTGGAGCGGACAATTGGGTGGCTATTGA
>JAGRFM010000111.1 GCA_020446045.1 Nitrosomonas sp.
CCCAATGATCTGCTCATAGCCGCAACAGCCCGTGCCTTCGACACAATTCTGGTAACGCATAATACTAAAGAGTTTGCGCGAATAACCGGGTTGAGAGTGATTGATTGGGAGAAAAAATAGGGATTTAATCCAAAGATTGATTGCCATTGCCATTGCCATTGCCATAAAATTGTATGCTGCAATGAAAGACACTACGCTTTTCTCTAAACAAAAATTTGAGTGACTCCTTGGCAATCTTCTTTATTCGCGACCTGACCCTGCGTATGCAGGGAAACCCAATCGGTCCCAATGATCTGCTCATAGCCGCAACAGCCCGTGCCTTCGACACAATTCTGGTAACGCATAATACTAAAGAGTTTGCGCGAATAACCGGGTTGAGAGTGATCGATTGGGAGAAAAAATAGGGATTTAATCCAAAGATTGATTGCCATAAAATGGTATGCTGCAATGAAAGATACTACGCTTTTTTCTAAACAAAAATTTGAGCGATTCCTTGGCAATCTTCTTTATTCGCGTCCTGACCCTGCGCATGTTAAAAATTTGAGCGATTCCTTGGCAATCTTCTTTATTCGCGTCCTGACCCTGCGCATGTTACACTATTGCCAATTCTGTAATATCAAGGATGCTTAAAGCCACTCATCCTTGTTCTGTCGGCCTAAAAAACATTCATAAAAACATTCATAATCCCGATCATATCAACATCAACGTGGCAATATAGTCTAATATGTTAATCTGTTTCTAGTGTTTAATTGCATTATTAATATTGATTAATATGATATGCTAGGCATTATGCCTAGAAAAGCTATAGAAATAACACTTACGCAAGATCAGAAAGAACACTTGGAAAAAATTGTTCGCAGCCATAGCGCTGAGCGTAGACTCGTTGAAAGAGCTGAGATTATTTTGTCCTGCGCGTCAGGCAAGCAAAATCAAGAGATTGCGCTGGAACATGGTACATCAGAAATGCGAGTCGGCAAGTGGCGCAAACGGTTTGCGCAATACGGTATTGCTGGACTTGAAGATGAACAACGCTCCGGGAAGCCAAAGCATTACGGTGAGGATTTTAGGGACGAATTACTCGCCACATTAAAATTGAAACCACCAGGCGGTTTATCCAGATGGGATTGTCCTACTTTGGCGGAACGATTGGGGGCGAGCACCCATGCGGTATGGAGAACGCTAAAGAAAGATGGAATTTACCTGCACAGGGCACGCAGTTGGTGCGTCAGTACTGACCCTCAGTTTGCAGAGAAATCAGCAGCCATAATTGGGTTGTATCTAAACCCACCGCTAAATGCATTAGTGTTGAGTGTAGATGAAAAACCCAGCATTCAAGCTTTAGAGCGAGAAGCAGGGTACATTGAAACACGTGACAAAAAAATGATACGCGCCTACAAGAGTACGTACAAGCGCCATGGAACTTTGAACCTATTTGCGGCACTGAATGTGGCTACGGGTCACATCAAGGCCCAAACCACTCAAACCAAGACGCGAGAGGATTTCCAGAGTTTCATGAGTAGCGTGATGCAGGATTTGCCCGAGAATAAAGAAGTGCATGTGATTTTGGATAACTATTGCACCCATAAAAAGAATGATGCATGGCTGGACAAATATGGTGGACGGGTGCATTTTCATTTTACCCCTACATCGGCAAGCTGGTTAAATCAGATTGAAATTTGGTTTGGTATTTTATCCCGCAAGACACTGAAGAATGCGAGCTTTAAAGATGTTGCGGAATTGAGAAACGCAACCGAAGCATTTATTGAGCGTCATAATCAAAATGCGCAGCCATTCAAATGGCGTTGTCCAGAAGTAAAGGGGAGTCAAATAAAGAATACCTTATCTAATTTATGCAATTAAACACTAGCTATAAAATTTTAAGTGTTGGTTTGATAATTTTATGCAAAGGAAAATCCAGTAAATATGTTATTTAATGTAAAAAAATACAATTATTAGCTTTATCCAGTTTTCTTTTGTTAGCTGCTTCCAACGCTGTTTATGCGCATGACATTAGTGCTTCACAAACAGGAGTAATAGTTACTGACGAAGCATCTAAAGCTAAGTGTGTCCAGATAGCACACCAAGTATGTGACCAGGTAATTGGTTCATGCACAAAGAACCATGAAGCTGCGATTGGCGGCCCATATGGTTATCAAATCATGTATCAATGCCACGATGTTAAAATGACCAGAGGAAGCATGGTCGTGCTTGTTATTGCTGGTTCACGAACTGAAGACACAATATCGACAAAACTCAATAATTGGATAATTCAATCTGACAAGTTAGCTATTGAATTGTTTTACCACACATGGGGTCATACCACACATGGGGTCTACCATTGTTTTTTAGCAGGGTGACAAGCCACATCTCAAACAGTTAGTATAGACATTGGACGGGGATGTGGCTCTTGGGGTCAGCGGCTGGGATTCTGGTTCGCTAGACTTGAAATGCCG
>JAGRFM010000112.1 GCA_020446045.1 Nitrosomonas sp.
ATGTTCAAGTACTTTGAATAAATAGGCGCAAAAATCTGTCGCGCCCTTCGGGTTTGTTTTTCGAACAAAATTGTCGGCGTTTTTGTTCCTTGAATATGCCTTGGCATGTCCTGCGGAACAAAAACTTGGTCCTTTTGCCCGAAAAGCAAACAGAATTGTTCATAACTCATAACGACACCCCCTAGTACTTTATCATTTGTAATAATATTTTATGGCCGGTTTAAGCAAAAACACCCCTACTCCAGAACAAATCAAGCTGCACAAAAAATCCAGAATTCTGGATATCGTATTTTCCGATGGCCAGATCTTTCATTTTCCATGCGAATTCCTGCGCGTTCATTCACCCTCGGCTGAAGTCAGCGGCCATGGAACAGGACAGGAAATTTTGCAAACCGGAAAAAAGATGGTCAATATACTCAAAATAGAGCCTGTGGGCCACTATGCAATTCAACTGCATTTCAGCGACGGTCATAATACAGGGATTTATTCTTGGGACTTACTCTACAAATACGGACACAATCAGGATAAAATGTGGCGAAACTATCTGCAACAGTTGGAGAAAGCTGGAGCAAGCCGGGAATTAAAAACTGACAACCAGGCCAATCAACAAGACCATCCTAACGGAAAAACCGAGAAGGCAGATAAAAAATGCTGCTAGTACTATTTCAGCATCGATCAAACACGACAAATAGCCACATCTACTAAGATTCTAACATTATTTAGGAAAACATGACCAAATCCACTCACTTCGGCTTCAAGACCGTTTCTGAAAATGAAAAAGCCGGCAAAGTTGCCGATGTCTTCCACTCTGTCGCCGAGCGTTACAACCTCATGAATGACCTGATGTCCGCGGGCCTACACCGAATATGGAAACGTTTTGCCATTGATGTCAGCGGAGTAAAAACAGGGGACAAGGTATTGGATATCGCGGGAGGAACCGGAGATTTAAGCTCACTTTTTTTAAAACAAGTTGGCAAATCTGGTGAGGTCTGGTTGACTGACATCAATAATTCCATGTTGTCCATTGGACGTGACCGCCTGATAGACGAAGGAACACCCACGCCAGCCGTTCAATGTGACGCAGAAGAACTGCCGTTCCCGGATAATTATTTTAATTGCGTCAGCGTCGCTTTCGGATTACGCAACATGACCCATAAAGAAATCGCACTAAAAGAAATGCTGCGCGTCATTAAACCCGGCGGAACAGTCATTGTTCTGGAATTTTCTAAGGCTTGGGAACCGATACGACCCATTTACGATGCGTATTCATTCAAGGTGTTACCTGTGATGGGTAAAATTATCGCCAATGACGATGAAAGCTACCGTTATCTGGCTGAATCCATTCGTGTACACCCTTCTCAAGAAGCATTAAAGGAAATGATGCAAGGCGTCGGTTTTGAACAAGTTGAATACTTCAATCTCACGGCTGGTATTGTCGCTTTGCACCGTGGTTATAAATTTTGATACAGGAACCCGTCTCAATTTAATTAGCTAGTGCTATTTAGGGAGTGAGAACAGATGCCAAATTTTACCGTCATAGCGATTATCGGCGTAATTCTTGCTGGAGCAGGTCTTTTTACCTACCATACGGTAACAGTATCATCGCTGCAATCACAAATTGCAGAATTAACGATTAAGATTACCGTCCTTACGACAGAAACTAACGTTCTTAAAGAAGAAAAAGCCATCCTCAAGAATGAAATTGCCAAAAAAAATGAAGAGGCCGTACAGATTCGTGTAGAACTGGAAAAATTCCGTATTAAGGATACACAAACCCAATTACAGGTCGCAGACCTGGAAAAAAAATTGAAAGATGTGGAGTTTAACGAACGCATGCAATCGATACGCAACAGTCGCAAAGCATCGTTGCTTCTGAATTATGCGAATAAGAACGTTAAGTGTGAAATGGAAAACTTCGAACGCGAAGGCAAATGCGTCAAAGGCATATTCAAACCAACGGTTCAAACATCGATAGAACCTGACTTAAACATGTAATCCGTAAACATTCAGCTTCACCCATTTACGAGGAGAAGAATCTTGAAACTTAATCGCATGTATCTGGTGGTCTTGGGGGTTCTTTTCTCTGGCTGTACCACACCATCACAGGTACCTATCGTCAAAACGGATGTCGTCAGAGTTTATCCGGACTTGCCTGATATTGAACCGTTACCCCCATTAACGCTCATGCCATTTGAATGGGACTATCCTCGTGACACAACCAAACGGGTTCCTAAGTCCACCAGTAAATGTTTGGAAACACCTGGACAACAAAGGGATGAATCCTACTGGGAGCGCTGCAGTGAACATCCACCACTCGGCAATAGCAACATTTTTATGGGATTCAGCAGAGAAGACTTTGAAACCTTCCTGGTCAATAATGAAAAAATCAGAGCACGTTTGCTTCAATACAAAGCGCGCATTGATGAAATCAACCGCCAGCGCGCAATGTGGCGACAGAAAAATGCGGAAACCCAACAGAAATTACTTTCTGACCCAACTGAAAAGCAATAAAGGTTTACACAGTCTCCATTTGCATTACCCTAGTGCTATTTCAATTTGATAGACTAGCAAATTTTATGCCATAAAGAATTAATTCGCTTATTTTCAATATGTTGCATATATTCATAAAATTACTCTGCAAAAACTGCAAACTATTCCGACACCTTTCTGCATGGAATTTTTATTGACTGATCATATTCTGGTGTAATTGTCGGTATGGAGGGATACGTTCTTATAAAACGCTTCTCATGAAAACAAGAAGGGACTATTTGAACTTATCTGAGCAGACTAGAAGGGTTAAATTACCAAAAACAAATCTTTATTTATGTTTCACTACTTTCATATTGACGGACAAACTGAATCAGTTCATTGGCCGGTATAGGCACTGAATAAAGGAATCCTTGCGCATAATCGCAGCCAAAACGCATTAATAATTGTTCCTGTTCTTTCGTTTCGACACCTTCAGCAATTGTTTTAATATCCAGTTTATGCGCCATTACAATTATGGCTTCAACCAGAGCACGGTCGGTATCGTTTTCTGTCAGTTGCTTGACAAATGATTGATCGATTTTTAAATAATCGATATCAAATCTTTTGAGATAAGACAGTGAAGAAAAACCGGTACCAAAATCATCAATCGACACTTCGATTCCCTGATTCCGAAATTCCATCAGACGTTCTTTCACGACTGGAGAATCTTTCAGTAACAAACCTTCTGTTATCTCGACATTTATACAATGTCCCGGCAAACCTGACTGGCTTATAAGCTCCTCAAAAATAGACTTGCCCCTTTGTTTGAATTGAACAGGTGACATATTGATACTGACTTGCAATGTTTGATCAGTTTGTTTTTGCCATTGTTTGATTAAACCAATACTTTGGTTGAGAACCTGCTCTGCAATTTCAATAATTAACCCACTATGTTCAGCCAGTGGTATAAAGCTTGAAGGACTAACCATGCCCAAACGGGGGTGTTTCCAGCGTAATAAAGCTTCGGTCTTGGCAATTCTCCCGTTTGACAAATCGATAATAGGCTGGAAATGAATCATTAGTTCCTGATTCTTCACTGCCTGCCTGAGGTCATGCATCAACACCATTCTTTCAATCGCTATTTTTTGCAGCGCATGTGTAAAAAAACTGAAGCGATTGCGTTCTTCCTTCGCTGCATACATGGCCTGATCGGCATGTTTCATCAAGCTTTCCAGGTCAGCACCATCTCTGGGATAGAAAACAATACCAATACTCGTGGATACATGATATTCAACCGGGTCATTAAATAATTTGAATGGACTATTCAATGCTTGAATAATGTTTTGTGCAATGTTCCCGACATGTATTTCATCTTCCACATCAGATAAAATCACTGCAAATTCATCGCCCCCCAATCGCGCTACCGTATCTGTATCTCGAACGCAGTTTAAAACTCTGCTACCGACCTCATTCAGTAATTCATCGCCCCGATCATGACCAAATGTATCATTGATATCTTTAAAATGATCCAAATCTAAAAATAATAGCGCCAACGTCTGATTGCTGCGCAGTGTTCGTTTCATATCCTGCAATAATCTGTCTTTGAATAAATTCCGATTAGGCAAATGGGTTAATGGATCATAGTTAGCCTGCTTAACAATAAGCGCATCCTTCTGTTTTTTCTCTGTAATATCTGAGAATTGCGCCACATGAAATTTTACGCTGCCATCTGGATGACGGATAATGCTGATTGAAAGCCATTTCGCATGAATGCTGCCATCTTTTTTTCGATCCCAGACTTCTCCCTGCCAGTGATCCTTTTGCAAAAGCTCTGACCATAGATTTTGATAAAATGATTTACCGTGGCGTCCGGACTGAAAGATTTTTGGATTTTTTCCTATAACATCTTCTGCATCAAAACCTGTCATGCGTTTGAACGCAGGGTTAACCTGAATAATCCGGTTGTTTTCATCGGTTATTATGATAGCTTCATTGCTGGATTCATAAATGGTATTGGCCAACAGCATGGATTCATAGGCTTTTTTTTGCTCGGTTATATCTTCATAGATACCCAAAACACCAATTATTTCTTCATACTTGTTTCTCAACGGAACTTTCGAAGTCCGTAACCAGCATTGTTGCCCGTCCGGTGTCGTTTGTGGTTCTTCATAGCTTAGTTTCGGGACACCTGAAGTAATAACACTCAAATCATCACGTTGATAGATCTCTGCCTGATCATTCCAGCCCAATTGAAAATCGTCTTTACCGATTAAGTCTTCAGGTGACGCCATACCACTGTCTTTTGCAAAAACGGTATTACACCCCAAATAGCGCAATGCTCTATTCTTCCAGAAAATGCGGGCAGGAACCGTATCGATCACTGTTCTGAGCAAACTGTGTGCTGATTCCAATGCGATATCTTTTTGGCGTTGCTCGGTGATATCAATAAAATAACCGATTAATTCATGGGTTTCATCAGCCGGGTTAACAATAATATTTAATTCGTCTCTCATCCATAGCCATCTACCGTTTTGGTGTTGGAAACGGTATTCATGCGTATATTTTCCTTGAGAAAACACATCTGAAAAACTGTCAAGAACCTGGTCCCGGTCTTCAGGATGAATATGATTGACCCAGAAATTGGGGTCATCCAGAAATTCCTTAGAGGTATAACCCAATATATTAATGACATTTGCACTAATAAATGTAGCCCGGTAAGGCGCTACACTTTCACAGGTATAAATAATGGCGGGTGCCGAAGAAAATAAAAAATCGGAACGTTCATTTAAGGTGCGTAACGAATTCTCTTTTTTCTTCCTATTTGTAATATCCGATACAATACCCACATAACCTAAAACATTACCGGACTCATCCATTTTTATATCAGCCTGGTTAACAACCCATCTGATTTTATTTTCAGCCGTCAGAATGCGATATTCCGAAACAAATGATTCCCTGTTATTTACAGCATATTGCCATTCAAGATCTATCCTTTCCCGATCTTTTGGATGGATATTGACCAGCCACCCAACTCCGCATGCTTCATTCTTACTGACATTTGCAATTTCACAAAAACGCTCATTGACATAATGATACAAACCATTTTTATCCGCCTGAAAAATCCCGACAGGAACTATTTGAGCTAATGTCCGGAATAATTGCTCGCTTTGTCGTAAAGCCTCTTCCGCTTTTTTACTCTCGGTAATTTCGACAAAAACGCCATGCCAATGAGTATCTCCATTATTTTTCCGGTGAGGGATCGAATGACCGCACAGCCATTTTTCACCCATCGGCGTTTTAACTTGAAATTCTTGAAGCCAAGGAGACATTTGGTTAAGCGACGTTTGGATCGAAACTTCAAACTTTGGCAAAGTATCAGCGGGTATTTGTTTGAAAAAAATCTCAGCATCATTCATGCAATCCGATGATGAATAACCGATTAAGTTATTAATACCCTGTCCTATGAATTGAAACGAACGTTTGCCGAAAGTATCGATACAAAATTCAAAGACAGCACCGGGCATACAGTCGTCGATTTCCTTATAGCGTTTTTCACTGGCATACAGTTCCTTCGTCCGTTCAGCAACCATCTGTTCCAGCTCATTGTTACGCGTCAGCATTGCGCTCTCACTTTTTTTTCGTTTGGTTATATCACGAAAAATTCCGCGGGTAGCGATAGGCTGGTCATTCTCAAAATGCATGGTAACCTGCCCTTCCACTAAGACCGTGTGTTGATCTTTCGTTATAAATGGAACTTCAATGCGCCCACTCCTTTTGTCTCCTGCGATACATTGTAAAAAATCCTGACAAGCACTATGATGATCGCGATGAATAACATCGAAAATATTCATCACCTTGACTTCTTCAATCGTGTACCCCAATGTATCAAGCCACGCCTGATTAACATAAATAATCTTACCATCGAGTGCAACACTTTGAATAAGATCCTTGGTAGCATCGAACAAATGTCGAATCTGCTCGTCACTCAAAATAAAAGAAATCGGTACCATTACAATTTATGAATTTGATTGAGTATGAATTACGCGTAATCTGCCTATATTTAAAATATCTACGGATAATATGCATAAAAAAACAGGGTAAAAATTTATTCAATCAGTATATTTCCGAGTTATATGGAACCTCGTTAAATTTGGTATTTTGATTCGTAACAATCCTTAATCTTAACAGTGTATGAAAAAACAAATGATTTCTCACCCAATCTTTTATAATCCAGATAATTACATCTTAAAAGACCGACTGCCATTTAAAGACCGTTAACCCTGACACGTATTTACAAATGTCAAACAACGAGAAGTTGCGTCCCAATGAAAACCATCGATACTTTCCAACTCGCATTTCACTCCTTAACCGCACATCGGTTACGAACCCTGCTTTCGGTATCCGGTATCGCAGTTGGCATTGCCGCTGTCATCCTGTTGACGGCGATTGGCGATGGAGTGCAGCGCTTTGTTCTTTCCGAATTCACACAATTTGGCACGAATATTATTGCGATAAAACCCGGAAAAATCACGACGCATGGCGGATCACTGGGTGCTATTGGCAGCGCACGGATTTTGACCATCGATGACGCAATTGCGCTGAAACATTCACGCTACACGCAATATACCAATGCCAGCGTGATGGGCAATGCGGAAATCCGCGCCAATGGTTTAAGCCGGCGCGTTACCGTCTATGGGCAGGGCCCTGATTTTTCACGGGCATTTAATATGCAGGTTGAAATCGGCCAGTTTTTACCCGATGACGATCCGCGCAGCCCGCGTGCTTATGCCGTTCTCGGCGCGAAAGTGCACAATGAATTATTTGGTGACAAAAACCCGCTCGGCGAAATCATACAGGTCGGCGGTTCACGCTTCCGTGTGATTGGCGTCATGGCATCCAAAGGTCATGTGTTGGGGTTTGACCTCGATGATACCGTCTTCATACCAACAACCCGCGCTTTGGAAGTCTTCAACCGCGAAGGTCTGATGGAAATCAATGTCTCTTATCAGCCCGACGCATCGGTCGACGCCGTGGTCGAGGAAATCAAAAACATCCTGATTGCGCGTCATGGCCGTGAAGATTTTACCGTCACGCCGCAACAGCAATTGCTCAGTACCTTATCGACAGTTCTTAATATCTTGAAATTCGCCGTTGCTGCATTAGGCGGTATTTCTTTACTGGTCGGCACTGTCGGCATGGTAACGTTGATGCATATCGCAGTTGCGGAACGCGTTGCCGAAATCGGTCTGCTGACAGCACTGGGCGCAACGCGCGCACGTATTCGTATTTTGTTCCTGATCGAATCAACAGTGCTTTCCACGCTGGGTGGATTGATGGGTTTATCGATCGGCGCAAGCATTGCCTGGCTGCTTAAGTTATTGATCGTCAACCTGCCAGTCAATATTCCCTGGAATTTTGTCTTGGGCGCCCTGGCGTTATCGATGATCATCGGCCTGGCGGCTGGCATGTTGCCTGCAATGCGCGCCGCCCGACTCAATCCGGTCGATGCATTGCGTACGGAATAATAATCCTAAAAACCTCAGTTGACCGTTATAAAAAGTGCAAACTTGATGAATAAAAATATAAACTTCAGGAAAATTCCTTAACCTGAATGGTGAGCAACACTATGCTATTTATAGCACATTGTTTTTTAATTTTTGCGGTGTTGCAATTCGTTGTAATAACTTGTTATTATGCTTCATTGCGTCTTGCCAAAAATAAAAAACAAAGCACTCTAAACACCATCCAACTGAGGTTTTTAGGATAATTCTTTCTGAATCACGTCTGGGACTGAATTAATTCGAGCATATCCTTAAGCGACATTTTACCGCTGACAGCACCTTCGGCCAATAGGCTGTCGGCGAGGTCACGTTTATGCTGGTGCAATGCCACGATTTTGTCCTCGATGGTATCTTTCGCCACCAACCGGTAAATCGTAACCGGTCGTTTTTGCCCCATACGATGCGCACGGTCGGACGCCTGATCTTCAACCGCCGGATTCCACCATGGGTCCATATGCACGACATAGTCGGCTGCGGTAAGATTCAACCCTGCTCCACCGGCTTTCAGACTGATCAGAAACAAATCACCCTCACCGGCTTGAAACGCATTGACGGCTTTTTTCCGATTCGGCAAACTGGTTGCCCCGTCGAGATATTGATAGCGGATACCTTTGTTATCAAGCAACTCTCTTAATAGTGCCAGATGCGCGACAAACTGGCTGAACACCAGCGCCTTGTGATGATTGGCGATCAATTCATCGATCAGTTCTTCGAAAGCCTGCAATTTAGCACTGCTGATATGGATTTCCGGTGAGATCAGACGTGGATGACAGCAGGCGCGCCGCAAACGGGTAATTTCCGCGAGTACTTTTATTTGTTGTTGACCACCCGATATCTCCTGTCGCTGAGCGGCTTCAATCGATTGCATGGCGTTACGACGCAAGGCCTCGTAAAAATGACGTTCCTCCTCACTTAATTCAACATGCAAAGTAACTTCGGTGCGGGCCGGAAGTTCGGTCAGAACGTCATTTTTTAAACGCCTGAGAATAAACGGCTGCAACAGTTTCTTCAGATTGCGCTGCGTTACAGGATTGCGTTTGTTTTCGATATCCAGCGCATAACGTTCGTTAAAATCCTTGAGCGTACCGAGCAGACCGGGATTAATGAAATGAAACAGATTCCACAATTCGCCCAAATGGTTTTCGATTGGCGTGCCGGTGGTAATCATTTTAAAATTGCCTTTCAATGCCATGGCCGCTTTTGAACGCTGTGTCAGCGGATTTTTGATCGCCTGCGCCTCATCGGCAATTATGGTATGCCAGTGTTTCAGTGTTACCCGCTCAGTCTCGGTTTGTAACAACCCATAACTGCACACAATGATATCGAACGGCCCGGCGTTATCGAGCATTTTCTGCCGGTCGCCAATGCCAAAATAGTGCACATTCAACGTCGGTGCAAAGCGTTGCGATTCTTCGATCCAGTTATTACAAACCGATGTTGGTGCGAGAATCAAAGTGGGCCCATCCATAGCGCGTGAGAGAATTAACGCCAGCGATTGTATCGTTTTTCCCAGGCCCATATCGTCTGCCAGACAAGCTCCGGCTCCCAGATAAGCCAGCCGCGTCAGCCACTGAAATCCCTGCAACTGATATTCGCGCAACTCACCCTGCAAAGTTGTCGGCAATTTTGGTTCCAGATCATCGATTTCAGACAATTTTGTCAGCTGATCGCGCCAGGGTTTACTGGCCTTAATCGCCATACCTTCGGTCAGATCACGCAATGCCCAGGAAGCCAGCGGATGAAAATCTAGATTATTGCCATTACGCCCGCCCAGAGCAGAAAGATCATCCAGGCGTTGCCGCAGTTCATTGGTCAAGGAAATAATCTGTCCGTCTTCAAGTTTGAGGAAACGGCCCGGTGAAGCTGACAATAATGTCATCAAATGCTGAATTTCAATGATACGGTCATCGTCCACCTGAATTTCACCCGACAGGCTGAACCAGTCATTTTTTTTACGTACCGAGAAAATAGCCTGTGACAATCCGGCCTCCCGGCTAATTTTAAT
This sequence comes from Nitrosomonas sp., assembly GCA_020446045.1. Classification (GTDB taxonomy): domain Bacteria; phylum Pseudomonadota; class Gammaproteobacteria; order Burkholderiales; family Nitrosomonadaceae; genus Nitrosomonas. The sequence goes on from JAGRFM010000112.1 coordinate 10,036, forward strand.
GGCTTTTCCTTGTGGCCATTTCAGCACAGCAAAATCACCGAGTGCCTGTAATTGCAGCAAAGCCTCCAAGGCCATTTCGGTATCGGAAAATATCCATTTGGCGTCAGTCGTGTCATACAACAGCATGCTGCTTTCCAGCACTTGATCCAAATAACTATTTTCCAATTCAAGATTTCGCGTCGTCTGTAACTGTTTGCCGTCTATTTCGGCCAGTACGGTTGAACCGCCCTTGCCGGGTTTATAAATGGGACCCCCATCAGCAAACGGTTGTACGAAGATATCGATCTGGATCCCCTCACCTGTCGGTTGCAGATGTACATGCAACCGGCTATCCACTTCAACCATTTCAGCGTTTGCTGACTGGCCGCCGATATCCGATTGAATCGTCAACATCGATGCTATTGCTGAAATCGAGTCGATAACCTGCTGCCGAGCCTGTTTGGGTACTTCCAGTCCTTTTGGACCGAGAATAACCGCCACGTCATGTTGTTGCGGCTCAACTTTATAAACCAGCAGATCGTTTGCTGCTGTTTTTTTGAATAGATACTGTTGATTGGGTTGCGGGTATGGATCGATTTTAATCAGCAAATTATTCGAACACTCATTTACAACAAGCTGTAACGTACTTTGCGATATTTTTACCGGTGCAATCAGTTTACTACTGGAATTCCAATACACATTAGGGTGGTCAATCGCTTCGACAACCGCCCTTTCTCTTAACACAAAGATCTCACGGCGATAATAACTGTAATAATCTTCTTCGTAATCCATTTCAATCTGGCTGCAAATGCGTCGATCCTGTTCAGTCAAATAGTTGAACGTGTCAGGTTCACTTCGCAACCGTTTTACCGCTACCGGACGCCCGATCGACCATTGCCCGTTTTTGCCGAGGCGTTGCTCCCTGGGATGCAACTCAACATAGCCCTGTCTATCCAGCTCAATCAACCAGACCATGCGTCTTTGATTGAGATGAACCGGAACTTCACCTCCCGGTTTATGCTGCTCCGCAATCGAGGTCAATGCATTCAGCGCCCGCTTCCATTGCTCAACCCGTGGGATCAAATCAATAATGCCGTTAAATGGAGAGTCATGGTATTTTTGAGCTATTTCGAGTGTATCCGGCTCTGCACTACCGATCCGTTCGAGCAGATTTGAACTCACGGCGGCAAACCAGAAATAATCATTTGCATCCGCAGCTTGTGTATATTCATTGAGTAGTATAATTTTATCTGCGTTCTTTTTTACGGTTTTATCAGTCTTATTCAACCAAAACAGCATTAAAAACTGAAACAGCAGGCTGTAAGGGGCAACCGCATCGATTTTAAAGAGCGCCAGATTATTCGGATTATCCATTTGCATTTTGGCCTGATAAATATCAAGTACCTGATGCAACCGGATTTCAAGAGCGAAAAAATCCGCATCATAGCCGGTGGCATTTAGCGCTGACTTTAATTGTTTTCTCAGCAACTCAAGATTTTCATTTGTTTGCGAGCGCAACAAGGCCAGATTAAAGAAAAATCCTAAATAACCTCCGAGTCCGACATTACGTTTTCCGGTTTCTTTCCTTAATAATTTTAACGATTGTTGGAAGTGTTGAATCGAATCATCGTTGCGGTTCTGTATAAAACGCAACATTCCCACCAATGCTTCTTTGTAGGAGCCATCACTTTTACTTAACCATTCTTCCAAACCTTCAATATCACCACGAATCAGGTTTATAGCAGCATAATCATCTACAACGCGCTTGCCTGGTTTTTTAATGGTCAGGAATGTGCTTGTCAACCACTGAAACAGCAACTTGTGATCCTGAATTTGTAATTGCTGAGTTAACAGATAGTCCATCAGCATTTCCAGCCTCATACTTGCTGGCAATGCCTCTAAATACTGGAATTGAAAATTTGTTTCAAAAATCTGTTGATAAAAACGTGTCAGGTGAGCTAAGTTTGAATTCCAGATACGTTTCCGTTCTTTCAAAAATTCTTTTTCTTTCTTTTGATAAAAATAAATCCGCAACATCCGGATGCTTTTTTCATAATCAAATTCGTCCGGCATGAAGGAAGTATGACTGTTGACCAGACTCTCCAGACGCTGCATAAATTCTGGACGGTCAATTGCCTTTTGCAGCAAAAGATCAGCGATATCGTATTGGCAATACCACCAACCGATTTTGGTTAAAGCAATCAAATCCAGGTCCAGCAGCTTTTCCCTAAGCGGTTTGCCTATGGCATTCGCGGCATCAGCCGGGACACAACCCGATCTTTTTAACAACTCCTGAAAATATCCTTGCCGAATCGGAATAAAGATAACCGCCAAAGCGATTAAAATACCCTGTTCATTCTCGCTCAGTTTTTCAAAGCTTTTCAGTCGTTTTTTATTCATATTTTCGGCAGTTTTACCCATTCAATCTTTACAGAGCCATTTTCAGCTATACAATATCCAAACTTTACTGACTATACTGCCATAGCATTAACTGATGCAAATCACTTTTCAATGCTTTGAAAGGCGTTTCCTATCATGACAATGACCACAAGAATTATAATCTGGATGATTGCCGGACTGATACTGGGCAGTTCCATTAATGCCTTTGCCCCGGATAATACGTTAATTCAGGATTACTTAGTCAATGGATTGTTTCATGTCGTCGGCACAATTTTTATCAATCTGCTGAAAATGCTGGTGGTCCCGCTGGTTACTTTTTCGCTCATATGTGGCGTTTGTGGGATTGGTGATGTCAATAAACTGGGGCGTGTCGGCATCAAAGCATTAGCCTTATTTCTGTTATCAACAGCACTTGCAATCACACTGGCAATTCTGGTTGCCGTCAGTGTCAATCCAGGCAAAAACTTTGAGTTCATACAACATACCACGAATGAATTTACCGCCCCGGAAGCCCCACCGCTGACTCAAGTGATCATTGACCTGGTTCCCGACAATCCCATCGCCGCCTTTGCTGACGGCAACATGCTACAGATCATTTTCTTTACTATTCTGTTCGCCATCTGTTTGTTAATGATCGGCGATCGAGGTCGTTCGTTGATCGATGGCGCCGAAAAGCTCAATGAAGTTATGATGCAAATTGTCACTGTCGTCATGGCATTAGCACCTTACGGTATTTGCGCGTTAATGGCCAAAACATTTGCATTACAGGGTATTGGTTTAATATTACCCATGATCGGGTACTTCGGCGTCGTAATGATGGTGTTGATCTGTCATGCCACCGGTACATTGATGATCATGTTAAGACTACTCGGAAAAATCAGCCCGATTCAATTTTTAAAAAAAATGCGCACGGCACAAATTTTTGCCTTCAGCACATCCAGTTCGAGTGCCACAATCCCGGTCACGTTAAGAACTGTTGAAAAACGCTTGGGTGTCGATAATTCCACCGCTTCGTTTATTGTTCCGTTTGGCGCCACGATTAATATGGATGGAACCGCCATTATGCAAGGTGTAGCAACGGTATTTATTGCCAACGTGTACGGTATCGAATTGGGATTGACCGGTTACCTGACAGTTATCGGCATGGCCGTACTCGCATCTATCGGTACAGCGGGTGTACCGGGCGTCGGGTTGATTATGCTGGCCATGGTTTTCAACCAGGTTGGTCTGCCGGTTGAAGGGATCGCTTTAATAATGGGTGTCGACCGCCTGCTGGATATGATGCGCACGGCGGTGAATGTAACCGGTGATGGCGTTGTTACGCTGATTGTCGCGAACAGTGAAAATAATTTATCCCACGATGTGTTCAACGATCCCAACGCCGGCATTCTCGAAACGGTGCATTTACCGCACGGCTCCATACAGAACTAACATGAATATGTCCGATAGGATTATTGCAAAGACGGATCAGTAATAAAACCGATACGCGCTATACCTGCAGCAGCGGCTTTACTCATTACTTTAGCCACATACTCGTAATGTGCATGTTTGTCGGCACGGATGTGTAATTCGGTTTTAGGCTCCTGGGCGACAACGACTGCAAATCTATCAGTTAATTGTTCCAGCAAAACCGGTTCACCATTCCAGAACAAACTACCATCTTCACGGATGGCGAATTCGACATGTTCAGGCTGGGTAATATTCGGGGTACTCTCAGCTTTTGGCAAATCGATCTTGACCGAATGCGTTAACAACGGTGCGGTAATAATGAAAATAATCAACAACACCAGCATAACATCAACCAACGGCACAACGTTGATCTCTGCCATAGGCGCCTGCTGCCCGCTGCTGTTCATACTGCCAAATGCCATTATTGCCCCCTTTCTTCAAGATTTGAATATGTTGTTGCCGGTGCAATGGTTTGGGGTATTGGGTGCACATTTGAACTGTCATCATCAGCTTCGCTGACTTCACCCACCGTAATCAATACAAACAAATCATGCGCAAAGGCATCCAGACGCGCTAGCCAGATTCGATTTCGCCGCACAAATGCGTTATACGCCAAAACCGCCGGAATCGCCACAGCAAGACCCAGCGCTGTCATAATCAATGCTTCACCAACCGGCCCGGCCACTTTATCCAGTGTACCCTGTCCGGACAGGCCAATTTGTATCAACGCATGATATATCCCCCAAACAGTGCCTAAGAGGCCAATATATGGCGCTGCAGAACCAGCCGAAGCAATTAACGTCAACCCGTTCTCAACACGTGCAGCCTCCTGGTCAATACCATTACGCAAAGCACGTGTTAAAAATTCACTGGTTCCACCAGCTGCAGCCAACTTGTGCTTATCATGTACTTTAGAATCTGCCGCAGCATCTATGCCGAGTTTGGCCAATTCAGCAAACGCATTATTCGGTGCAGTGTTGTTTAATGATTTTCTCACCTCTTCTAAAGACTCCACGCCCCAGAAATACTTGAGAAATTCCGTTGCACGCTTTTTAGCGATAAAATTTGCAATACTTTTGGTGATAATCAGGTACCAGCTTGCAACAGATAGTGAGATCAGCAAAGCCAATACACCGATCCCAACAGCATCAATCTGAGCGAGAAAATGAGAAAAACCAAGGCCTTGTTCCATTCATTAATTTCCTTGCAAAACAAAATTAAAGGGTTGTAGTGCTACCGCCCGCACCGGTTCGCCATTACGCATAGCCGGTCTGCATTGCCAACTTTTTACTGCTTCCAGCGCAGCATTATCCAGCCGATCGTAACCACTGCTGTCAACCACGCGTGCATTCTCGATTCGGCCTGATTCATCCAATTCAACACGTAATATTAATTTCCCTTCTTCACCCATACGACGGGATATCGCAGGATAAGTAGGCGCTGTAAGTGATGGACAGGATACCGACAACTCCGATGTCAATGTCACCGGTCCTGCCGGCATTTGCGGCTTGGCAGGTGCTTCAACTGGAGCAGGGGTTATATCCTGTTCTATCACCTCGGATTCTGGCTCAGGCTCCGGTAACACTACCGGTTGCGGATCAGGTATTTCCGGTGCTTTTGTTGCCAGTTGTTTTACCTTCGGTTTGGGTTCAGGTTTTTGAATCGGCTGTAATTTTGCGGGTGCAGGTTCCGGCTTTACTTCAGGTTGTGTTTCAGGCCGGGGTAGTGTAATCACATCAGCAAACAATGTGACCAATTGTTCCGGATGCGGCATTACGCGCTGGTTCCACAACACATAAAACAAAACCCCATGGACAATCAAAACAAACAGGATACCCGGCAAAGAAATAAAATTCTGTTTTGAACCTAAATAATCGATATTTTTCCGTGATAACGATTGCATGACGGGTTAATCAACACTTAATAAAATCCTGTTCTTTACGGCAGTCGTTTACCTAAAAGCGGTGCCGTAGAAAACACGATACTCTAGAAAGTGTTAACTATTAGTCAATTCTAACACTCCCTGGGTAGATTCAGACGGGGACTGATTTACTGCTCGACTCAGCTATGCCTGTATAAAAAGCAGCATCAATCCGGCAAAGCAGAAATAATAAAGCAAACGATAATAATTATCAATAACTATTGTTTTTAATATTCAGCGCATGACATTTCAGATACCATCGCTTGCTTAAGCGGAATGTTAATATAAATTAATCCAAAGCAGCCAATGTCACATCAATAATCGCATCCAACTGATCAGGATGAACCTGGGCGGAAATCATTAACCGAAGACCGGCTATACTGCTCATCACATAATAAGCCAATGATTCAGGATCTTTTTCCCTGGTAATAACACCTGCATCCTGTCCGTTCTTGATCGCGCGCTGCATGATCTTATTGAAGACCAACGTCGAATTGGAAACAAGCTGAGAAATATGCTGATCACGCCCGGCAAATTCATGTGCGGTATTCATAATAAAACAACCGAAATGTGGTTTATCCAACCGTACGCCTTCGACCAATTCACGTAAAAATTTCTCAATGAAATCACGCCCGTTGGGCATTTCTTTCAAACCCTGCTCAAGCATGGCAATTTGTTTTTCACAGAAGAGATCAAGGCATAGTTCAAATAAGTTGGATTTATTACCATATGAATTGTAAAAACTGCTTTTTGATATATTTGTCGCATGTAACAAGTCGTCTAAAGAAGCACCGTCGTACCCTTTTTCCCAGAACACGTTCATGGCCGTTTCCATCGCTTTGTCCGGATCAAAGCCTAGCGGCCTCCCTTTTTTGGTAGCCTTTTGTTGCTGATTCTTATTGCTCACTTTCTTTGCTCACTATATTAAATAATTAGTTTTGTACCATACTTCTAGAATTGTATTATAGATTGTTTAAAAAACAAATATCCATTTCTTACATAAGGATTTTAATATTGAGCGTCACACTGATCTGCACGCTATTATTTCAAACCTTAAAACTTCGATTGATCGTTATGAAATGTATGAACTACATGAATTGAAGATAGCATCCGTTTTGATGTTTATATCACTTTATTTCCAAACGTTTATGATATAAATCATATCTCTTACAGATTTTTAAATTTTAGGTAAGGTAACACCGCTTTGGCCTTGATATTTACCGCCACGGTCTTTATACGATGTTTCGCAGATTTCGTCCGATTCAAAAAAAATCACCTGTGCAACGCCTTCGTTGGCATAGATTTTTGCGGGTAATGGTGTGGTGTTTGAAAATTCCAAGGTGACATAACCTTCCCATTCGGGCTCAAACGGTGTGACATTCACAATAATTCCGCAACGCGCATAGGTTGATTTTCCCAGACAAATTGTCAGAATATTACGTGGAATCCGGAAATATTCAACTGTGCGCGCCAGCGCAAATGAATTGGGCGGAATAATACAGATATCGTTTTTGACATCGACAAACGAATTCGAATCAAAATTTTTAGGATCGACGATGGTCGTGTTGATATTGGTAAACAATTTAAACTCATCCGAGCAACGGATATCATAGCCGTAGCTCGATGTGCCGTAGGATACGATGCGCTGATCATCCTTGTAGCGAATTTGATCGGGCTCAAACGGTTCTATCATACCTTGTTCAAGCGCCATACGCTTTATCCATTTATCTGATTTGATAGTCATCAGTTATCTTCCATTATGATCCGGGCAAATGCCGCTGAATGATCTTCAGCTGATTCGGTCACCTTCACCGCAATCTTGCGGGCAATCGTGCGATAAGTTTGCGCAATTTGACTATCCGGTTCTGCAATCACGCTGGGCCTGCCACTATCGGTATGTTCCCTGATTGTGATATCCAGCGGTAATGCGCCAAGGAAATCGACCTGATAGTCCTGACACATTTTTCCACCACCGCCGGCGCCAAAAATCGGTTCGGTATGACCGCAGTTCGAGCAGGTGTGCGTGCTCATATTCTCGACAATACCGAAAATCGGAATACCGACCTTTTCAAACATTTTCAACCCTTTGCGTGCATCCAGCAGCGCAATGTCCTGTGGCGTAGTAACAATAACCGCACCGGTTACAGGTATCTTCTGCGCAAGCGTGAGTTGAATATCGCCCGTGCCGGGTGGCATATCGACAATCAGATAATCCAAATCTTTCCAGTTGGTATCATTCAACAATTGCTGCAACGCCTGGGTTACCATCGGCCCGCGCCACACCATCGGCGTTTCGACATCGATCAGCAATCCGATCGACATCGCTTGTATACCATGCGCGATTACCGGTTCCATCGATTTACCGTCGAGCGACTCGGGCTGTTGCGTAATACCGAGCATTTGCGGTTGCGAGGGCCCGTAAATGTCGGCATCCAAAATGCCAACTTGCGCACCTTCCGAAGCCAATGCCAGCGCCAGATTGACAGCAGTTGCTGATTTACCGACACCCCCCTTGCCCGAAGCGACCGCAATAATATTTTTAATACCGGGGATTAATTTAACCCCGCCTTGCACACCATGCGGCACGATTTTGCTGCTGACGCTAACGTTGACTTTACCGATTCCGGGAATGGCCTGTAATGCCATGATAATTTGTTGCTGGACATTCGCCTTGACACTGTTGGCCGGATAACCCAGTTCGACATCAAGCGCAACATCGTTGCCATTGATTTGAATATGTTTTATCGAACCGATAGTAATATAATCTTTCCCGACTGTGGGATCGATTACCGCCTTAAGAATGGATTGAATTTGTTGCTCTGAAATGCTCACTAAAAACTCCTTAATACTGCAACCTTTTTATTCTTGGCACAGCCACGCATTCATTTGAAATTGGCATAGTAACAAATATCAGGTACCCCGCACAATTTGATAAAATAGCCGTTTATGCAACTTGACCCAACTTTGACCAAGCGACAACGAATGAACACACGAAAAATTCTGGTAACTTCAGCACTGCCTTATGCCAATGGCAGCATCCATCTGGGCCATTTAGTAGAATACATCCAGACGGATATCTGGGTGCGTTTTCAGAAAATGCGCGGCCATGAAATTTATTATGTCTGTGCTGACGATACCCACGGCACGCCAATCATGCTGCGTGCCGAAAAAGAAGGCATTACGCCTGAAGCATTGATCGCACGTGTACATGATGAGCACTACGATGACTTTACCGGCTTTCAAATTCATTTCGATAATTACTACAGCACACATTCGGACGAAACGCGCCATTATTCGGAAGACATTTATCACAAACTGAAGACTGCCGGATTAATCAAAGTAAAAGGCATCGAACAATTATACGATCCGCAGCGCAACATGTTTCTGCCAGACCGATTCGTCAAGGGTGAATGTCCCAAATGTTCGGCGCGAGATCAATACGGCGATTCCTGCGAAGTCTGCGGTGCAGCTTATGCCCCGACCGAGTTGAAAAATCCGTATTCGGCCGTATCAGGTGCAACGCCGGTCAAAAAATCTTCGGAACATTATTTTTTCAATTTATCGGACGATCGCTGCGTAGATTTTTTACGCCACTGGACACGGGCTGGTCATTTGCAACCGGAAGCCGCGAACAAAATGCATGAATGGTTAGGCGACGCGGGTGAAAACAAACTATCCGACTGGGATATTTCGCGCGACGCACCCTACTTCGGATTTGAAATTCCCGATGCACCGGGTAAATATTTTTACGTTTGGCTTGACGCACCGATTGGTTATATGGGTAGCTTCAAGCATTTGTGCAGCCGTGAAGCTATCGATTTTGACGCATATTGGCACAAGGAAACCGAAACCGAGCTGTATCATTTTATCGGCAAGGATATTTTGTATTTCCACGCCCTATTCTGGCCCGCCATGCTTGAACATGCCGGCTACCGCACCCCAACGCAGATTTTTGCGCACGGCTTTTTAACGGTGAACGGCGAAAAAATGAGCAAATCGCGCGGTACGTTCATCACGGCACACAGTTATTTACAGCAAGGGTTGAATCCGGAATGGCTGCGTTATTACTATGCCGCCAAACTGAACGGCAGCATGGAAGATATCGATCTGAATCTGGACGATTTTGTCGCGCGAGTCAATTCCGACGTGGTTGGCAAATTCATCAACATCGCGAGCCGCTGCGCCGGATTTATCACTAAGCGCTTTAATGGCAAACTGGTCGATGGTATTGAATACCAGGCTTTAAAACAAATTGTCGACGCGCGGTTTGCCAACTGGCGCCCCGATACAATCGAAAAAGCGTTCGAAGAGCGTGATTTTTCGCTTGCAGTGCGCCAGATCATGAAATTCGCTGATGAGGCCAACGAATATATCCATGAAATAGCTCCTTGGGAAATTGCCAAGGTTGCAGACAAAGAAACCGATCTGCATCGTGCCTGCAGTCTCGGCATTCAGCTTTTTTTTCTGCTGGCGCGGCACCTGAAACCCATCTTGCCTGAAACTATCCGACAGGCTGAAAATTTCTTGAATTGTAGTAAACTGACTTGGCCAGAACTTGCAGCCGGCGATCCGGTATCACAGCTACTACTACCCGCCGGACATACCATTAACGCGTACCAGCATTTAATGACACGTATCGACAACAAACAGATCGACGCACTTGTGGAAGCAAACAAACAAAGCCTTTCTGCAGAACAATCCGGCGCAACAAAAGCGGTTAAAACCGCTTCAGACGATACGTCAAAAACCATTGCGCCAATAGCCGAGACAATTACGATTGACGACTTTGGCAAGATCGACTTACGCGTGGCAAAAATTATCAACGCCGAGCATGTCGAAGGTGCGGATAAATTATTAAAACTGACACTTGATATCGGCAACGAGCAACGCACGGTATTTGCCGGTATCAAATCAGCGTACGACCCTGAACAACTGAAAGGACGCATGACCGTCATGGTCGCTAATCTTGCACCGCGAAAAATGAAATTCGGCCTGTCGGAAGGCATGGTGTTGGCTGCCGGCAGTGGTGGTCAGGAATTGTTCATTCTCAATCCTGATTCCGGCGCGCAACCGGGCATGCGCGTCAAATAACCCTTAAAATGCTATCTCATTTATGGAAAAGCTCGCCGCGCAAATCAAAGCACTGGAACTGAAATTATTGCATACGGATATGCGCACCCATCCTGAGGTTATCGATGAACTGCTGGACAATACATTTGAAGAGATCGGCAATAACGGTCAGGTCAATTCCAGGGATCAGGCCGTTAATTGGCTGCTGAACAAAGACAATGCGCTATCTTGGTCATTAGAAGATTTTCGCATCAAACCATTATCGACCGATACGGTCATAGCCATTTACCGTGCGATCAAGTCGAATCAAACCAAAGCAACTCGAGGCGGTTCGATCCGGTGCTCCATATGGCGCCGGTACGGCGATCAATGGAAAATGGTTTTTCACCAGGCAACCCAACGCGTTTAGGAGAATACATTGGAATTAGAAACCCCATCGGCTGAACAGCAGCTCAATGACATCAAGCACAATCTGGCCATGATCAATCAGAAGATAGCCGAAGCCTGCACCAGGGCCGGTCGCGATCCTTCAACCGTACGTCTGTTGCCGGTCACCAAGACCGTACCGGCGGAACGGTTGCGTATTGCGTATGCCGCGGGTTGCCATGAAATGGGTGAAAACAAGGTACAGGAAGCACGTGAGAAATCAGAAGCACTCAGCGATCTTGATATCAAATGGTGCGTGATTGGCCATCTTCAAACCAATAAAGTTAAATATATCGCACGCTTTGCGCATGAATTCCAGGCACTCGACAGCCTCAAAGTAGCCGCCGAACTTGACAAACGGCTCCAGGCCGCAGGCCGCGGCATGGATGTTTACGTGCAAGTGAACAGCTCGGGCGAAGCCAGTAAATTCGGTCTCCCGCCGGAGGAAGTGGAAAATTTCGTCAAACAACTGCCGAATTATTCGGCGTTACAGATCAAAGGTTTGATGACACTGGCCATTTTTTCGCCTCATTTGGATCGTGTGCGCGAATGCTTTGTCCGTATGCGCAACTTGCAAGAAAGGCTGCGCCAGAGTATGCCAGCCGGATTATCGTTTGACGAACTGTCGATGGGCATGTCCGGGGATTTTGAACTGGCGATTGAAGAAGGCGCAACTGTAGTTCGCGTCGGACAGGCTATTTTTGGAAAACGGCCGTTACCGGATAGTCATTATTGGCCGGGTTTCGGCTGAAATTCTATTACGTTCGGTTTCTACGTTAAAAATTGGTTTGAAACGCTCATTTACAGCCTGGTAAACTGCGCTTTCTCACCATTTTTTGCCTTGAAATGACAGTGCACATGACGAATTTCAAAACTTTCTTCAATTATTCGCAATGCAAAAAAGCTTACAGGATAATCGCTGCGGCTACTTGTCGGTTTTCTTCCACCAGAATATTGTAGGTACGGCACGCAGCTTGCGTGTCCATGACTTCAAAACCAACGCCGGACTGAATTATTTTGGCCATCAAACCATAGTCGGGAAAATGGATTTCAGCACCGGTACCAAGCAGGATAATTTCAGGCTTATGCGATAACACAGGGTCAAAATGCTCAAACGCCAACTGTGCCGCCGATTCGACCGGCCATTGATCGATGATATGATCAGGCATGACAATTAAATGACTGCCATAACGTACCTTATTGATCATCACATAACCGTCACCATACCCGGAAAAAATGTTTTGCTGATCAAAGCTTGCGAGATGTAATTTCATAAATTGAAGCTACTGTAAGATTCAATACCTAAATATATTTTCAGATTCCGTATTATACCGTGCTCAGCATAGAAATGTGTTTATGTCATTGCTTTCCATCCAATAGAATGGATTACACAAATAAACCAAGAAATCAAGGAACTCCACCTCGACATCATTTCTAAATGCCAAGTAGGAACGTGGGTCAGGGTCAGGGTCAGGGCCAGATCCCACGTAATAATGTCGCATTCGCCACACGCTCAATTGCGGTGACAAGCGCTACAGTTCTGAAATCCGGGCAACCGAGCTGTTCACCGGTCAACTTATCGGCACATTTTTCTTCACCAACCACAAACCCCTGCCAGCGTTTAAACACCGTATCCACACAACCGTACAGTTTGCGTTTCAATTTATCGTTAACGGTTTCCAGATCCCACTGCTCGTTGGCATGATTCTGTACCCACTCAAAGTAGCTCACGGTTACGCCCCCCGCATTGGCAATGATATCCGGGATCAGATAAATCCCCCTTTGATGCAGAATCCGGTCGGCGACAGGTGTCGTTGGGTTATTAGCCGCTTCAACGATCAGTTTGGCTTTGATATTATGCGCGTTACCCGCATGAATTTGATTGCCGACCGCAGCAGGAATCAGGATATCGCAATCCAGCTCAATCAACTCCTCATTAGTCAAGGTCATGGTATCCGGCATACCCACCAGACAACCATGCTCTTTCTTGAATTGAATGACTCGATCCAGGTCAAGGCCGGATTCAGCAAAAATACAACCACTGCTATCGCTCAGCGCGACAATTCTGGCGCCTTGCCGGCAAAATTCCTGCGCCGCAATACTACCGACATTGCCGAATCCCTGAATGACAACACTTGCCCCGGCCACATCGGACATTTCCGGAATCAAACCTTTCGACAAGAAGCGTTCGGTCACATACAAACAGCCACGGCCCGTCGATTCTGTCCGACCGTAAGAACCACCCAGCTCGATTGGCTTCCCGGTAACCACAGGACGATTGTTACGTCCCGGATTCAAAACATCGTACGTGTCATAAATCCAGGCCATGGTTTGTTCATCGGTATACATATCCGGCGCCGGAATATCGGTATGCGGCCCGATGACTTCTAGCAAATCCGAAGTAAAACGCCGCGTGATACGTCGTAACTCACTTGTACTCAGTGACTTTGGGTCGCAGCAAATCCCGCCTTTAGCCCCGCCAAAGGGAATATTAACCAATGCGCATTTCCAGGTCATCAGTTTAGCCAGAGATATCACTTCCGCTTCGGTGACTTCGGGATGATATCGGATTCCCCCTTTTCCCGGACCAAATACACGGTTATGAATCACACGAAAACAACGAAACGTTCTGACTGAACAGTCATCCATTTCGATAGGAAAGTGGATAATATGGATACGTTTAGGCTGTTTCAAAAAATCAACCAGCCCGCTCTGAAGATGCTGAATATATTGGCAAGCATTATCAAATTGCTGTTCACTAATCACCAACGGGTCAAGTATTTCTTCAGTCATAATCGTTTGCATGCAGACATATATTATTCTCAAACATCATACCATGGCGGTCAAAGAAAATACCCGCGCGTGATGTGTTTTGCGGTTATTTAACAGTAACTTCCGGATTAAATTTACAACCGCGTTTATGCTCAATGACTGAAACACTATCAATAACACGCTTCCCCAGTGTTTTTTCACACACCGCGTTCCAGAATAACGCTAAAATTCCATCGTTATTGACCGTAAGATAGAGATTGACACCAAAATTAATAAATCTTTGTCATCAAGCTTGCTGCATATTGCTTTAAATCGTTATAGCTCTCCTGGCAAATCCACCTCCGACAAAACAAAAAATCATTTCATGCTTTCACAACACCCTACCAATAAGATTATCAATATGGGTTTTGTCCTGATCGTGGGCATTTTTGCGCTTATCGTTACGATCAGCTTTACAGAGATTATCGCATTACAAAAAAAATCCAAAACCATCACTCAGACTGACATCCCTACCGTCTATATCAGCACTTCGATGGAAAACCTGATTAATCATACTCTTGGTTCTTTACGAAGCTGGATGTTGCTAAAAGACGAGCATTTTAAAAATGATCTGCTAGAAAACTGGGAAAAAATCCGTTTTGCCGAAGAACAAATGGTGCAGCTATCAAGAAACTGGCATGACTCAACGGATAAAGCCCAATTTGATAGACTGCGCAGTCTTCTGGTTACTTATGAACATGTGCAGCTTGAAATTCTTGAACTGGTCCACCAGGACTCAAACCTGCCGGCAAATCAGTTGCTTGCAGAAAGAATTACGCCACTATTACTGTCCATGACCGATAAGGTCATCGAACTCGTTGATCTGGAAGAAATCAAGGAAGTCAGTCCGGAACGCAGAAAGTTTCTGATTGCATTGTTTCGGTTCCGTCATACATTGGGTAAAACACTGGCACATATCCGTTCATATATCCTAACCGAGAAAGAACACTTTATCGAGGACTTTCACGAAGTATGGCAGATGAATCAGCATTATCTGAACATGCTAAACGCGATGGCGCATCATGTATCCCCGGATAGTCAGAAAATAATAGGCGACTTGATTCAAGACAGGGAAGAATTGGGCACATTAACCCAAGCAACATTTTCAATCAGACAAAGCGAAGAGTTTAATCGCGCCAATTATTTGTTACGAACACAAGCCACTGGAATGAATCAGGTCATCAACGGCATTCTCAATCAGTTAATCGTTAATCAACAAAGCATGCTTCAATATGACAACAACGTGATGGCCGACTCCATTGATGCTTTCAAAAATAAACTGCTGATGATTTCTGTGATAGCCTTCCTGGTCACGATATGGCTCGGGGTGAGGATTTTTTATAAATTATCCGCAGCGCAGACAACCATAGATAAAAGAGCCGCATTAATTGATCAAAACATTATGATCGCCTACCTGGATCAAAACGGCACTGTCAAGGAAATCACCAACTCGCTATGCCGCGCCCTTGGCGGCATTAAATCCGATTTTATTGGAAAACCCAGTTTTTATTTTCTACCTGAAAAAGAAAATGATCCTCGCTACACAAATATAACCCAGATCATACAGACCGATACAGTCTGGGAAGGTGAAATTGAAATCACGCATCGTAACCATAAAAAAACATGGTTGTATTCCAAAATTATACCCACCGTCGAAAACATACACGGCAGAGGCTATACCAATATTCTTCAGGATATTACCGACAAGAAACATATTGAAGCACTTTCCATTACCGACAAGCTCACTTCTGTATTTAACCGGCGCCACTTTGATAATATTTTTGAACAACAATTGAGGCATGCGCAACGTACCAGTACATCAATCGCATTGTGTATACTCGATATCGATTATTTCAAGAATTACAATGATTATTATGGACACCAGGCTGGCGACCACGCTTTAACACAAGTTGCCAGTGCCCTTAAACAGAACCTCAAACGGACTAACGATTTTATTTTCAGACTCGGCGGCGAAGAATTCGGCATCGTTTTCAGTAATATGAGCAATGATCAGATCAACGATATACTGCATCAGGTCCAAAACAGCATTATCGGCCTGGCCATCAAACACGAGCGAAGCAAAGTCCATCAATATCTGACTGTTTCTATGGGATGCAAGTTATGTATCAACGCCAGAGAAACAGAACCCGACATGCTTTATCTTGCTGCGGATAGTGCATTGTATCAGGCCAAGAAAAACCGTAACAGCATCGTCATTGTTTAAGCGGAAAAAATCTCGGCCGCCCTATTTCTCAAGGATTTTTCAGCAAAGTCATGGCATTCACGTAAGGCTTACCCGAATCATGCGCAACAGCCTGGTGTGTAAGATGTCCCTTGAAAACATTCAAACCGTCACGCAAATGCGGATCGTCAATAAGCGCTTTCCGGTAGCCTTTTTCGGCTATCAACAACACAAACGGCAACGTGACGTTATTCAATGCAAACGTTGATGTTCGTGCTACGGCGCCAGGCATATTGGAAACACAGTAATGCACAACATCATCCAGAATAAAAATAGGATCAGCCAGTGTAGTGGGTCGCGATGTTGCAAAGCAGCCACCCTGGTCAATTGCAACATCGACCAAAACAGAACCGCGATGCATGGTTTTCACTAATTCACGATTCACCAGTCTCGGCGTTGAAGCGCCCGGAACCAGAACTGCACCAATGACAAGGTCGGCTTCCGACACATGTTCTTCAATCGCATCGACGGTTGAAAAAACAGTATTGATTCGTGAGCCGTACTGCAGATCCAGTTGCTGTAACCGGTGTATCGATTTATCCAGTACCGTCACATGCGCTTCCATACCCATCGCCACACGCGCCGCATTAGTGCCAACCACGCCACCACCGATAACAACCACTTTTGCCGATGGAACACCGGATACACCCCCCAACAACATACCCCGACCACCCTGATCCATTTCAAGTGCATGCGCACCGGCCTGAATCGCCATGCGTCCGGCTACCTCACTCATCGGCGCAAGTAATGGCAAACCTCCGTACTGGTCGGTAACGGTTTCATATGCAATAGCAATGCACGCCGAATCAAGCAGTCCCTGGGCCTGTACCGGATCCGGAGCAAGGTGCAGATACGTAAACAAAACCTGTTCAGGGCGTAGCAAAGGCAGTTCAGTCGATTGCGGCTCTTTTACTTTGACAATTAATTCTGCCCGGAAATAGATTTCTTCAGGCGTTTCAACAATCTCTGCGCCCGCTGCCTGGTAACGACTGTCATCCAATCCAATTGCCTGTGCCGCATTTTTCTGCACCATAACCTGATGGCCGTGTACCACCAGTTCCCGCACTGATGCCGGTGTAAGGCCGACGCGATTTTCATGAATTTTGATTTCTTTTGGAACGCCAATCAGCATGTTAAATATCCTTTATTAAAATCCAGTGCTATTTCAATTTGATATTGCCAGGCACAGCGTTACCGTGGTGTTATGCAATAAGACGCAGTGTGCAGGAAAGGGTTATTCCCTTTTCAAGTACTGCAACACGGTAGCGCCCTGTGGGTGAGCTTTTCATCGCCCATGGACAGCGTTGTGTCTTTGGGTAATAGAACAACTATTTCCTGCAAGGCACGCCTCGCCAGTAACACTGAAAAGCTAACTGTATCAGGCAATATTAAATTGAAATAGCACTAGTGTGACAAAAAACACAGAAAAAAAATGCGCGGGCAACTATTATTCACTTCATGAGAACAGCATTTTGTTCCTTCATTCTCCCAAAACTTTTACTACTCTCCTTTGACCAGCTATCAGCATCGCCTGATCAGCTGGTTTTTTCTTATTCCGTCATATAATGCCACCATTAGCACCGATATCCTGCCCCGTAATCCATCGCGCTTCCTCACTGACCAAAAACAATACGATGTGTGCAATGTCATCGACTTCACCAATCCGGCCTAACGATGATAAATCAGACATACGCTGAATATCATCCGCTGTTTTTCCCGCGCGGAAAAGTTCCGTATAAACAGGTCCCGGAGACACCGAATTCACAGTTATGCCACGCTCGCCGATTTCCCGTGCAAAAATGCGCGTCAATTGTTCAACCGCACCCTTTGTTGCCGCATAGGGCCCATATTTTGGCAGCATCAGGCGTGTTACCGTACTGGAAATGTTGACGATACGGCCATTATCCGCCAAGCGTCCGGCAGCCTCGCGCAGCGTATAAAAAATACTTTTGAGATTAATATTGAGAATTCGTTCGAATTCTTCGTCGGTCACCTCGGCGATTTTTTTGAAAATCAATATTCCGGCGTTATTGACCAGAATATCGATGCGCCCAAAATTTTCGATTGCCGCATCAAATAAACGTTTTACATCCCGTGAATCACTAACATCCGCCCGCACAGCTACACATTTGCCACCGGCCTGTGTAATTTTCATGCAAACATCATCCGCAGCCCGTTGATTATGTGCATAATTAACCACCACTTTTGCACCAGCCCGGGCAAGCAACATGGCGATTTCGGCGCCTATCCCTCTGGAAGACCCGGTAACGATTGCCACTTTCTCATGTAACTCAGTCATATCGATAGTATTTTAATAGGTAAAAAGCAATTCATCCTAAATCAATGCACCTTTGATCTATTTTTATGCGCAGTTTTGAATAATCGGAAAAAATTTTCTGTTGTAGCAGAAGCCACTGTTTCCAGATCCATAGCACGCAGCCGGGCTATTTCTTCGGCAACATGTTTCACATAGGCTGGCTGATTCATTTTGCCGCGAAAAGGTACGGGTGCCAGATACGGCGAATCAGTTTCAATCAGCATACGATCCAGTGGCGTTCTCTTGGCGACTTCTTTGAGTTCGATTGCATTCTTAAAGGTAACAATTCCTGAAAACGAAATGTAAAAATTCATTTCAATCGCCTGTTGCGCCACTTCCCAACTTTCTGTGAAGCAATGCATCACACCACCAATTTGATCGGCGCCTTCTTCCCGCATGATTCGCAACGTATCATCCGCGGCGGAACGCGTATGAATGATCAATGGTTTACCTGATTGGCGTGCGGCGCGGATATGTTGACGGAATCGTTCGCGCTGCCATTCCAGATCCCCTGTCAGACGATAATAATCCAACCCGGTTTCACCAATTGCGATAACACTTGGATGTTCTGCCAGTTTAACCAAGTGTGCGGCATCCGGTTCATGCTCAATTTCATAATCGGGGTGAACACCCACAGAAGCATACAAATTGTCATACGCTATTGCCAAATCCAGCACACGCTGAAAATCGGCCAGATTGACACCGACGCATAACGCATGAGTAACCTGGTTCCTCGCCATATTACGCAATAATTCATCCAGATTAGTGGCGAGATCGGGAAAATCCAAATGACAATGTGAATCAACAAACATAATACTTTTTAATAGTGTTTATAATAGAAAATCAATGCGCACCACGCACCGCATCTGCCCAGCAATTCGGCGTTTCGTACAATCGTACTTTTTCCAGCTGCAAATGATTGCCGTAGCTATCCTGGTAAGCCTCATCAAGAATACCAAAAGCAATGACAGCGAGATTCTCAGCCGTTGGCTGTACGTCCAACACAACGGTTTTATGATCATTCAGCGTCTGTAAAAACTGCAAAACGGGGGTGTCTCCGGAATATACCAGGAAAGCATGATCCCATTTATCAACCAGCACTTTTCTGGCAATGCGTTTCACTTCGGCAAAATCCATTACCATCCCTTGTTGCACCACGCCTTTCTCGGCGATAATATATCCTGAAAGTGTTATTTCAATGGCATAACGATGCCCATGCAAATGGCGGCATTTACTGTTATGCGTAGAAATTCTATGACCGGCATCAAATTCCAGCCTGCGTGTAATAAGCATAAGGGCGTTTTCTTTTTCAATAATTTTGCAGGATTGTACCATTGCAGCAAAAATCCAACCTACTGAATACATCTGACCACAATCGCAATGCAGCGGGTCTGACTTATGTATATCCCGTTATTTCTCGCCGGGCGGGTGGCGTATCTATCGGTATTAATTTGAACCCAAATAACGCATGCAATTGGCGCTGTATCTATTGCCAGGTTCCCAATCTGAAACGTGGCGTCGCTCCACCGATCGATTTGGTAAAACTTGAAACAGAATTACGCGGTTTTCTAAATGAATTACTTTATGGCAATTTCATGCAGGATAAAGTCCCGCCTGAAGTAAGAAAAATCAGCGATATTGCACTATCGGGTAACGGTGAACCAACCAGCGCCAAAGAATTTGAGCAGATTATTGAACTGATTGGCCGTGTGAAACAGGATTTTCATTTGCCAAGTGATCTGAAACTGGTGTTAATTACCAATGGCAGCTTTATCGACCGTCCCTATGTTGTCGCCAGCCTGAAACATATGGCAAAAATGAACGGCGAGATATGGTTTAAACTCGATAGCGCCACCAGTAAAGGCCGGTTGCAAATAAACAACACTCGCATGAGTATGAAACGGGTTTTTGATAATTTAAAACTGGCCACATCCTATTGTCCAACCTGGCTGCAAACTTGTGTTTTCAATCAAAACGGGCAACCGCCATCTGACGAAGAAACTCTTTCTTATCTGGAGTTTATACAAGTTTTGCAACAAAATGAGATTGCCTTACAAGGCGTCATGCTGTATGGCATTGAACGCACGTCATATCAACCTGAGGCATCAACACTAACCAAAGTTGATGAATCATGGTTTATTGCTTTTGCAGATAAAATCAAAGCGTTAGGCATCAAAGTCAGGCAAAACTTTTAACATTTACCGTTCTTATCCCTCAACCACGTCATCAGCGCCAGTCATTGTATAGACTTACATCATCAATTGTTGCATTTTGGCAACACAGCCGAAAACATCAATAATTATTAATTATCAATAGATTACAATACAAACATTGGAATGGGCTGACATCTTTACAGCTAAAATCTGCTAATTATCTGTAAAAAAAAGGGATTTCAGGGCACTTATTAATGACTTCGTGCTAAATTAGCAACACCTATAATTATTTGCATGGTTGATTTCCAGATACTCATCGTGGCATCGTTTACAACCATAATTTTTTCAATTTATATTCTTAAACACGTTTAAATAGTGCAACCAATCAACAACAGGAGCCTTTATCCATGAGTTCGCCCATTCCTCCGGTTCTATCCCTGGCAATCACTGCCCGAAATAGAGCTCAGTCATTCGCAAACTTTATGCGCTATGCGTTGGTGTCTTGTTTTTGCATGTCGTTATTTGTTTTCCAGGCACATGCATCGAATCAGGATACCGAATCGGCACAAGCGACAAACAGCGGCAAATTTGATTTTTCAAAAGTCCCACCGGTTACACCAATGCCGAGACCCGGACTGTTTGGAGCACCACCTTCCGGTCCAGGCTACTATTCCATAAAAGATCTGGTTACTGGCAACAAACGTGAAAATCGACCCTCTAAGCCATACGCACCATTTGCATTAATGCCGACTTCCGCGTTTGACGTCGATTTCAGATACCTGGAAAACCCTGAACATGAAAAGAACTTATTCGATCCGGTAAAGCGCATACACCTGGGCAATGACTGGTTGCTGTCTTTCGGCGGAAGTTTCTGGTACCGCTATGTCCATGAGACAGACAGCCGACTGAATGCCAACGATACCAATAATGATTGGCATATGCTGCGTACGCGGGTACATGCAGATTTATGGTACCGTGACCGTGTTCGCTTATTCGCAGAATTCCTCGATGCCCGTGCATTTGGCGGAGAATTAACACCGCTGGGTATTGAAAGAAATCATACAGATATGCTCAATCTGTTCGCCGATATTAAACTGGCCGATGTTAATGGTCCGATTTATTTCAGAGCCGGCCGTCAGGAATTGCTGTATGGTTCACAAAGACTGATCTCCACACTGGATTGGGCTAATACACGACGCACTTTCCAGGGTGGTAAGGTTTTCTGGCGCAATCAAAAATTCGATCTGGATGCGTTTTGGGTAAGACCCATGAAAACTCAGAAAGGCGATTTCGATAACTGGGATACACAGCAAAATTTCTGGGGTTTGTGGGGTAGCATCAAACCCATGCCAGGCCATTTGATTGATCTTTATTATCTGGGATTGGACAACCAGAATCCTGTCTCACCAGCAAATGTCGCGATCGGAAATATCATGGGCGGTAATTTCTCGATACATACCTGGGGTGGCCGTTTAGTGGGTAATTTTGACCGTTATCTCTATGAATTGGAAGGTATGTATCAATGGGGTGAACGATCAAATCTGGACGTTTCCGCCTTTGCAGTTGCTACCGGCTTGGGTTATCGTGTGCCACTACCGATGAATCCACATGTCTGGATTCGCTATGATTTTGCATCCGGTGATGCCAATCCGAACGATGGAAGAAGCAACACATTCAGCCATTTGTTCCCATTCGGTCACTACTATATGGGTTTCATGGATCGTGTCGGACGTCAGAATATTCATGATATCAACGCACAAATCACCATGCATCCGGTGCCTTGGTTTACCTTCATTTCACAATATCATCGTTACTACCTGGCGAATGACCGCGACTATCTGTATAACGCAGGCGGTGCAGCAGCCTTGAGAGATCCAACCGGACAATCAGGCAGTCATGTAGGCGATGAAATCGATTTCCGTGCCAATATCCATATCAGCCGCAATCATGATGTGTTGGTAGGTTATTCCAAATTGTTTAGTGGAAAGTTTTTGAAAGCACAACGGCCTGGCACTGATGCCGATTTGTTCTATGTTCAATACAACTTCAGATTCTAAATAGGCCACACGCAGATTCTGTTCTGTCTAAAAACAGGCAATTTCCTAGTCTAAACGCAAGGAAATTGCCTGTCTTTTTGATTTCTCCGCGGTTCTTCTCCGGTCTTGTGTATGCATTTTTGTCTTTTTTCTGCCCTTCACTATCTGCGTCAGTCGCACAAATATTGGGCTGACGTAGATAGTGAAGAGTAGAAAAAACTGCCCTGAACTTGATGC
>JAGRFM010000113.1 GCA_020446045.1 Nitrosomonas sp.
CGGCTTCCTCCACGCTATCGCACTTGGTAAAAATCAGAATATTGTGACCCCATGGAATTTGGTCAA
The DNA here is from genome assembly GCA_020446045.1 of Nitrosomonas sp. GTDB lineage: Bacteria > Pseudomonadota > Gammaproteobacteria > Burkholderiales > Nitrosomonadaceae > Nitrosomonas. The sequence continues at coordinate 67 of JAGRFM010000113.1, forward strand.
CAGGCTGTTGACCAAATGTAGGGAATGTATCGTCAGGCGAAGACACGACATCACTGGTTGCACCGCCGTAGAATAGGAAAAAACGCAGGCAATATTTCAGATTGGATGCCGACAAACCCTTGAGATCAGGAAAAGCCCGTTGCAAATCATGCGAAAGCTGTGGCACCACTTTATCGCCCCATTGGCTCTCCGCTTGTTTGGCGGCAATCATCCCCCTTAAGTCCCAATAGAACCGGATCAATTCCCGATTCGCTGCCAAGGCGATACCGATTCGAGCGGCGCTAATCCGCTGCTTGATTTGCTTGAGCCAAGCCTGATAATCAGTATTGCCGAACAAGGCGGAATTCGTCATAACCACTTACTCATCTTTCGTATCCAGCCCCACGATCTTCTTCAAAGCCGCGCCGAGTTTGGGGTAGTTGACCTTCACGCCGTCGTCGAGGTCGATCTCCACCTGCTCGGTGGCCAGTGGGTACAGCACTTCGCGCTCGTAATCCTCCATCTCGGCGATCATTTTGGTGATCTTCTCGATCTCCTTCAGGGCTTTGGTCTTCTCGCCCTGGCTTGCGCTTCCGCTGATGCTGACCGCCTCCAGATGGTTCTTGTGGGAGGTGAGCTTGGTGCGGAACTCGCGCAGGTAGTCGTTGAGCACCACGCTGACCGTATCCGGGCGGTAGCGGTGCATGTAGATCAGCGCGTTGAAACTTCCCTTGGGGCTGGAGAACAGCCAGTAGATGGGGCGCTTTTTGTAGCGTTTTACATGGTCGGTGTAGAACTCGCCGAGGAAGTAGTCGCGGATGCCGTAGTTACGCTTGCCCTTGATGTTCAGGCCCTGCTCAACGAAGCGGAGGTTGTCCTCGTAGTGCTCATCGCCAAAGGCCACGCGCAGGAACTTGTGGAAGCGCTCGGCGATATCGTCGGTGAACCAGTCGCCGTCGAGCATGGGGATGACGTTGTCGCCGTCAGCCGGGAAGCTCGGCTCCGGGACCCGCTGCAGGAAGTCCTCGATGGTCTCGCCCTGGTTGGCCAGGACCAGCCCCGGCTTGTCCAGCGCGTAGCGGCCGAACATGCAGCCCACGGCATAGGAGACCAGCTCGCGTAGGGTGTCGGCCAGCAGCAGCGCCTCCAGCTCGTCGTCGCTCTTGTCGTTGCCGTAGCGGTAGTGCGGGTTGCAGGTCAGGGTGATCTCGTTGAGCGGCACCTCGGGCTTTAGTTCGTCCTGCAGGCCGTAGGCGTCGATGAAGATACGGTTGTTCTCTTGCTCCAGGCACTGCATCTCCAATGTCATCTCCTGCCAGTGGGCGCGGAGCTTCTGGTAGGTAGCTTTCAAGGTTGACTGACGGTAGTCGGGATTCAGGAGCGGAAGGCCGGTGAAGTCCCACGAGGTTTCGTAGGAATCCCAGTCCCTTTTTGACAATGAAACTAACGTTGACGCGTTATTTGAAGCGCTTGGGTCTACTTCGAGAACAGGAATTTTCGCAACATCGCCCACCTGAAAATGGAATGATGCATTGATAAGCGATAGTAGATAATCAAAAAGCCGCGTATTGCTGTAGGCAAGCAATACCATTTGCTTGCTTCGCGGTGGATAGAAACAGTGACCAGAAATATCGTGAAATGTGTCGTCAGGCGCATATCTGGCATTAAATGGTCCAGACGTAAGATCTGTCCATGTGCACTTTGCCTCTTTGAGCTTTGTCTCTGGCAGAACTGTAGCGTTTGGCTGCTGCTTAATAAACTGAGGATCTTTGTTATACCTCAAGAGGTAGTCAAGATTTCCATACCACCTCCTAAAGGCTCCCCCTTTGAGATATTTGATCCATTTTGGAGGCATCTCTTCATCTTTGAATTCATGAAATGAGACCTCGGGCCAGAGCCGCAAATACTTGTCGTTGTTTGACGTTTGCATACCGACTTTTGGAAATCCAACGTCGCCAAATGGAGTTCCTTGCGCGAAAGCGTTCCTAACTTTTTCACTGATCCAATATGCAATTGGGCGACCAGGTATTGTGTCAAAATCGTGCGACGAAGCTAAGTAAGGTCGGCTCTTTAATTCTTTTAGCTGATTTGACTTTTCTTGCTCATCCTCTCCATCGACGAGACGAAGATACGTTCCTTTATATTCTCTGTCGGCAATATTCTTACAGATGAAGGCCGTTGTAGAAACCACTTCGCCACCGATGGAATCAAAGGCACGAGCACCCAGATGCACCATGCTCACTATGGAACTGTTGGATAAAATATTTGACCTGAGACTCTCGAATGTAGAAAGAAACATCCAAGACTGCATTGTGATCATGGCGACGTAGGCGGAATCTTTAGCGAGGTCCACATTTCTCTCGATAAACATTGCAAACAAATCAGTCTTGGTTCTTTGATAGCAGTCCTTTGCTAATACCTGCAAACGACCATTCATGCTGCGCTTGCCCATATACGGCGGATTAGCAATCACCACATGGTATTTCGGGCTCAGGTAATCGGCCTGCCGCAGGGCTTGCAGCACTTTCTGATGGGTCATGCTGATAAACAACTGCCCGGAGACGTTTTTTGACTCCAGTATCTTGAGCATGCCGTCCACGTCGGTGACGTCGGGACGGATCAGGGAACCGAAATTGTCGGCCTCTTCGAACTGGCGCAGGGTGGTTTGCAGTGGCGCGGTGAACAGGTCGCGGCCGACAAAGTCCATGTAGCTCTTCAACTCGCCCTCATCGAACTGGACATTCTCCAGCACGCAGATATTCGGCTTGACCCCCTTGTTGAAGAACCGGCGCTGCTTGGCGCGGGCCTTCATGGTCAGGGCGAAGGCGGCCAGTTCCCCGGCGCGTTCGTCGATCTCGATGCCGTAGAGGTTATTGGTGAGGATCTTCTCCGGGATCTCGGCGGGCTCGTAGCCTTCCTCCTCGTAGATGGCGTAGAGCAGGTCAAAGGCATAGGTGAGCATGTGGCCGCTTCCACACGCAGGATCGCAGATCTTGATCTCTTCCGGCTTGGCGATGCGCAGGAAGTCCGTCTCGGCCTGTTCGGGCTTGATGTAGTAGTCCATCTGCAGGGCCAGCTTCGAGCCGGGACGGTTGAGCAGCCACAGGCGGCCGAGTGAGTTTTCCACCAGGTAGCGCACGATCCAGTGCGGGGTGAAGAGCTGGGTGGCGGCGGGGATGTTCTCGGGCGTGATCTTCTTGTTTTTCTTCAGGCCATCGAACACCTCGTCCTTCTTCTCGGAGATGTAGAACTGGTAGAGCCAGCCGATCACCTCGACATCCTCGCAGGCATCCGGCGTCATCGCCTCGCGGGTATAGGCGAGGATGGAATTGCCTGAGAGCAGGTCGTCGGGCATCAGCAGCTCGGTGTAGTCATCGATGCGCTGGAACAGGAACGGCATCGCCTTGTTCCAGTAGTTGCAGGCGGCCACCACCAGCAGGCGGTAAGCCTCACCTTGTGGGTCGCGGCTGGGCACTTTGCCATCGAGCAGGGCAAAGATCTGCTGCCGAATCTTTTCTGGCACCATCTCGTCATCGATATGCCCCATCTTGGCATCCATCAGAATTTCCGGCTGAAACTGCCCCTCGGTGGGTGACACCACGCCGATGCGGGTGTAGCGGTTCACGTCCATGAAGCGCAGGGCGCAGAAGCGGTTGAACCAGATATAGGCGACCCGCTCAATGATTTGTTCCTTGCCGTGGTTTTTGATCGCCTCTTCGAGCTTTTTGATAGCCTCAACGCTTTCACGCCGAGCGGCGCTGTTATCAGCCAGTACCAGTTCCAGCTTGGCTGAAACCTGCTCCAGCAGGCTGCGCCGGGCGAACTGCGCGAATTTTTTGAGTTTGGCGGTTTCCATGGTCACACCGCAGCTAAATGATTGAACTGAAGGTTATGAGGTGAAGAAATTTTCAAAAACTTCTCTGGTGAATCATGCAATGGTGACGATTTGTGGCGAGATGGTCTTTTGCTAATGCTCAGATTCACGATACCAATGTACCGATGTGCATAGTCATCAAGAAATCTGGCCTCACTCCAGAACTGTTTACCAATTTCTTTGCAATAGGAGATTACACAGGAAGCGCCCTTTAGTTGTTTAACTATATGGCTGGCATCCTTTGCGCCTGCCTTTAGCTCAACATACAGAATGACTTTTTTCTCTTCGCTAATAATAATGAAATCGGCCCGCTTGCATTCCCCTTTGTCGCCTTTGAAAAAGGTCTTTGGAGCGGGAAATTCGTCAGCCTTGATGATAATAGCATCTGAGGGTATATTGCGGATGGAGGAAACAGAGTCCTTGACACCTGCTTCCTGGAGTTTGATGACTGGCTTATCGTATTCATATTCATGGGGAACCAGTGCTGATTCCAAAATCAGCTCAGAGAGGATTTTCATATCCGACATTATTCATCTCCTCCCCAAACAATTTCTTCCTGGATTCGATTCATGTCTTCTATGGTCTTGTCGAAACTTCGTGCCTCAATTCCAAGTTTGCTATCGATATCCGCCTGAACGAGTGTTTGGCATTTTGTTTTACGCTGCGCTCCATCTAGCTTAATCAGAGCTTCTTCCGCTATATAAACTCTTACCTTGTCAGGATTTAGCATTTCAGAATCTCTGTAATTCTCGCGTTCGGCAATAGCCCTAAGTCGTTCTCCTCCCTGGTTTAGCATAATCAGCGTATTCAGTTCTTTGATGATGTAGTCGCTATGAGTCGTGATAAATACTTTGATTCCGATATTGACCAATCGTGCAAAAAGGCGTGCAACCCTCCGCTGATTCTCAGGATGCAGATTCAGTTCAGGTTCATCGACCATAAGAAGGTCGCCCGGAGTGGCCACGTGCCGAAGGTAGAACCCGATATCCAATAGTGAGCGCACCGCGCTTGAGCTTTCGTCCATAGTCAGCTTTATACGCTTACCCTTTGGAACGTAATAAAGTTCGTCATTTTTTGTAACGAGGTAGTCGCCGCCAATAATATCGGTAAAGTCATTGAGTATTTCAAGGTGTTCCTTAGCTATAAAGCTATCTTTCTTGGCGAGATCCTCGAGTTGGCGCGTGAAGTCAACATTTGACTTAACAGGCAACGCGTAGTCGGTATAAACCTTTGAAAGCAATTCAAAAGGGTTGATGTCTTTTTCCATGGAACTCATTTCTTCCAGTAGTCTGTTACGTGCGAAATTGAGTTCCTTTCTGAATATTGCTGCTCCGGTTCGTTCTGCGCTGGCAATAAATGGGTGTGGAAATAGATGTCCGAAAACGATATCCTTCAAAGCATCACCAATGATGCGACTTATGACGTCCTGCGGTATTCTGACTTTTTCTTTCTCAACAAGAAGAGAAATTGTCACCAGTGGTGAATCGGTTTTTTTAGAGATAGAAAACAGCTGGGTTTTCGCTGCTCCCATTGTACGTTCAAAGGTAGGAATCGGTTGGATGTCACTTGAATCCAAATCAACTGAAAATTGACTTTCAGAGAAATGCTTATCGGATGATGCAAAAACATGAGATAGCTGCTCTGTAAAAGCTTTGCATCCGTTCTTGAGTATTGTTTGTGCGTTGCCGATATAGTCTTGAATATCCAGTTCAACGCTTCCTTCGTTCAAGAGACGCCGGATGTCTCCATCAGGCACCTTGATTGAGAAAGCATCTCGCCAGAAGGATAGAAAGCCAAATAACGCATACGTAGCATATGTCTTGCCAGTATTATTACCACCGCAGATTATCGTCAGTTCACCGAGCGTAAACTCCGCTTGCTTGATAGCGCCGAGATTTTTTATAGCAATCTTCATATCGCTGGTCTCCTTAAATTTGAACTCTTTTGCCTTTCCGAATCTCTCCCAGCAGCGCTTCGCGCATGGTCTCCAGGTAACGTTCGACATCTGCCTCGTCATTCAGCCAGGCTTTGCTGAAAGCAACATTGATTTTCCTGACCGAAATATATTCAGGAGGAGGTGCTTCACTCACTTGCGGATTTTCTTTATGACCGTAATCCGATTGATCAATAGCGTTATAATCAGGTTTCGGCGCTGCCAGTTCCACCATTTTTGTCAAAAGTACCTGATAACCCTGTTCCTCGAAGAAACGCATACGATCATTGATTACTGCAATCAGGTTTTGATGACGAATATGATCCATTAAATCCTGAAAGGGCTTCAAAAGCTCGGCGGTTCTTTCATCAGGCAATTTTTTGTACTCATCCATACTCTGCATTCGTGATTTCATGGCTTCCAGGGTATTTTCTGCCGATACGCGAACGCTTTTAACCTTGTCATCCACTTCCTTTTTCAAAGCATCAAAGTCAGTTTTTAATTGCTGGATACGGTTACCCTTGAAACATGCGGGATCTTCAAGTGCATATTTTACTTTGTTAACTGCTTCATCATTAATATATGAGAAATTGGGTTCCTGGGTGCGCATGAAATCCCTGGCTTGAACATAGATTTCTTTTTGTGAGCCACTCATAAACTTGCGAATAGGGTCTATAATGCTTTCCTTGATTTTAAGCAGTTCATCTTCCTGATTACCAAGCTCGGTCACATACCAGGTGTAAGGTTTGCCAGTAACTTCCTTAAGGTTCTTGATTACCGAAGTCAGTGCATTCAGGAAAGGGTATTGAGATGATTGAGCCATCAGTGGAGAGAGTTGGTGCATAAGTTCTTGAAATGCAGCGCCGGTTTCCTTGCCGAGTGCTTTTGCTTCACCGGCAGTGGGTGGGGCATCGAAGAAGTCCTCATAAAATTCTTTGAGAAAACGAACCTGAGACGCAGTAAATTCTACCTGAGGCTCCAGCACCACATTGGAATGACCATGCGTGTTGCGCAACGTCCGTTCCAGTGCATCTTCTTCCAGCAAGTTTCCATCAACGCGAACTTCGATTTTTCCTCGAGCACACAGGTTGGCCAACGTGCAAAGCACAGCGGCGTAATACCATCCATAGGGTTTGCGTTCGAATTTTTCCAGTAAATTTTTCAGCGTGGTACGCACGCCACCCCGGTTATTGCTCTGAATGAACGCCAACAGCTCCTGCTCGGACTCGGCCAGTGTGGTGGCGTCGTTGCCAAATAATCCTTGCTGTGATTGTTGAAGGCATTGGGCAATATCGTTTTCAGTATAGGTGATACCGCGCAGCATGCGAAGATTTGGATAGGCGCGCGAGATGAGATCATGAAATCCGCGTAATACCCTATTTTGCGCATCTTCGGAGCCGATTTCGATGTCGGTTCCTGCCACGAGTAATCTGGCCTTGCCCATCAGGTTCTGGACGCGCTGCTGCAGTTCGTCATACCGCTCCCGGTTCTGAAAACCTTTGTCTGTCAGGATGCGTTTCACCGCTTCCTGCTGTGTAATCGAGATGTTCTGGCGAATGTATTTCTCGGTCCGCTTGTACATTAACAGGTCGCGCATCAATCGTTCGTCAGCAGGCAGGATTACAAATAATTCATCAGCTTTGTAGGTTGAATTTGTACGCAGCATCTGTTCGTTTTCAGCGTGCTCATGGAAGGGACTGACGACATGGATGGCCAACTCATACTCCCGTCCGTACAAACGGTCATCGAGTTTTCTGGAGAACGGATAATCCTGTCCGTTCTCATCGTAACGAATCTTACGATGCTTGATGGCGTGGTCGAAGACAATATTTTCAAGCTCGGCGGCAACATCTGCCGATTCTATCTCAGTAATCTTAATTTCCTGCTCGACGTCTTTTTCCTCATCGGTCAAGTATTCGTAGAGTTCTCCATTGCGCTGCACATAGGTTTGCTGTTCCAGAAGGTTAAGAGCTTCTTCAATCTTTTTTTTCAGCGCGGGTAATTCCTGATTGAAACCATCCAGCATCAGGATACAAAGATTCCGAACGGTCGGCTTGAATTCCTTGACGTATTTGACCAGGAACAGCGTTTTCAACAGCTGGATTGCAAAGGGGCCGTCAAGATGGTTTTCTGCCTGGATAATGGCTCGTTGAATGTTGGATTTCAGCGCAGTGCGAATGCCTTCAAACATCAAATCGAAGGTCGCCAACTGACCAATATCATGCTCTCCGATCTGAATCGCCACCTGTTGAAATACGCCCAGCATGGAACGTTCGCCCACCGAGCTGTGTTTGCCCTCAAAAGCATTATGCTGCGACAGATTCTGAATAGCCGACTGGAACAGCGCGAACTGATACGGGATGAATGGGTAACTGTGAATGAAATGCTCCCGATCCTGAAAATTCCGGTAGGTTTGAGAACCGTCGGCAAAATCAAACAAGGTTTTAAAATTGTTGGATTGCGCGTGGTAAATATCTGAGAGCCATTGAGTCCCTTCTTCGGTTTTCATAAGCAGGCGTTTCTGGATAACTTCAGCAACGTCGGCGCTGGTCAGTTTCATGCGATTGGCAAAACGTGCCTGAATTTTTGAGAAGTCATTGCCTTGCTGTTTACCCATCTCACCAACAACCATTCCCATGTCTTCCTGGGCGGTTACGATGATCCATGCACGCCCCCGGCATTTGGTAGCCAGACTTTCGGCGATAGTTTGGAGATTGGTCATTAGCTTGACGTTTTCAGCGATGTACTGCCCAACTTCATCGACAAAGAAATTCAAACGGAAATCGGGAGATTGGCGCTCAATATATGCATGCACCTGTTCGGCAAAGTCTTCGATGGAGACGCGGTAATCCTGACGATATTTGTCGAGGACATCTTTCTGGTTTTGCCCTGTAATCTGGTTGTAAGCATTATCGGCATAATCGGCGACTCGTGTTGGGCGACTCCGTCCCCATTCCCATGGCTTCCCAGCAATCATTTCGAAATCGTGTATAAATGATTTCAGAAGTCCGTCTCTATCCAGTTCACGCTCAAACTCAGCGATGTAAGGTTGCTTTCCATAGTAACCGCACATCTCGTCGAAAACTTTGACAAAGACGGCAAGTAGCGCATCGATTTGAGTCTTGCTAATGACGTCCGCTTTCTGGTCGATGTTAAACAGGATGCTTTTTGACGGGATAGAAACCGCTCGCTTGAGATCACCGCGCAGGATTTCGTTATCACCACACTTGGGCAGGAACAGGTCAAGAGCTGATGCACCGTCTATTTGCCGGTTTTCAAGTAACAGCGCCAGCATTTTCAACAGATGGGATTTGCCGGATCCAAAGAAGCCGGAAACCCAAACACCATTGGCCCCTTCGTAGTTGTTGTAAGCATCCAGAAAGGATTCAAGCCGTTTTTCGACTTCGTTGGTTAGTACGTATTCTTCAATCTCAAGGCGAAGGCTGGCCTCGTCGTCAGCTTTAATGACGCCTTCAATCGGACGATTAACTGGCTTGTTAAAGATGGTCTTAAGCGTCATCATGCTTCCTTGTTTATGTCTCACAGTGAAAAATATTGAATGCCCGGTAATACTTGTCGTCATGCAGCCTTCCAAATAGATCAAGCGATGCACCTGATTCCTGAGATTGGGTGTAAGCTCCCGGAAAAAACATAACAGTCGGTTTTTCCTTCGCCGTGCTCTGCAAATTATTCAAAACGTTGTGCGAACGGATATAGGGAAATACTTCACCAACACCAGACAAAAAAAGAACTTCGAAATCCTTTCTTGTCAATTTGGCAGCAATAGCTGGTATCAATACAGTCTCCACATCTAATATTCCCTGGAGTTCTTCAAGAAATTTAGTCTTTGGAAGGCTCTTTTCATTTCCTATAAGCCATTCGAAATCACCTTCATTTTTTAGAATTTCAATCGAAAGATCATACAGATTGATTTCCAGAATCCTAATGCCGGTCTGCTCAAGGCGATTGACCAGTTGACGTTGGAGCCGCTGCATTTCTACGGTTTCTTCCGGCTTGAAAGGACAAATGAAGAATGGAATCTCATTACCGAGACCCTGTTTGCTGAGAAAGCGCTGGCCCGAGATTACGGCAAAGAGATGCTGAAACCTGTCTTGTATTGGCATTCTGGCTATATCCGATTTCATTGCGCTATTCTCTTTAAGTCCGATTCAAATATTGGGAAGTAGAGTAAATCCCGGCGGTTAACGTGAACTACCAAGTCAATTAACTTTGGGTTGAGCATGGTGACATTTATCATGTTATCTGCGGTTAGCAAATCAGCTTCGTGTAACATTTTGAACAAAACCTGCCGCAATTTATTTCTAGTTGCCGGGCGAATCTCATCAAGCTCTGTATGCCATTCTGACTTTCTGTTTAGAAAAGAATCAAAATCTTTATGGTTCAGGTCAGTCTTCAAAGTGATAAAGCGTTCTCGAAGGACTTCTATTGCAAAATCTGCAATGAATTTGTACCGACGACATGCTGCGATCCAAAGCAGATAGATCTGTTCTTGACGATTGGCATCTATCAAAAACCTCAATTCTTCAATGTTGAATTTTTTTAAACGCGAGATAACCTCGCGGCATATCCGCTTCTGGGTGTTTAGTGTTCTGGCTTGTAAAAGGTTTTCATCAATTACTTTATTTCGTACTACGATCCAGTCTCTGAACTCAAGATACAACCCGGCCAGCTTCACTGATTCGCGGTGAAATAGCCCGCCGGTTGTAAAAGACATAATGTATCTGTCGTGACTCATTCGTGATCTGGAATCCTTTTGTATGCTTGACTGAACCATTGATCTTAACCGCATTTCACTTGTTTAGTCCTCTAAAGCTTCCTGAGGCGTTTTTGGGTCAGTCTTTTTACAACCGTTAATCAGCAACCGATAAATTTAACAATTATATCCGGTTCACAATGATCTGTAGAACACGATACAACTCAGGACTAAGTATTTGTTTCTTTTTGAACTCAAAAAAGCTGCTTTATTTTAAAAATTTCTTGATTGATTAACGAGGTACAACCTAATTTCAGATGGTTATATGCCGTCATTAGTGAGATGCTATTACAATAAAGCTCCCGGAAAATGGATTCAAATCAACACACCGCACCTCAAAACCCAAAAGATGAAGTGTTACGAAAAATCGGCAGAAACCTGCTGATTTTTCAGCAAATTGAATATATGCTGAAGAGAATTCTGGGTAATTCACGCGTGCAGGGATATGCCCATGAACTCGCAGATAACAAAGAACGCCGCGTGAACGGGATTCAGAAAGATATGTTGGGACTTCTCATCCAACGGTATGTTGATGAAATTTTGTCTGATCCCGATGAAGAACAACACGGACCGTCAGATTTGTCCGGAATCTGGCTATCTTTTTCTTTTAAAACCAATGGGGATAATGCGTTTTATAAATATCAATGCCAGAATCTTGAGCTTGTGCGTGAAGAACGCAACCAGCTTGTGCACCATTTTCTGCCGTACTGGCGACCTAATTCGCCGGAACAGTTGTCTACTGCCTGTGAGTACCTTGACGAACAACGCGAAAAAATCTTGCCAGCCAAGGAACACCTGAAGTCGGTCTTCGAAACGATGCATCAAGTGTTACAAGAACATGCTGGTTTTTTTGCATCAGAGGAGTTTAGTCAACATCTTAATTTGATGATGCTGCAGGGTAGTCCGTTAATACAACTATTTAGCGATATCACATCTCGAATCAGCCGTTCCGATGGTTGGACTTGCCTTGCTCGTGCCGGGCAGTTGATACATGACAAAGCACCTGATGAAGTGGCTAAAATGAAAGCGAAATATGGATATGACTCTTTCAAAAAGCTATTAGCGGCATCTGAGTGTTTTGAAATTTTGGATGAACCTACTTCAAATGGTCGCCGAACATTCTATCGCCTTCGATAAGTCATATCACTCATTTAATCGCGTTAAAACAATCGGATAATTAAAGTCATGGCAAGAAGAAAAGCCGGTCTCATAGAAGATATATTAACAATTACAGCAGCATTGCCGTGGTGGGTTAGTGTAATACTTGCAGCTTGTACTCATGTTGTTCTGCATCACTATGCTTCACTTGATGTGCCTAAAACCAATGTTGAACTTGGACAGGTGGGTCATATAGTTATCGATCAGATAGGAAAAAATCTCGCTTACTACGGACAATATATTCTTCCAGCCCTGTTTCTTATCGGTGCTCTTGCATCTTTCTTCGGGCAAAGTAAACGAAAAAATCTTGTAAAAACAGTTAATCATGACTCTTCCGGCAATGCGCTTCGCGCAATGACCTGGGAAGATTTCGAATTGCTGGTAGGAGAAATATTTCGAATGCAAGGCTATTCGGTTGTTGAAACAGGCGGTGGTGGTGCAGACGGTGGTATTGATTTGATACTTAAAAAAGACAATGAGCTGTTTCTCGTACAATGTAAGCAGTGGCGCGCATATAAAGTTTCAGTTAACGTCGTGCGCGAACTGCTCGGTGTGATGGTTACACATGGAGCAGCAGGTGGATTCGTTGTAACATCCGGCGTTTTTACGGCTGAAGCGCAATCTTTTGCTAAAGGGCAGAACATTCATCTCATTGATGGCGTCAGGCTTACAGCCATGATTGAAAAAGTGCGTAAAACAAATCAATCTTTTGGATACAGTGCAGTTACCCAAAAATCTTCACCTGCTTCTACCACTTCATCTGTTGTGCCAGATTGTCCTCAATGCGGACAGGTAATGGTGAAACGCATAGCCAAAAAAGGTGCAAATACTGGAAACAGGTTCTGGGGATGCACCAGTTTTCCAACATGTCGTGGTATTCGAACTATCCATTAAGGTAGGAAAAGAATGCAATGAAACCATAATATTATGCAGATCTGCTTACACTTTCAAATTCTTGCTGCACTCCAATCACATTGCTGACTTTTTGATAAGAACCAGACCAAGCAAAACACAACTGTAAATAGTAGCAAGACTTCAATGTGGTTTACTTGCTGTTATTAAGAATTATTTGTTTAGTACATTGAGGAATTGTTGCTCTTCCAGTTTATTTTTTTTAAATAAAATAGATAAACAGAAAACCTTATTTTATTAAAAAAAATGTTGCCCAAAATGTTGCCCATTCTATGCCAGAACATGCCCATTTATGCTAATTTACGGGCAACATTGATTTATTAAGTGATTGATATATAATGTATTATAAAATAATATGGCTGGTTCGAATCCCGCCTTCTCCGCCAGATGGTTTTTTCTATCTGTAAGCATGCCTAACACCTTGAAAGGTAATGGGGTTTCTGCGGTTCTAAGTCCTGTATTTCTATGGTATTGAAACCCACCCGGAA
>JAGRFM010000114.1 GCA_020446045.1 Nitrosomonas sp.
CACGCATGTCGCACAAATCGGCCAGATCGGTTTTTTCAAAATCACCGGTGAGACCGGTATTGCAGCCGGAATCCGCCGCGTTGAAGCGGTAACCGGCAAGGGTGCCATCGACTATGTTCAGCAGCGCGAAGCGCAACTGCAGACTATCGCGCAAACGCTCAAAACCAGCCCACAGGAAATTAACCAGAAAATTTCCCAGATCATCGATAACGTCAAACAGACTGAAAAAGAACTCGCACAGCTTAAGGCCAAACTGGCAGGCTATCAAAGTTCAGGGCTCGCCGACCAGGCACGGGAAATAAAAGGCGTCAAAGTCCTCACCGCCAACCTTGAAGGCGCCAACGCCAAATCGCTGCGCGAAACACTCGACAAACTCAAAGACAAGCTTAAACCCTGTATCATCGTACTGGCCACCGTTGAAGCCGACAAAGTCACCCTGATTGCCGGGGTGAGCAACGATCTTACTAAACAGGTCAAGGCCGGCGAACTCGTCAACTTCGTCGCCCAGCAGGTCGGCGGCAAAGGCGGTGGACGCCCGGACATGGCGCAGGCAGGGGGCACGCAACCGGATCAACTGCCTTCGGCATTGGGGAGTGTGGCTGGTTGGGTAGAGGGAAAAGTTTGAGTGTTGTTTTGCAAGACACAACCCTTTGTGCGTAATATTAGGCAAAATCAAATTGAGAGAGTACTAGAAGCTTGGTATGAGTGAAAAATATACAAACAAACTGACTATTTATGCACTTTTATTATTAATCTTTGGTATGGTGTTGATTTTCATACCACCTAGTAATTACGAATTTGCAACTCAACTTAGTAATATAGGATTATCTTTGATTATTGCCGCAGTGGTGTCGCTAATTCTAGATAGAATTACTTTTAATTCTCTTGTAGAGAAAATGGAGGAGCCATTAATCGAAGTCTTTGGTGAACGCAAAATCCACGATTTTGGTGTGTCAGGCGTTGTTCCAAGGTTTCCTTTTGAAGAACTGTATTCGTTGCTGCCTAGCAGCAAAAACTTTCATTTAGTGCAAACGTGGTCACCACATATGTCGACTCTTCTAGGTTATGCTGAGAAAATGATTGAAAATGGCGGCAACATCAGGGTATGTCTTCTACACCCCAAATCAAAATATGCAGAACAACGAAGCTATGACTTAAATAACGAAATAACGTATGTTCCTGGGCAAATTGATGGAGATATAATTCACTTTAGGAGTTTTTACAGGAGAATGAAAGAAAAGCACCAAATCTCAAAAGAAGAAATGCAGAAAAGGATACAGCTTAAGCTTTACGCTACCCTACCAACGTGCGGTATCTACAAAGTAGACAAAAAGGTTTGGGTGGGGTTTTACTGGCATGGCGATCATGCAGATAACTCTATCATACACGGGGGTCAGGTCGCGAATCAAGAACAAACGCGCATACACGGGGGTCACGCATACACGGGGGGTCAGGTCGCGAATCAAGAACAAATATTCTCGATTATGGACCTGACCCAAATCATGCTTGTGGACCTGACCCAAATCATGCTTGTGGACCTGACCCAAATCATGCTAAAAATTAAAAAAAACTGGTTAATAGTTAATTATCTGATGTGCCGCATCATCATAAGTCGTTCTTTTTAATACCACAGTGATATTAGTCACAAAATGGCGAGATTTTAATCATTAAACCGCTAATTAGTTTCAAGCGCTCAAGGATCACAAGTACTCAAGGGTCAGGTCCACAAGTGCTCAAAACAGGGTCAGGGTCAACAGGGTCAGGGTCACAACAGGGTCAGGGTCAGACTCGATCGTTTTGTTATTCTGATTCTATTGGGTTCAAGATAGCCCAGCTGTTCGTTCCATTGCCCGGCAACATCCCCTGATGATTCTTCTTTCTTGGCAAAACTGCTCTCATCAATAATCAGAATGGCTTCAGTTCCACCCAACAGCGCATCCGTTTCACGCGGAATATGAACTTGGTAAACGTCACAAAAAAGTGAACCAAAATTGTATCTTTTCGATCGCGCGGCTTATCTTACCTGCTCATGGCCAAACAACGAGTTGACTATACAATAGACATTACATGAAAAACAGCATTTCGAACAATGCAAGCTAAAAAACACTTGATAAACATACGGGACACCCGTACTATAGTCAACCGTGAAAACAGTAATCGAAACACCCACATTCCAGAAACAGGCCGATAAAATATGGTGTGAAGATGATCGCCTCACATTCATTAGCTTTATCTCTGAAAACAGCAGACAAGGTGACGTTATTTCAGGAGCTCAGGGTCTGCGTAAAATTCGCTGGCATACGAGGCAAAGCGGCAAACGGAGTGGTGTCAGAATCATTTATTTCAACCAGAATGAGCAAGACGTTATTTACCTGCTTGCGATTTACAGTAAATCGAAAAAAGAAAACACAACTCACAAAGAATTAAAACAGGTTAAGAAGGAGATTTAGCCATATGATCAAAAAAACAGATATCGAATCTATTGCAAAAGCGGCTGAGGAAGATGAAGGAATGAAATTACCCGGTCTGCGCGAGTCTCTGGCAGAAATGATCAACGGTGAGTCTGCCCGCGTGTTTACGCCTGAACAAATATTAGTACGCTCCGCACGCGAAAAGCTTGGCTTATCACAAAACAAATTTGCAGAACTCATTAAAACGCCTGTCGGTACGGTGCGTGACTGGGAGCAAGGAAGATTTCTTCCACCTGGTGGTATACAGTGCCTACTGCTTATTGCAATAAAACATCCTGACATTGTCAAAGAGCTGGCTGCATAATTCATACTGTCTTGTAATCAAGAGATTTAGACAATGAATGAAACCACGACATATCCTTTACGACTTCCCAGTTGGGGGTCAAGAAGCAGCTGGGGGTCTTTCATTGACACATTTAAAAACTCATAGAACCTCCTCAGCTGTCTCAAGCCAATAGAATGATATCAACACATGCAATTGTAAAACCGGTTTCTTGAGCGTATCCTGTAACTCTATTTACCGTAAAAGAAAGTTCAGCATATGAAAGAGAAACTGTTTATTCCAAGCTTGGCGCTCGCGTTTATCCTGTCGCACAGCTTCGCTTATGCCATGCCGGGTATGCACGGGTCAGGCAATGGCAGCGCGACAGAAGCGCCGCGTGTAACCGAAAGCATGGGGGAGCCGATCAATTCACCCGGCGCGGAACTCGAAATCACCTACAGCGCGGATGGCAAGACAGCCATTTTTGTTTCAACCCGAAAAGGCAGCATAGAATCACCCGATAATCCCTATAACTTCGATATCTGGATGTCTCACTATGAGGACGATGCCTGGCAACCGCCTGTTCATCTGGGACCGGATATTGACCCGGCCGTAGGGCCGAACATCAACACATCTGCCTGGGAGCTTGAACCGAGTTTTTCCGACGATGGGAATGTCATTTATTTTACGCGATACGAGCCGGGTAATATGCTGTCCGGCGACCTCTACGTGGTTCAGAAAATCGATGGCGTCTGGCAATCCGCCAAAAACTGGAACGATGTGCCGGAACTGCCGAATATCAACACACCGACCGGAGAGGAACATTGCCCGATCATTGCCTCCGACAGTCTGATTTACTTTAGTTACAATCAGCCGGGTGTCACACAGGACAGCGACATCTGGAAAGTTGAAAAAAAGGACGGCGTGTGGCAGGAACCGGAGAGCCTGGGGCCGAAAATCAATTCCCCGTACCGCGATCATATGCACTGGACTGGCTTGTCGAAAGACGGCAAAAGTTTGATCATTACCAGTACGCGGCCTGATTTGGGTTCGCGCGGCGGGCACGATGAATGGATTGCGCACCAGGATGAAAACGGTGAATGGCAGGAACCGATAAACCTTGGCGATGCCATCAACACAGGCGGCGAGGATATGTGCTGGACTTTTACGCCGGATGGCGAGAAATTCACCGGCAGCTGGGGAGCACACGGCACCTACGATATGGATATTCGCTGGGTTAACAAAAACGATGTTCCGTTATTAAGAGACTTCGAACCGATCGGCCCGCCGCCGAATCTGCTGATCAACAGCAAGACAAAACAGTAACGCACAAATCATTGTAACAGTAAGTTCGTAAACCTGTTCGTCCTGAATCGTACAACGTGAAACAGCTGCATTTTATGCGCTTGTTATTGGGTTATCTACGCAGAAATTCCTGTCGCCATTGGTTAAGGTGAAACCATTGATGAAGCCAAAAAAACCTGAAAGAAGCCATTGAATTAATTTTGGAAGACCGCAGAGAAGACATTCTGCGTGGTTTATCCAATGACACAATCCGGGAAAAGATATTTATAGAATGAAACGCAGTGATCTTGAACGACGGCTTCGTATAGCGGGCTGTTATCTCAAACGTCAAGGCAGGAATCATTCAATCTGGATAAATCCGAAAAATGGCACCACGGAAACTATTACCAGACACAACGAGATAAAAGAGCCATTGAAGCTCATGCAAAATTTCCATGTACAAACTGAAAAAAATTTGGCATCCGTCCTCATGACCGATTTTTTTGAGCAACAATTCTGAATTTTTGTCGCACATGACCCAATTGCTGGCTGGCCTCACGAATCTGCGGCACATCATAGGCAGAATTCATCAGATCATACAGATTAATGACTCGCTCATCACTCATGTGTATTAGCGGAATGGCTGCCTGACTGTCATGTGTCGATGCCAATGTTAATAACCCACTCTCCGGGATACCGCCGCCTCGCTGTTTGCGGTAATCTGAACATCCAGCTTTCCACCGTTCCAGTCGGTATCGGCATCCGACACTACAGCAAAGGAATCAACCGCAACAGCAGCCACATTTTCGGTAACTGCATCGTCTATTGCAATTGAAGGTGCTACGTTCGATGATGGTGTTTTTTTTCAAATGATTAGTTCAAAAAAAGTGAGATTTACAGCTTTTTTCTTAAAAATCAGTGAGTACTATGGAATACCGGGAAAGTTAAACAATTTATAATTTTTACAATTGACTATGAAATGATGTCAGATAAGAATATGAAAAACGTAATATGAATATTCCAACTGCGGCAATCGGGATGAGAGATCGTCAAAATCAGCAACCTGAATTGCGCTAATCGACTAACTCAATTCATTTTTTTATGTTATCTTCCTCCTGATTCGCTTAAAAGCATTTCAGGAGGAGTATGCATGGGTTTCAAGATTCAATCACTCAATGTTAACCTACCGTTTGGTCTGGGCGGTGCTAATATTGTCGTTACCGAGGCGCAACAAAAAGTGGCGTGGGCCTTATATGTGGAACTGGCTACTCGCGTTGCTGGCGTCAAGCTCGAACCAGGCATGGGTTCGGCACGCGAAGCACTGAATTCTTTGCACTCACTGTTTGAAACAACACGTTCTGTACTGCGAATGGAAGGCCCGGGTGCTGCCAATGGGCCGGAATCGGTTGGCCCGATTGCCATTAATATTCTGAATAAAGGGTTGCGGCCCTTTCTAACCCAATGGCATACGGCTTTGAGCGATTTTGAAGACCAGCAAAAAGAAGAACAACGTAAAGAATTCGGTGGCAAAACCATTATCATTATCGATGAATCCCGCTGGCCGGAACACGATGCTTTTTATCAGGCACTAGAAGAAAACCGCCAAAGTATGCTGGAATATATTGAGATATTGGCACGCATTGCCGGTGTACATTATGAGCAATCACAATAATTATCTGCCCACACTAACGATTCGGGTATTATGGTTTAAAGATCCTGAACAGGATAAGGATAAGGATAAGGATTCAAATAAAACCACGGAAGAAAATTCTGATCCCGTCGATAAGCTTGCAGAATCCATTTATTCTGCCTTTTGTCGCTCCATTGAACATCCGCTTGACCGCGGCATGGGCATTCCGGTTTTTTTTCATCGAACACCGCCTGGACTAGATGTTCTCAATCAAAGCCGGCATACTATTTTGGTGGTTCTGGTGGATGACCGCATGGTCATCAACCCGGAATGGAACGAAGGTCTTGTAACGTTGGCGCAGGCCGTTCAAGCCAGCAACCAACAACACCGGATTTATCCGGTATCGCTGACTGCCAATGCGTTTAATCTCAATCCGGCTATAACCACAACCAATTTTATCCGCCTGCATCGGTATACCAAATCCAGACAAGCCGAACAAAGTGCTCAACTGACTTTGACACTGACACACGAGCTCTGCCGTTTATTGCTGGCTGGGCAGGATACATCTTCACGGCAACCGACTATTGAGCCCATCAGTTCCCGACTGAGTCCAACGCCCGTGAAGCTGTTTTTAAGCCATGCCAAAGCGGACGGAGAAGAACTCGCGGAAACACTGCGCGATCACATTGAAACCACCAGCGCGGTGCAGATCTTTTTTGATACCAACGACATAGCGCCGGGCTTCGATTTCCGTACCGAAATAAAAGGGAATATTGAGCGCAGCGTACTGGTCGTTTTGTTAACCGACCATTATGCATCACGCACCTGGTGCCGGCGTGAAGTGCTCTGGGCCAAGCAAAATAACTGTCCATTGGTTGTCGTGCACGCCGTGCGCGACCGTGAAGAACGCAGCTTTCCTTATCTCGGCAACACGCCGGTGATTCGTATCGCCGTGCAGGATTTTGACGCTAATCCACAGCAAAACAACTGGTGCGCACAGGTGGTGGTACTGGCACTTAATGAAATGTTGCGGTCTTGCTGGTTCCGCGCACATCTGAATGATCTCAAACAAATCAGTTTGATTCCCGATCATTTGGAGCCTTGCCCATCACCGCCAGAAATGCTGACCGTCATGGCAAAGCAAACGAACAATAAAGCGGCAACAGATATTCACCTGATTTACCCCGATCCGCCACTGGGCATGGAAGAGCGCCAACTGTTAACACAAGCCGCACCCAACGTCCAT
Source organism: Nitrosomonas sp. (assembly GCA_020446045.1). Taxonomy (GTDB): domain Bacteria; phylum Pseudomonadota; class Gammaproteobacteria; order Burkholderiales; family Nitrosomonadaceae; genus Nitrosomonas. The sequence goes on from JAGRFM010000114.1 coordinate 6,894, forward strand.
TTCACCACACCAACCAGTTGCGCGGGTTTGTCCGGAAAAATAGAAAATGAAGCGCTGTTGGAAGGCTTAAACATCGGTATTTCGATTTCCAACAGCCCAAATCTCGAAGAACTGGGCATGAACAAGGCCCATCTCGATAACGCCATGATTGAAATCGCACGCCATCTGTTATCACAAGATGCACATTTGTCCTATGGTGGCGATCTTCGCCCCGGAGGCTTTACCGAGCAACTGCTGGAACTGGTCTGGACGTATGACAATCAACAAGAAGAACAACAAAAATCATGGCAGGTGGAGAAAGATGAAACAGCCAGCCGCCGCTTAACCAACTTTGTCGCCTGGCCGAACAATCTAAACTATTTACCTACTGTCCTCGCGCAGCATCATTTGAAAAGCGTTTTCAAATTTATCGAACCCCCGTCAGACCTGAATCTGGATACACCGCAACAAAAAACGTTTGTGGAGCCGGATACACCCGAACACCGCTATTGGTGGTTTCGCAGTTTGACGGCAATGCGCGAAAGAATGGCAACTGAAATCAAGGCAAGAATCATACTCGGCGGCCAAATCCGTGGCTACTCAGGTGGCATACCCGGTTTGCTCGAAGAAATGCTATTGGCGATACGCCAAAAACAACCGGTCTTCCTGCTGGGCGGTATGGGCGGTTGCGCGCGGGTGATTATCGATGCGATTGAAGGCCGTCATCCACACGAATTATCGGTTGAATATCAATCTAAAAATGAAGGTTATGCTGAATTTCTTAGCTATGTTGATGAATACACTGAAACCAGGATTGACTATCCAGCCATGGTTGATGAACTGCAACAAGCAGGTATTGCGGGTTTGAATAACGGCTTGACTGAAGACGAAAACCGTTTGTTATTTATGACACCATATGTTCCGGTGATGGTGGCGCTGGTTTTGAAGGGGTTGGCAGTATGTAAAAATCTGAAAGGTGCTTAAGATTCCTATTGATCTGTGGCTAAAGCTAGACGACTTTTGAGCACGGTTTTAGCGTAGGCCCGGCTATCGAAATGGAAATCTGGATATTTTCGCTTAACCTGTTCTTCAAGTTCCCATAGAAACATTGGCTTGTCTGCTGATTCTTCATGCAAATGCTTTTGTAGCACTTCCAACAAAGCAGTTTCAATTTCGATGGTAACCAGCGGATTGGCTAATATTTTAAATATTCGTTCAAAATATAACGAATCAACCATTATATTTTCAATCAATGTGACTAAACCTTTAGCTAGTAACTCTAATTGATTGGGATCCTTAGTATTTTCAATTGTGGTCACCAGTGATGTGACGATTTTCTGTGCAGATACTGTGTCGAACTTTGCTGTTAATTCGGCCAAACTTTTACCCAGAGCCTTATGTCGTGTGTAATCTTTATAATTATTTTCAATTTCAGTCACGAACTTTGTCATGATTCTTTGTGCAGATTCTGTGCTTATCTTTACATCTAATGCGATCAAACTATTAATCAGCGTTATAAATTGCAAATAATCTCCAGAATTTTCAATGGCTGTAACGAACGATGTCGTGACCTTTTGAGCAGAATCTGTATCGATCTTAGCAGTTAATGCGGCTAAACTATTACCCAGCGCTTCAAGCTTCCAGGTATCCTTTGCTATCCCAATTGATGTCACCAGCGTCATCACGACCTTATGAGCAGGATCTTTGTCGATCTTTGCAGCTAATGCGGTTAAACCATTACCCAGCGCTTTGAGTCGTTCGTGCTTAGCATTTTCAATTTGAGTGACCAACGACATTACGATATTTTGTGTGGATGCGGCATCAATATTCTGCATTAATACGACCAAACCATTAATCAGCACTTCAATTTGACCAGCCTGACGGTAATCCTCAGTTTTTTCAATTGCTGTTACCAGCAATTTGGCGATCTTTTGTGCGGATGTGGCGTCACTCATCGCCGTGAATTTCTCCAAGTCATTATTTAGTGCTTTAAGCACTCCTATACTAGTTTCATGATGAGTGGTTTTAATGTTAGTCACCAACGATGTTATTATTTTCAACATGGATACGGTATCGATTTTTACGTCTAATGCAATCAAAGCATTACCTAACGCTGCAAGTTGATCGTAACCCTCAGTATTTTCTATTGCTGTTACCAGCAATCTTGCGGCTTTTTGAGCAGAATCTTTGTCGATCTTTGCAGCTAATGCGACTAAACCATTACTCAGTGCTTCGAGCTTCCAGTCGTCATCTGTATTCTCAATTGCTGTCACCAGCTCTTTAACGACTTGCAGGGAGGATACTGTATCGATCTTCATCGCTAATACGGCCAAACCATCACCCAGCGCTTCAAGTTGATCGTAATCCTCGGTATTTTTAATTGCCGTCACCAGCAATGTAACGACTTTTTGTGCGGATACTGTGTCTATTTTCGTTGCTAATGTGGCTAAGCCATGAACCAGAATTTGAGATTCCCAGCCACTCTCGGAATTTTTAATAGCAGTTGCCAGAAATTTTGCAATCTTTTGTGCCGATACGGCGTCTGACTTGGTTGTGATTGTTACCAAACTATTAACCAGTTGTTGAAATTTATGGTTAGTATCGGAATTTTCAAAAGCAGTCATCAGCGCTTTTACAACTTTTTGTATAAATTTTGTGTCAATCTTTACATCTAATGCAACCAGAGCTTTGGTCAATTCATGAAACTCATCGGCACTCTCGGAATTTTCAATTGCAGTCACCAGAAATGTTACTACCTGTTGTGCTGATACGGTATCAAACTTCGCCTCTAATGCAACCAAACCATTAACCAGATCTTTAAGATTTTCCCCGAAGTAGTAGTTATTATTATTTTTTTTAATTACAGTTCCCAGTGTTGTCACGATCTTTTGTGTAGACGCTGTATCGATCTGTACATCTAATGCGACCAAACTATTAATTAGTGTTATAAGCGACCAGTAATCATTAGCCTTAGTATTTTCAATTTTAGTCACTAACGTTGTAAAGACCCTTTGTGTATATACTGTATCAATCTGCACATCTAATGCGGCAAAAGTATTAATAAGAACTGAAAGTGAATCGTTATTGTTAATATTTTCAATTCTAGTTACTAGTGCTGTCACCACCTTTTGTGCGGATACGGTGTCGAGCTTTACCATTAATGCGACTAAATTATTACACAGCACTTTAAGCTTTCCAGAATAATCACTATTTTCAACTGCCGTCAGCAGTGAAATCATAGCCTTTTGTGCGGATACGGTGCCGATCTTGGTTGTAAATGCTGCTAAACTATTACCTAGCGTTTCCACATCATTATTCGTATTTTCAATTTCAGTTACTAGCGCTGCCACCACCTTTTGTGCTAATACGGTGTCGATCTTTGCGTCTAATGCGATCAAATCATTAATAAGTTCATCAAGCCACCAGTAATATTTAGCACTTTCAATAGCAGTCACCAGCGATTTTATGATCTTTTGCATGGACACTGTATCGATCTTTAGGTCTAATGAAACCAGACCATTAATCAACACTTTAATTTGGTTACCTTTCTTAGCATTTTCAATTGCAGTTAACAACGGTGTTGCGACCTTTTGTGCTGATACGGTATCGACGTTAGCTGTAAATGCTATCAGACTATTACTGAGCATATTCAGTTCTTGCTCTACCTCAGTATTTTCAACTGCTGTAGCCAGCGAGGTTGCGATCTTTTGTGCTGATTCAGAGTCTGTCTTTATGTCTAATGTGGTTAAACCATTAATCAGCACTTTAAGTTGGTTGACTTTTTTGGCATTTTCAAGTGCAGTTAACAACTGTGTTGCGACCTTTTGAGCAGAATTTGTATCCATTCTTGCAGTTAATGCAGCCAAACCATTACTCAGTGCTTCGAGCTTCCAGGCGCTCTCAGTATTTATAATTGCAGCCACCAGTGAAACTGCTACCTGTTGTGCGTATGCGGCGTCGATCTTGGCTGTAAATGCTGCCAAACTATTACCTATCGTTTCTAGTTGCCTATAATCATTGGTATTTTCAATTGCGGTCACCAATACTGTGACCATATTTTTCCCAGGTTTGGTATCGATTTTCGCAGCTAATTCGATTAAACTATCATTCAATGCAGAATGGAAAGAAGTATTTTTAGTCATCAATAGTGCTTCATTAAAAAAGCTTATGCTTTCAACTGAAGCCAGTTCTTTAACTAGCAAACTCGTCGCTAATATTTGAAAATGTGTTTTATTGTGATTCGGTGCAAATAATAAATGGCGACGTATAATTTCTTCACGATAGTGAGTATCAAGCCCGACTATTGCGCGAGTAATTTCACGTGGCCTTCTGGTAAAACGATGGCTATGTTCTTCATCAGCAAAAAGTTGTTCAGCAAAAGCATCTCGTACCGATTCATTAGCTGCAGCAAGTTTCCATAAAGTATTTATTTCTTTTTGTGACAGCACTTTCTCATCAAAAATTAGATTACTCCAAATTAAAGCTGCTTCAGCTTCAGCTGCTTTAATATCAGCAGTGCGTTTATCATTTTCTGCCTCGATTGTTTTCTGTTTGGCAATTTCTGCTTGGTTAGTTGCTTCTTTGTAGTGATAAAAAGCAAAGCCAGTTGCAGTTAAAGATATTGCCACCATTACTCCTGCACCTGTTAATCTTCGTCGAAAGTTTCGTATTTCTTGTTGCTGTTGCTCTTTTTCTGCCGCTTCACTTGCTTGTTGCTTATGATCACAAGCAACTAAATACTCACTTTCTCTTGAACCATCATGCAATTGAAACCGAGGTTTGCGAACCAGTTCCAATAATTCTTTCAGCCGGTCATTTTTATGTACCAGTAAATCAGGTTGCCGGTTATGGTCGTTCCAATCCTTTGCGGCACGTTCCAGGCTATTGAATAAGTGCAGTTTGTCCCGGTCTTCATCAATCCAATGCACCAGTTGTGGCCAAGCGCGTAATAGCGCTTCATGCGCAACTTCCAGCGTTTCATGGTCATCAGTGTCTTTGTCTGTAATCAACAGGCGGTTGTTTATGAAGGGTTGAAGCAGTTTGATGGCTTCGGGAGTGAGTTTATCGAGTCTTGCTCGCTGACGCACAGGATCATCTTCATGCGAGAGTTTTACCATTGCAGGCACGAATGCCCCTTTTAATGCCGCCAATTCTTCCTGATTACGCCGGGAAAGATTAAGCGCCTCATCTGCCGCTTTGCGAATGGAGCCTTCGAGGCCACCTAAATCCAGGTATTCTTTTAATTCAAAACGCCAGTCTTTACGGTAATTTTCATTATCCCATAGCCGCCTTAGAGTATAGGCCAATAGTGGCAACGCATCATTTGTTCCGGTATTTACAACCATGCGCTCAACCAGATCATCATCAATAGTTAATCCGACTAATTCTGCCGGTTTGCGGATGATTTCATAAAAACATTCGGTCGGTAGTGGATCCAGTGTAAAGGTTTCGTATTCAAATGGCTTTTCATACCGTACATCCATCCGAAATGGATGTTGCTGAAAATTGCCCAGAAATTCCGAACGCATAGTGGCCAATACCATTAAACGGCCATCCGCTTGTTCAATAGCCGCGCGTAACAAAGCTAAAAATTGCTTGGCTCGTTGTGGATCGCTAACAACAAACAACTCTTCCGCCTGATCAATGATCAACAATACGGTTATATCATTCGGACTATTCTCTCTCAGTTCTCGCACTAAATTCAGTAATGCGGTTTCACTCGATGGATTTGCGGTGGCAGTTTGAGCCAAATCCTGTTCGAGTTGAGATGACGCGTATTTAGATCGTAATGCAGGAATATTGTTAAAGGTTTTTATGAAAGCTACGGCAAGTTCAGCTATGGGATTGGTACGCGGCATGAAGGGTTCTACTACCAGCCACTCTTTTTTTAGTTTCAAGTGCGACATGATGCCGGCACGTGCAAATGATGATTTGCCACTGCCGGATGCACCCAGTAGCAAAACAAAATGCGGTGAACTATAGCTGAAGCGACGAAATTCTTCCAGCTTTTCAATGGCTCTTGTTATTTCAAGATCCCGGCCAAAGTAGATGGCTGCATCGTCCGTTTGAAACGCGAGTAGTCCAGGATAAGGTGAGCGCTCTGGCTTCCATGGAAATTCTTCATCCAGTGCGCGTTGTAGTCGTTGAAAACCGCTTTGGTCTTGATTATTTGCATCAATAAGAATAGGAATGTGTTGCAAATCGGCAAACCATTTGGGAGTTTTTAACGTACGATCAAGCTTGACAGGAATAATCAACTTACCTTGCGCACGCGCATGCGTCATCTCGGCAAAACACCATTGGGAATCATTCCAATTTTGTGTCAGCAGCGGTATGAATACACGACAGCGCCGCAATTGCTCATAAAGTGTGCGTTCCCAATCTGCACCACCCTTGATACCAGTCTGAACGTCATCATCAAGAAAAACATAGTGATTGCGTTTCTCTGCTTCCAACCAGGCTTTAA
>JAGRFM010000115.1 GCA_020446045.1 Nitrosomonas sp.
CAACAGGTTGCCAGTGCGCTGCTGCAACGCCAACAACTCGACATGATTTACTACACCCGCAGCAATGGCGGGCAAACAAGCCGTACCGTTTCACCGCAGCGGCTCACGCACTACCGTGACAACTGGTATCTCGATGCCTGGTGCCACAAACGTGAAGCGCTGAGAAGCTTTGCGCTCGAATGTATCAAAAAGGCTGCGCCAATTGAATTAGCCGCGCGCGACATAGCCGAAGCTAAACTGGACGAACATTTTGCGAGCAGTTACGGCATATTCGCCGGAAAAGCAAACCACATCGCAGTGCTGCATTTCACCGCAGAGCGCGCCCGCTGGGTCGCAGACGAACAATGGCACCCGCAGCAGCAAGGAAAGTTTCTGCCTGATGGCCGTTATGAACTGCGCATTCCCTACGCCAACGAAACCGAACTGATTATGGACATTCTCAAGCACGGTGCGGCGGTTGAAGTGATAGCCCCTGAAAGTTTGCGCCAATCCATCGTGAAAAAATTACATGAAATGCAGAAAATTTATGAAATTGAAAAAAAATGAATGGGCAGTATCAGTTTTTGAGCCTGTGGGTGTGGATAATAAAACCGGGTATTTTTGAAAAGGGGAAATCATGTCAAGGCGCACGTTTCTACAGACAATTTTAACTTTGGCCGGGGGAATCGCCCTGCCTGGAATTACAAAATCCGGAAGTATTCCGGATCAATGGAGAACCCTGCAAACCTTTCCGGTGGCTGGGTTTCAATACCATCAGGGCGAAACAATATGGCCGCAGCTTGCAGCAGACCAGACAGTCACGCTGATACGGGAGCCGGAAAATCCCTATGACCAACGCGCCGTGCGTCTCGACTGGCACGGCAACACACTCGGCTATGTTCCCAAAGATGAAAACGCCGCAATTTCGCAGTTAATCGATCGCGGAGAAAAAATATCGGCTTTGATAACAGGGTTGAAAAAAAGCAATAATCCGTGGGAACGCATTACGGTGGAGGTGAGATGGTGGGCGTGAAACTTATATTTTCATTCAATAGTTAAGAAACCGGAGCGCGATGGAACAATTAACTGATCTCAAAGCAATATTGCATTCCAAACGGGCGAATATTTATTATCTCGAAAAATGTCGCGTTATGCAGAAAGATGGCCGTGTTCTTTATTTGACAGAGGATAAAGAGGAAAACCGCTATTGGAATATCCCGATAGCCAACACCACAGTCATTTTGCTCGGAACCGGCACTTCAATCACACAGGCTGCAGTACGTATGCTGGCCTCGGCAGGTGTTCTGATCGGTTTCAGCGGTGGCGGCGGTACGCCTCTCCTTGCGGGAACTGAAATTGAATGGCTCACACCACAAAGCGAATACCGGCCCACGGAATATGTTCAGGGGTGGTTGTCGTTCTGGTTCGATGAAGCGCAGCGCTTGAAGGTTGCCAGGTATTTCCAGCTTTCTCGCATCGAATATCTGCAAAAAATATGGAGCAAAGACAGGGATTTGAGAAATGAAGGTTTCTTTGTTGACGACCTTGATATTCAACAAGCATTTTCAGGCTATTCAGGAAAAGTAGAGCAAGCAAAAAACGTAACCGAATTGTTATTAATTGAAGCACAGCTTACCAAAAATCTCTACAAAACCGCTGTCAGCCGTACCGAGCAAAAAGACTTCGTGCGCAATTACGACAGTACCGATAACGCGAATGCTTTTCTGAATCACGGCAATTACCTGGCCTACGGCCTTGCCGCATGTACGCTCTGGGTGCTAGGAATACCGCATGGCTTTGCCGTCATGCACGGCAAGACAAGACGCGGAGCATTGGTTTTTGATGTCGCCGATTTAGTCAAAGATGCCATTGTTCTACCCTGGGCCTTTATCTGCGCCAAGGAAAAAATGACCGAACAGGAATTCCGCCAGCAAATTCTGCAGAAATTTACCGAACATAAGGCGATGGATTTTATGTTCGATCAGGTCAAGCAACAAGCCCTGCAAAACAATCCCCCTCTCCCGTTGGGAGAGGGCCGGGGTGAGAGGCATCAACCATGATGGTTACTTTCGTCAGTCAATGCCAGAAAAAAGCGCTCAATCGCACACGTCGCGTTTTGGATGCCTTTGCCAACCGTATTGGCGACAATACCTGGCAAACTGTGATCACCGAAGAAGGCCTGACAGCCGTAAAAACCCTGCTACGCAAAACTGCCACCAAGAACACCGCTGTTTCCTGCCATTGGATACGTTCCAGAAGTCGGAGTGAGTTGGTGTGGGTAGTGGGGAACCGGAATAAGTTTAATCGGGAAGGGATTGTGCCAGTGAATATGACGGAAGCTGAAATAGAACAGTTTATGGATAAATATCAGTGGCAAACAATAGACGTGATCAAATATGCGGCGGCAATAGCAGGCTTATTTCATGATTTCGGCAAGGCAACCAGTCTATTTCAAAAGAAAATAAATCCGGACGAAAAAACATCTAGCTATGAACCTTACCGACATGAATGGATTTCATTTCGCTTGTTTCAAGCGTTTGTAGGTAATCAAACCGATGAAGAATGGCTTATTTCATTAAGCGATGTTGGTCGAAACGGTTTTGCTGGCTGTTTTAGAGATGGACTCGATAAAGCAAAAAAGCCAAAATTGTCCGATCTGCCAGTTCTTGCAAAATTGGTGGCATGGTTGATTGTCACTCACCACAAATTACCTATTTATCCTGGCTGGAAGGAAAAAGATCAGCCTGATTTGAAATATGTCGATCAATGGATTGATAAACATTTCAATGCATTGTGGAATTCACACAACTGTAGAGATGCCGATCAACAAGATCGTATCCAAAAAAACTGGCAGTTTTGTGATTTACCCTCTCAAAGTATGCAGTGGCGCTCGAAAGCCTGTGCACTGGCGTCTGAGGCGCTGGCTGATCTTAGACCCTGGTTGAGTAGTAAAACAGACTGGTTGCATGAACAATTGTTTACTACTCATTTATCTCGTTTATCTCTGGTTCTTGCTGACCATTACTATTCTTCGCTCTCTTTTAAAGAACTACAAGAAATGAAGGTGGAAAAATGGCGTAATCCCAATTATCAGGTCTATGCCAATACAGAATGGGTTGATGGGAAGAAACAATACAAGCAACAATTGGATGAACACTTGATCGGGGTAGCGCATTTTGCTGAAAAAATTGTAAAAGATATAAAAAAACTAAATCAATCGCTGGATTCATTGGAACCCAATGACGCCCTTACCGGCGATGTTCCTAAGAAATATCAAGATGAATTCGGTTGGCAGGACGATGCTTATAACTTAGTGACCAAAGTCGGAAAAGAAGCTATAGACAAGGGTTTTTTCGGTATCAATCTTGCATCTACAGGTAAGGGAAAAACTCGAGCCAATGCTCGGATTATGACAACGCTTGGAGAACAAATCGGGCGAATCCGCTTTAGTGTCGCAATGGGATTGCGTGTGCTGACGTTACAAACTGGTAGGGAATTTCAAGACGAACTGAATTTAACGGAAAAAGAACTGGCGATAGCTGTTGGCGGTATTGCCGTTAAATTACTGTTTGAACAACAGTCACAAAGCAATCATGAGGAAGGGACGGGTGAAAAACAAATAGCAGAGGAAAGTGGTAGCGCGTCACAAGAAGAGTTAGTCGATGCGGATATGAAGATACATTACTCAGGTGTAGAGAATGAACATAGCCTGAGCCAGTGGACTAAAAAGCAAAATGGGCTGGATGCGTTAATTTCAGCGCCGGTTCTGGTTAGTACGATTGATCATTTGATACCTGCGACGGAAGGAATAAAAGGTGGCAAGCACATTCCCGCAATGTTGCGCTTGCTGACTTCCAATCTGGTTCTGGATGAACCAGATGATTTCGGATTAAGTGATTTACCTGCACTATGCCGCCTGGTGCATTGGGCTGGCATGCTTGGTAGCCGGGTTCTACTTTCCAGCGCAACACTGCCACCAGCCTTAGTTTATGCGCTGTTTCAAGCCTATCAAACTGGCTGGTCAGAATACGCCAAAGCTAACCTGGAAAACTGGTCGGGTGAAATACTTTGCGCCTGGTTTGATGAAAAAGATATTTGTCACGATGAGCAAATCAAGGAATTCAGTGGTTTTCAGGCAAAACATGAAAAACTGATAAGCAAGCGTATTGATTATCTACTGGCACTGCCGCCGAAACGCATCGCTGATATCATTGATATACCCGAAAATAATGGTAAAAACATTATTGATAATATGGCGGATACCATTCATAAGGGTGCGCTCCGCTTGCATCAAGATCATTGTCTGACTAATGGTGAAAAAACGCTCTCGATTGGGCTGATACGTATGGCGAATATCAATCCGTTGGTTGCTATAGCCAAAACCTTGCTGGGTAAAAGCCCTCCTAAAGATGCCTGCATACACTACTGCGTTTATCATAGTCGTTACCCTTTAGCGGTACGAGCCGCTATCGAACAGAAACTCGACAGGTTGCTGTATCGAAAAGACGAGCAGACTATTTGGCGGCAACCTGAAATTCAGCAGGCCATACAAAAGCATTCCGAGGCAAAGCATCATATTTTTATTGTATTGGCATCGCCAGTGGCTGAAGTTGGACGCAACCATGATTATGATTGGGCAATAGTTGAACCCAGTTCTATGCGTTCAATTATCCAATTGGCGGGCAGAGTACTCAGGCATCGGAACAAGACGCCTGAAAAGCCGAATATTCTATTACTCAATAAAAATTATAAAGCGTTGGCTAAAAAGGAAATTTGCTTTGAACGACCGGGTTTTGAGTCCAGCAGTCTAATCATGGACGAGCATGATCTGCATGACATTCTAAGCGAAAAGCAACATCAACATATCACGGCAATTCATCGCATTCATTTACCTAAGGACTATCGCAAAAATGACAAACATTTAAAAAATCTGGCGTTATTTGAGCAAAGAGCCTTAGCCAGACAATTATTTGATAGCGAAAGTCCAGCCAAACTGTGGTGGAAAAATCAACTTCACTGGTGTGGTGAGGTACAACGTCAGCAGCGCTTCCGCGATTCCAAACAGGATGAAGCCTACTATCTGTGGTTGGAGAATGAGTTTTCTAGTCCTAAATGGCGCTGGAAAAATGAGCATGTGTCACCACCGGAATTTGGCGAACCGTCAATTGAAATAATACCGGATGATTTGGATTATCGAGAAAAAGGCAATGATTTCTGGTTTGAGCAGGATGCATTGGCGATTTATCAACAGTTAGCCAGTGATTTTGGTTGGGCGTTAAAAGAAATCAGTAGCCATTTTGGTGAGGTGAGATTGATTGAATATGAAAAGGCTGAAGCCGCAAAGTATAACTTTCATCCTTTTTTGGGTGTTTATCAGGATATTGGGAGTAATGAATGAGTGAACTAGAAAAACAACTTGGCACTTGGGAAGAGGTGATGCTCGATTTTTTCAGAAGCAAATGCGAAGCTGAAGAAGAAAATTATTTAAAAGATATTATTAAGTCAGTAGAAAAGATATATGAAAGAGAGAATTTTTTTAATGATGAAGAAATAGAGTTAGTTTTTAATTCGAGAAGAAATAAGAAAGAAAATGATGAATCATCATTGGATTTTCAGCATCGTAGAGCAATTACTTTGTTAAAAGCCAAAGTCAAACCAGAAGGCTTGGGTATTTTTAAACAATTAAGGTTGTATAAAAAAGAGATAGCATCATTTAAAGATAAATATGATCCAATAAATTGGTTGTCGAAAAATTGTACAAATTCTTCCAGCGTAAAATTCGCAACCCATGTCATAAAGCTAACACATTCCAGCATTGATGCATCATCATTTTATGACTCTATTCCCGAACAAAAAAATATAGCTATTACAACATCGGCTTTAAAAAATAAAATAGTTGACGGAGCGGTAAAAGGAAATCAATTTGCCCCCATTTTTCAATTTCTTGAACTTGAATTAAATGGTGTAACGCTTGTCGAGCAATTGGCCATAGATGATCATTTATTTGACTGTTTTATCGCTGATGAAAAAGATAGAGCGGCAGCGAGTACATGGATTAGTGGGTTTAGAGGCGCTCTGGATACAGGAAAACTCAGTTCACATGCATTAGCAAAGCAAATTTATTTTCCTACGAAGCATAATCAGAAATTAGTGGAGCAGAGTTATCATATATTATGCAATGTCATTTCGTCCTCAATGGCACAAACAATTCACGAAAGGGTATATAACGAAAGAGAGAAATCAGCTAAAAAATCACTCGAAAAAAACAAATATTCTTCTGAAATAAGTCTTAAGTATATCAATCGATCCCAACTAGGTGTAACAGCGAGTAACCATAGTAATGCCTCTCAACTTAATGCGAAACGAGGAGGCAAATTACATCTTTTTTCAAATAGACCACCAGCATGGCAATCCCAAATTAAACCGCCCCTGTTAAAAAAATCACTGTTCAGCGATTTATACAATTCAACAATTCATGTGGAAGTAAGTTATTTGCGCGACTTTTTGATACGGTTCAAAAAACTGGATTTAAGCATTAAAGATCCTAAACGAAAACAACATCTTGAGCGATGGGTAAACAATATTATGGATGAACTTTTGTTCTATGTTGGAACGATCCAGAATCTGCCTTCCGGTTGGTCGAGTAATACAGAGACCAAACTCAAGAAATCACATCAATACCTTTTAGACCCTTATCGTTTGGATGAAGCATTCCAGACTAAACGCCAAGTCGAAAACTGGCAAGCGGTCGTTTGTGCTGATTTTGCTCGATGGCTGAATAATCAGTTAAGGGGCAAAGACAAACAATTTACCCCGCAGGCAGAACATAGCCGGTTATGGAAAAAAATGCTGGAACTACCTTTGCGTGAATATATGGAGCCTGTTGAGCAACAAATTCAGCAAAAAATGAAGGAGGTCGTATGAGCCAGTATTTATTGATCAACCATATTCAGGTGCAAGGTGCAAATGCTGCTGCCGGCTTCACCTGGGGATTTCCAGCAATTACCCATTTTTTAGGGTTTGTGCATAATCTCGCTCGAAAAGCGGTAAACAAGGATAGCTTTAAAGATATTCAACTATCTGGTTGTGCGGTCATCGCTCATTCGTATCAGGTGCACACCCATGCATTCAATCAGTTTGTCCAGCATCGAACGACTGCATTTCAATATAAAGAGCAATCCAAATATAAAGTGGGTACACCACCGGTCATTGAAGAAGGCAAAATGGATATGGATGTCTCATTAATCATTACTTGTGAAGGCGATATTGGTGGAGATCGCAAAGAAGAATTCGTCCAATGGCTTGTTATTAGTTGTCAATTACAACGCCTAGCAGGGGGAACAGTTTTAGAAATAGGGTCAATCGATTTATATACCATCGATAATGAGCAAAGCACCGGCAACTTACGCGCTATGACTCGTCAATTACTCCCGGGTTTTGTTTTGTTGGATAGGTCGGCGTATCTGGAAAAACACTTTCAAGATTTGCAATTAAACAATCCCGAAGCTGAGTTATTCGATGCATGGGTGGATTTTATTGCGTTAAGGCAAAAAGCAAGACCCATCTATGATTTGATCAGTCGTCACCTAACCCAACTGCTAGATAAACAATCTGAAAATGATGCTAAGCAATTATTTGATATATGGCAACGGCATTTAGATGAACCGTATGATCAAAAAAAAATACCGGATGAATTGGCAAACTATTTTTCTACTCTTGACGAAAACAAAACCAACAGAAAGATACTAGAGCAATGGCAATCCTATTGTGAACCGAACGAGAAAACCGATGCGGTTTGGGAATATGTAAACAAACCGGAATCTGGTTTTCTAGTGCCGATTATGACGGGATACAAAGCGATTTCCCCTGTTTATAAAAATCATGAAGTCGCCAACACCCGTGACAATGAAACCGATGTCTGTTTTGTTGAGGCTATCCATAGCATAGGCGAATGGCAAGGCGTTCACCGAATAAAAGATGTTAACGCCTTAAGGCAGGCGCTGTGGGATTACCATTACGAAGATAACTGGTATTTATGTAGACAGAAAACCGTTGGCGAATTATCAGGCAGTTCTGAAGTCCTTGATGCCCCCCTAAATGATGATTATTCCTGATCTGACGACTTAATTAACCAAGGAGAAACAAATGAACAATAAAAAAATACCATTACCCAGCATGTTGTCTTTTGAACGCAAACTGGAATGTTCTGACGGATTGATGTTTTCTGGAAATTGGGATGAAAAAGAACAAAAAGATAAGTGGCAGTCAATTCCGGTAGTTCCCAGGCAGAATCGTTCAACACAAAGCGCTTACGGGATTAACGATGTTGATAAGACGAAACCAAACCCTGTTTCATCAGATAGTGATGATGCAAACTTACCCATGGATAACGATACGCTAAAGGTAAGTTTTACCCTCAGACTTGTGGGCAACTTGGGAAAACCATTTGCCTGTAACAAACCGGATTTTGCGGAAGCAATTGAAGATAAGGTTACAACATTTAAAAATTCAAAAGGCATAGAAGAGCTGGCTTTCCGTTATGCCTATAACATTGCCAATGGACGTTTTTTATGGCGTAACCGGGTTGGTGCGGAACAGATTGAAATTTATGTTTCGCAAGGTGAAGAGTCAATGGAATTTAATGCCTATGACTTTTCATTAAAAGATTTTGAAAAAAATAAAGATAACCCATCGTTACAAAAATTGGCTGATTTATTCAAAACAGGACTGCTTGGCGGGGACGATACGTTTGTGCTTGTGGAGGTTGATGCCTATGTCAAGCTAGGTAAGGGGCAACATGTCTATCCATCACAGGAAATGAACATGGGTGAGAAAAAGAAAAAACTGTTTCAGCTAAATAAATGCGCAGCTTTGCATAATGTCAAAATTGGTAATGCAATACGTACTGTTGATAGCTGGTATGGCGATACCATGTTGATTAAATCAGAGGGCAAAGACAAGACTGCGCTTGTAGAGATCGAATCAGAGAATAAGAATCCGATTGCGATCGAACCTTATGGTTCTGTCACTCAGCATGGTCGAGCTTACAGACCTGCCAAGATAGATCTTTATACATTGATGATGGATTGGGTGAATCAGCAAGATGGTATTCATGAAGATCAACAAAAATTTGTTGTCGCCAACCTGATTCGTGGTGGCGTGTTTGGTGGAGATGCAGAAGGATGAACTACTATCAAGACCTTACTTTAATACCCGAAGAGGAAATCCCTCTCCACTTTCTCTGGGAAAAAGTTTATCAGCAGCTTCATTTGGCTTTGGTCGAACGATTGGAAAATGGCAAATCCAGAGTCGGTGTTTCTTTCCCGAAATACAGTAAGGAAGGTAGGAGTTTGTGCAACAAACTGCGTTTGTTGGCTTTGGAAAAGTCAAACCTGGAAGCTTTGAATATGGATAAGTATTTCGATCGACTGAACGACTATGTTCATCGAACTAGCATCAAAGGAATTCCTGCCGATAAAATCACTGGCTATGCTTTTTTCAAGCGGAAGCAAATCAAAAGTAACCGTGAACGGTTGGCCAGACGAAGAGCCTGCAAAATGGGTGTTCCTTATGAACAAGCTCTCGCATTTTTTGCCAAAAAGAAGATGCAGCGTAGCGAGGCTCCATTCATTTACCTGATTAGTCAAACCAATAGCAATCGTTATCCATTGTTCATTGCAATGGAAGAAACTAACATAGTGCCCGGCACGGCTGCATTCAGTTCTTACGGCTTGAGTAGTGATTGTTCCGTGCCCCTTTTTTGAGTAATAGGCGCGAAAATTGTTTGGAGCAGTTGTGACAAATTGCAGCAACTATTTTTGATACGACGCGCTATGGATCAATCGGCGTCACCACATAGGATTGCATAAATCCACAACAAGTATTACTTTAAAGTATTACTTGTAACAGGAGAAAGCTATGCACGTTACCCGCAAAGGCCAAGTAACTATTCCACAAAAAGTCAGAGAAAGCATGGGGATCATTCCGGCAGAAACCGAAGTGGATTTTTTACAGGACGAACAAGGACGATGGTATCTGTCTAAAACCGAGCCTGGCGAAGAAAAAACCAGCCGCTTCAGAACCGCATATCAGAGCGCAAAATTAATTATGAATACGGATGAAATCATGGCGTTGACCCGGGATTAGAGATGGCCTGTATTCTGATCGATACCTGCGTTGTTACGGATTTGGCTGATCCACACAGCCGATGGTTCGAATAGGCTGCGTCTACGCTTGAGCAATTGGATCGACAACATACTTTTATCATTAACCCAATTATTTATGCCGAATGCTCTGTCGGTTTTGAAACCATTGAAGAAGTGGAAGCCTTGTTTGAGCACTTGGGGTTTGCAATACAGCCGCTGCCGAAAGAAGCGTTATTTTTGGCCGGTAAGGTTTTTCTCCGGTACAAAAAGAGAAAAGGCGTGAAAAGTAATGTCTTGCCGGATTTTCTTATCGGCGCGCATGCGGCAGTGTCCGGCTACCGGCTAATCACGCGTGATAAGAGGCGGTTTAGCACATACTTTCCGCATATAGAACTGATTATGCCTCAATCCTAAGACCCGGAATCCAATGACGTGCAGACGAAAAAGCCGCAGCAACACCTTTGAAGGATAGATGCAGAAATCATTTGGAACAATTGTAGCAGATTGCTACAATCGATTTGTTTAACTCACTAAATGAGGTGCACAATGGCAAAATCAGCATCCCCTATTCGGCTGCAAGAAGAATTGATGAAGGCGGCAGAACTGACGGCCAGCCGTTTTCATCGAAGCACGGCCGAGCAGATAGAATATTGGGC
>JAGRFM010000116.1 GCA_020446045.1 Nitrosomonas sp.
ATCATAATCGCCAAAACCTGGCTGCGCATATGCCATAGATCGCGTAACAACTTGCGGTTCAGCGCTTTCACCAGCTTAAATCCTGGGGTGAAATTTTTTGGCTGTTTTGATCGATTCCGGCAATATGGCCATCGCTAAAATGAATCACGCGGTCGGCCATGCCGCCGATTGAAGCGTTGTGCGTGATGATGGCGGTTGTCGTGCCCAGTTCCCGGTTGACATTCGCCAGCGCTTCGAGCACGACAATGCCGGTACTCGAATCGAGTGCGCCGGTGGGTTCATCGCATAACAGTACTGCAGGGCGTTTGGCAATCGCACGTGCAATCGCGACACGCTGTTGTTCGCCACCGGACAACTGCGCCGGAAAATGATCCATACGGTCAGCCAGATTAACCAGATTCAGCGCTTCTTCGGGTGGCATGGGACTGCGAGCGATTTCAGTGACCACTGCGACATTCTCTCGTGCGGTCAGGCTGGGAATCAGATTGTAAAACTGAAACACAAAACCGACATGATAGCGGCGGTATTCGGTCAATTCGCGTTCTGTCGCCTTGACCAGATCATTTCCACCATAAATCACATGGCCGCTTGTCGGTTTGTCCAAACCGCCCAGGATATTCAACAGCGTCGATTTGCCGCTGCCCGAAGCGCCGAGCAACACGACCAGTTCTCCCTGATACAAATCGAGATCGACACCGCGCAAGGCATGAACCGCAGTTTCACCCACCTGATAAATCTTGGTAATGCCGCGCGCCTGAAAGACGGTGTCGATGTGCATAGTGTTAATATGATGAAAATATGACCTCTTATCACAAGGATAACAAATGAGTAAGTTCCCGTTGAACAAAATGCGGGGTAACAGGAAAAAATAACCGCTTGTACTCTGAAAACTGTGCTGTGCGTACTGTGTGGATTTGCTGCGCAGGTGCTTCGTGGCGCCACTTTCATAAAACCTTAGGGGGTGTCGTCATGTGTTATGTGCATTTGCGTGTGCACGTGTTTAAGACCTTATCAGGGAATGGCGACTTCGAAAATTTAGTGATTGGTGATATGGTTGACCTAATTGTTAGAATTTTCTAAACCAATATTGATGAATCTGAAAAATGTATGAAGACTGACGCTGCATTAGACAACGCTTGCATAGGCTGGCGGTTTGATAATAGTTATGCCCGGTTGCCTGAGTCATTTTATGTGCCGATCCAACCGGTGCCGGTGCAGACACCGGAAGTAGCGATTTTGAACCATGCTCTGGCTGAATCGATGGGGCTGAATTTGGGTGTTTTATCTGAAGACGCCGCCGCCATGCTGTTTTCCGGTAATGCGTTGCCGGAAGGCGCAGAGCCGATTGCGCAAGCGTATGCCGGTCATCAGTTCGGGAATTTTACCATGCTCGGTGACGGGCGGGCGATTTTGCTGGGCGAGCATGTAACGCCGAATGGAGATCGATTCGACATCCAGTTTAAAGGATCAGGGCGCACACCGTTTTCCCGCCGGGGCGACGGTCGTGCCGCATTAGCGCCCATGCTGCGTGAATACATCATCAGTGAGGCGATGTATGCGCTGGGTATACCGACAACCCGCAGCCTGGCGGTGGTCACGACCGGTGAAACCGTACTGCGTGAGACGCCTCTGCATGGCGCAGTCCTTACCCGCGTGGCGGCCAGTCATGTTCGTGTGGGTACTTTTGAATATATCGCCCGGAAAGAAGGGGCCGAAGGCGTCAAAACACTGGCGGACTACGTCATTCATCGTCATTATCCTGAATTAATCGAAGCCGAGAATCCCTATTTGGAGCTGTTAAACGTTGTTATCAAGCGTCAGGCATCGCTGGTTTCGCATTGGTTGCTGGTCGGTTTTATCCATGGTGTGATGAATACCGATAACATGGCGATCAGTGGCGAAACAATCGATTATGGTCCTTGTGCGTTTATGGATGCGTTCGATCCGCAGACTGTATTCAGCTCGATTGATTATCATCGCCGGTATTGTTACGGTAATCAATCACATATAGCACAGTGGAATCTGGCGCGATTTGCCGAAACCTTGTTGCCCTTGTTGCATGCGGAACAGGGCAAGGCGATCGAGCTGGCCGAGTCGGCAATTCAATCTTTTTCCAGAATTTTTCAGGATTACTGGATGGCCGGAATGCGAAAGAAACTGGGGTTTTTTACTGAGGAAACCGAAGACAGCCGGTTGATAGAAGATTTTTTGACGTTGTTGCACAAGCATCAGGCCGATTACACCAACAGTTTTCGTGCATTAACGGATCAATCCCAGCCAGATAACGATTTGTTTCAAGCGCCTGAATTTATGGCGTGGCATACACGCTGGCAGGAAAGACTTTCCCGGCAATCTGAATCGAAACAGGCGGCATCGGACTTGATGCGCGCGAACAACCCCGCAATCATTCCGCGCAATCATCGTGTTGAATCAGCGCTGACGGCCGCTGCTGAACAGGGCGACTATGCTGTATTAAAACAATTGCTAAATGCGTTGGCCGAGCCATACGCCGATTTGCCGCAATATGATGATTACCGTAAGCCGCCTGCCGCGCATGAGCGGGTTTGTGAGACATTCTGCGGAACTTGAGGCCTATAAAAATATTAAGAGTGATGCTGCTTATGCCACTGATAATATTCCGTTCAGGAATTCCAGTATGCCCTGT
The DNA here is from genome assembly GCA_020446045.1 of Nitrosomonas sp. Lineage (GTDB taxonomy): Bacteria > Pseudomonadota > Gammaproteobacteria > Burkholderiales > Nitrosomonadaceae > Nitrosomonas. The sequence continues at coordinate 2,666 of JAGRFM010000116.1, forward strand.
GAACCGTTGTGCCGGATACGCGTGATGCCGCCGTTACTGACCTTGATACGATAAAGTCCTACCGGTTTGGCATGGACGGTTGATGCAACTATGGCGCGTATGACTCCGGCATGAGTCACAATCAGGCAGTGCTGTCCCTGAAAGCGGGTTAACGTTTCCTGGTAGGCTGCATTGACGCGGTGGATAAATTCACTGAGCACTTCAGCGCCTTGCGGACGTTGGTTGACCGGATCGTTCAGGAACGCCCGGTATTCGTCGGCTCTGTCGATTTTGATTTCGTCATGACTCAGACCTTCCCAGACACCGAAACCGACTTCCTTGAATCGGGATTCGATGGCAACGGGTGTGCCGTCTTTTTCTCCCAGGGCAGTTGCAAAGGCATGGCAGCGTTGCAACGGTGATGTGACGATTTGCTGCCATGGGCGATTTTCTCCCACGGCCCGCCACATTTGCGACCATCCTTTTTCTGTCAACGGATCGTCGATGGCGTTGCCGCGATAACGGCGTCCACCCACCGGTTCGCCGTGCCGGATTAAATCGACAATGGTTTCCGTACTCATGTTGCGTCAATAATCTTGATAAAATACTGCGGTTCAACAGGCTACTGCCTATTTTTTAGTTAATATTTTTGAAGTTACCAGCGTAATTTATGTGGTTGCAAAAACAAATACAATTACAGGCCAAAGCCAGAGGATTTCATTTGGTCACGCAAGAGATTGTCCGTCAATTGCCGGAACTGAAGCAAATCAAGGTTGGCCTGATGCATGTTTTTATGCAGCATACGTCAGCCGGTTTAACCTTGAATGAAAATGCCGATCCCGATGTAAGGCGAGATTTTGAATCGTTCTTCAATCATGCGGTTCCCGAAATGAACCGTATTACCGACATGTCGATGAAGGCAGCGACGATATGCCGGCTCATTTGAAGTCCAGTCTGCTCGGTTGCAGTGTTACGATCCCCATTACCCAGGGAAGGCTGAATATGGGAACCTGGCAAGGCATTTATCTTTGCGAGCACCGCAATCACGGGGGTAGTAGAAGGGTGGTGATTACAGTATTCGGCGAATAACTGACGGCTGAAAGAACCCTTTGTGCCGATGTTTTGGCCGTTGTTAACCGCTATTCTTCTTCCGCCGGCTTTTCTTCGGATTGGGTTTTGCTGATATAGTCAACAATGTCGCCGACACACGTGAATTTTTTCACTGCTTCGTCATCGTCGAAAGTTACGTCGAAAATTTCTTCGGCGTCAAATAATAATTGCACCCTATCCATAGAATCAAGACCCAGCGTTTCAAAGGTGGATGACCTGTCGATGGTGGCAGGGTCTACATCTTCAACTTTTGACGCGATAAACTGTATGATTTTTTCTTCAAGATTTTCGGTATTCATTTTCTGTTTTTCATGAATCAAGGAGTTGTATAGACGAGTGTAGCATTGTTTCCGCCAAACCCGAAGGCGTTGCATAAAGCGGTTTTGATTTTTCTTTGCTGCGCCTTGTTAGGAACGTAATCGAGATCGCATTCGGGATCCGGTTCGTTCAAATTGGCTGTCGGATGTATTGTTCCTGTCTGTAACGCTTTGATCGTCGCGATACTGCCCAGTGCGGCGGATGCGCCAATAGTGTGTCCAATCATGGATTTGGTGGCGCTAACAGCCAGTTTATAGGCATGATCCCCAAACAATTGTTTGATGGCATTTGTTTCAACAACATCGCCCAATGGCGTTGAAGTCGCGTGTGCATTAATGTAGTCAACTGCATTAGGTGCAATGTTCGCATCGTTGATGGCGGCCTGCATCGCGGCAATCTGTCCGTCCATATCCGGTGCGACAATATGCGCGGCATCGCAAGTGCAGCCATAGCCGGTTAGCTGGGCGTAAATGGTTGCGCCGCGTTTAATGGCGGCTTCTTCATTTTCAAGCACCAGAATACCGGCGCCTTCCCCCATGACAAATCCATCACGGCCGGTGGAAAACGGGCGGGATGCATGTTCCGGATCGTCGTTGAAACCGGTCGATAGCGCATGTAGTGCTTCAAAGCCGGAAATGGTCAAGGGCAAAACACAGGCTTCCACGCCACCGGTAACAACGGCATCGGCTTTGCCGGTTCGCATCAGGTCGAGCGCCATGCCAATGGCGTTGGCTGCCGAAGAGCATGCGGTACTGCATGTCAGGTTGACACCTTTTAAAGCATGTTGTGTAGCAATCCATGCGGCGGCGGAATTGGCCATGGTTCGTGGGACGGTGAACGGTGGTACGGATTTATTTTGCAGTTTCCGGCTTGCTGAGGATTCGAATGTCGAGAATCCACCCATGCCTGATCCCAGGCAAACGGCAAGGCGGTGTGCGTTATAGCTGCCGAGATCGCCACAATCGTTTAAAGCCTCGTTGGCGGCAAATAGCGCAAGCTGAGTGAACCGGTCGGTTTGTTCAATCTGCTTGTTCGATAGAAAGGACTTGGGATCGAAATCTGCAATCTCTCCAGCAATCTGTGAACGGTGCCCGGATGCATCAAAGCACGTTATTTTGCTTATCCCGCTTTTGCCGTTGACTGCAGAATGCCAGAATTGTTCTACACTGGTTCCAATTGATGAGATGACTCCCATGCCGGTTACAACAATGCGCATATTCTTAAAATCTAAAACTAATTCTCAACGGTAGGAAATGAAAGGGTTTTCAGTACAAAGCCGTACTGTCCGGCGAATATACTGAAAGTGCGTTTTATTGTCAATTGACTGAATGGAATGTTTTGCTGATTCCTGACCAGGGTGCCGGGTGTTGCGGCAGCACTAATATAACGTATTTCCTATTATTTAATATTGCTGCCGATAAACCCGTTGTCATTCAGATTCATAACACGCGGGACAGTAGTTGAATACTGAATGAATATAGCTTAGTGATGATGGTCATCGTCGTCATCGTCATAATCGTCATCATGATTATCGTCATGGTGATATCCGTGATAATGATTCATGTTGATATTGTCGCCGAAAGTATGCACTTCCCAGTTTTGCGAATGGCCACGGCGATTCATTTTAACGGTCAGGTATCCACCGTTATATTCTACGCAGGGGATATTCATAAAGCCTTCATGCAGGTCAACGGTGGCGACGCATTCATCTACCGTCATTACTTTATGATCCAGGCAACCGGTTAAATCGACGGTCACGGTATCAACGACAGGATTGTTTTCAGCATCTAATGGATGCGTTGACGACGGCATAATTCCGCTTGACGACAACATCGGTAGCTGTACCTAATAAGGGGGTGACATCATTGCCCGCGGGGTCAAACCAAAGCCCGTCAGGACTGCACATGGTGTTGACTGTGTTGGTATCCAGGTCTTTGACGAAAAGTCCGCCGTCAGCAATAAAAATTTTATTATGCTTGAACAAAACAAAAACACTTTCAGCAGCTGCTGTTCCGGCAAAACCCAGTAATACACATAATAGTGCAGCTTTTAACATTATGAATTTAATTCTTAATGTATTACGATTATTTATAATGCGCATAATAATTAGTCCTATTTTAAAAATGTGTCAGTTATGCTTTTTTTTATTTTTATTGATTTTATTGATCTGTTGAGTGGTTGATTATTTCGAAACACAAACACTGCCATTATAACTGATTGAGGAAAAAATTTGATATAGGTTGATTTCTCAAAAATACTATGCAACATGCTGATTTTTAATTGTATATTTTAGATTATTGCTGAGGATTTGAATACGATGATTACACAGACATTAGATTACCAAGATGGCGAAACTTTATTGGAAGCTTTTGTTGCTTATAAAGATACCGGCGTTGCCAAGCCGGCTGTTTTGATAGCACACGATTGGAGTGGAAGGCGTGAGTTTGCGTGTAAAACGGCTGAGAGAATTGCGGCAATGGGCTATGTCGGTTTCGCGCTGGATATGTACGGTAAGGGAATCTACGGTAAAGATGGCGATATTGAAGGTAACGGTGCTTTAATGGCGCCTTTTGCATCCGACCGTGCCAAACTAAGACAAAGGATTAATGCAGCTTTGCAGGCCGTGCGAACATTACCTCAAGTCGATGGATTGCGCGTAGCGGCAATGGGATTTTGTTTTGGCGGAATGTGTGTGCTTGAACTGGCGCGTTCCGGTGCGGATGTCAAAGGCGTGATCAGTATTCATGGTATTTTTGCACCCGGTAATGTGTCTAATCAAGCGATTAGCGCAAAAGTTTTGTGTCTGCATGGTCATGACGATCCTATGGCGCCACCCGAGCAGGTTCTTGCATTTGAACAGGAAATGACACAGGCGAAGGTGGACTGGCAGGTGCATGTTTACGGTGGCACGATGCATGCATTCACCAATCCTGTAGCCAATAATCCGGATTTTGGTACAGTTTATAGTGAAAAAGCTGCGAACAGGGCTTATCAGTCAGTGGCTTATTTTTTAGAAGAGATATTTTGATTGCCCGAAAAGTATTTGGCTATGTTTTTGTACCGGAACTTGCTGACAATAAAAGATACTGAATGTTTATGGCTTGAAAACCGTGACCATTCAGAAAACGCAGTCATTCAGTTAAGCAACCTGTTCTTGAATATGGATTTTTTTATGGATGATAAACATTTTACGACGGGTGGTTACATTTCAATGATAAGGTTCGTGGTTAAGCTGTCAGACAAAGTCTGAACGCACTAAGTTGAATCGATACACTGTAGATTACTTTATATTCATTTGATTTTCGATTAAATTGATTAACTGGCTTAGTAGCAATAGCGATGAATAATAAAACTCTGCTAAAATAGCGGATTCTATAAGTGTCATGCAAGGAATAACATTAATGGCTTATGTAGTAACTGAAAATTGTATTAAATGTAAATATACGGACTGTGTGGATGTATGTCCGGTTGATTGTTTTCGTGAAGGTCCTAATTTTCTGGTGATAGACCCTGAGGAATGCATTGATTGCACACTATGTGTTGCAGAATGTCCTGTTGAGGCAATCTATGCTGAAGACGATGTTCCCGATTCACAAATAGATTTTATTGAGCTCAATGCTGAATTATCCAAGGAATGGCAACCTATTATTGAAAAGAAAGAACCCTTGGCCGATGCCGATGAATGGGCAAGTGTGGCAGATAAACGGGGAAAATTGCTGCGCTAGATTATACTATTGCGACATGGGTGGGGTTATTTAATATAATCGCCTTTCCTGATGTCGCATGTCAATAAACTCATCATTTCAATTTCTTTCAAAAGAAAACCTATTTAAGCGCTTAAGTTGCGGTAAATCAGCAACGACTGTTGTAACACCGAATCGAAGACTGGCTAAAGCGCTTCACGATCAAATCAATCAATACCATGTCAACCAGCAAAAATCGGTCTGGTTGACAGTGGATATTCTGCCATTCGTTTCTTTTCTGGAACGATGCTATCAGGAAATGTTGTATTCCTGCCGGGAAGTTGATTTTCCGCTGTTGTTGACCTCATCACAATCCAGTATGTTATGGGAAATGGTTATTCAATCCGACGAGACGGGTAGTGTATTGCTAAATGTTACCGAAACGGCTCGCTTGGCGGATGAAGCCTGGCAATTGATGCATGCGTGGCGTTTGTCGGATGATTTCAAACAGTATCCGTTGAATGAAGATACGGCGGCATTTAGTCGTTGGGCCGAAAGTTATCAAAGTCACCTGGCTGTGAAAAATCAGATGGACTACGTTAATCTGATTGACCGGGTCAGGCAATGGGTTTTAAAGGATTTAATACCGACACCGGATGATCTGATTTGTTATGGTTTTGATCATTTTACACCGCAACAACTTGAATTATTGCACGTGTTAAATGATACAAAGTGCCATGTGTGGTTGGCCCGGTTGCAAACGACGGAACAAGCCGAAGCTGATTATAAAGAGCCGGCAAAAGTTAAACGAGTATGTTATACCGATACTCAGGATGAAATTTATCATGCGGCTGTTTGGGCGCGTTCAAGGCTGGAGGCGAATCCGGATGCAACGATCGGCATTGTTATTCCGTCATTGACAGGTTGTCGAAGTACTGTGCAGCGTATTTTCAGTGAAGTCATGCAGCCGGATGTACACGAATCCTTGCCCAAGTCGCACCAAAATCCGTCACTGCAAATGCCTTTCAACATTTCGCTGGGCCTACCGTTGCAGGAATATCCTTTGGTCGATGCGGCTTTGACGGTATTGACACTGGTGACCAAAAAAATTGCCTATGATCATATCAGCGGGTTGATCCATTCACCTTTTATCAATGGCGGGGAATCTGAGTTTAATGCCGGGGCATTGCTGGAAATTAAGTTGCGGCGGTATGCCGCGCCAGAAATGACGTTAAAGCAGTTTGTTTTGCTCTTGCAGCGGAACAACGCTGAAAGTGTATGTCCGGTAATGACGGAAAATTTTTCCGCGCTGTTAGCATATTGTCAGCAGAAGGCGTCGCAACAAGCTTCACATGCGGTTTTTGCCAAAGTGGCGTTGGAGATTCTCAAAATTGTCGGGTTTCCCGGAGAACGGACGCTGGCGTCAGCGGAATATCAAACACTTAAGAAATTTCACGCGGTCGTTGATGAAGTGGCGACGCTGGATAGAGTAACACCACAGACAAACTTCACCAGTTTCGTTAAAAGATTGAATCATAGCGTGAGAAAAACGCTATTTCAGCCGCAAACACCGGATGTGCCCATTCAAATCCTTGGCGTTCTTGAGGCAACGGGTTTGTGGTTTGATCATTTATGGGTCATGGGCCTGTCCGATGAGCAATGGCCATTACAGTATCGTCCGAATCCATTTTTACCGTATGCGCTGCAAAAAAAATCGAATATGCCATTGGGATCGGCTGCTGCAGCATTGGCATTTTCACAACGGATTAAAAATAACTGGTTGAATAGTGCAGATGAAGTTGTGCTGAGTCATCCGAAATTTGGTGATGGCGCCGATGCGCAGGAAATTTATCCAACAGCAATGATTCGGTCAATACCGGTATGTGAACTTGATTTGCCTCAATTTTACAGTCATCGCGATCTGATCATGAAAACCGCCAATCTTGAAAGTATTGAAGATGATCATGTACGGCCAGTCATTAAGCAGGAATTTGGCGGTGGCGTATCGGTTATCAAAGACTATGCAGCCTGTCCCTTTCGGGCATGGGCACGGCATATTTTGACTGTTGGCATCATTGACGAACCCTATGCCGGTTTGAACGCCATGGACCGCGGCATCTTGTTGCATCATGTTTTGGCAAAGGTTTGGGAAGTATTGAAAACTAAGCAGGTACTGGTGAATCTTGAACCGGATAAACTGGAAAGTATTTTGTTGACTGCTGTGAGTGATGCTGTATTCCAGATAAAGCAAAAAAGGCCTTTTGCTTTATCGGATCGTTTTTTGTCCATAGAACAACGGCGTTTGGTGCGTTTGGCTGGTGAATGGATGGATGTGGAAAGAAGTCGCGAAAACTTTAGTGTGGAAGCAATAGAGAAGAAATATGCAATACTCGTCGGTCGATTGAAGCTGCATGGCCGAATGGACCGGCTTGATCGGCTTGATAGCGGCAAATTGATCCTTCTTGATTACAAGACGAGACGTTATAAAGTTGATGTATTGCTCGGTGAACGACCTGATGAACCGCAATTGCTATTATATCTCGTCATGGCCTCACCGCCTCTTGTTGATACAGCAGGCGTCGCCTTTGCATCGATTAAGTCGGGGGAGATGGGGTTTTCCGGAATAGTCAGTGAGGAAGGGATATTGCCTGGAGTCAAGTCATTTGATCAAAACAACGCCTGTGCTGAATTTGCATCATGGGAAAATCTGATTGAAGAATGGAACAGTGTTTTAATACAGCTTGCTGAGGGTTTTTTGTCGGGTAATGTACAGGTGGCGCCGAAAAGCTATCCGGAAACATGCCGGCATTGCGAATTGCAGGCATTTTGCCGCATCAATGAACGTCGTGGTATGACGGAAGAACGGGAAAATACTGATGAATAACTTGGATCAGATCCCCGATGCCGAGGAACGGTTGCGAGCGCTCGATCCGGCAACATCATTTATCGTCCAGGCACCTGCCGGTTCAGGCAAAACAGGGCTGCTGATACAGCGATATTTGAGGTTGCTGACATGCGTCGACAATCCTGAGGAAATCATCGCGATTACATTTACTCGAAAAGCGGCAGCTGAAATGCGTGAACGAATTCTGACAGCGCTGCAAACGGTCGAAACAAAATCGACGGAGTTGTTAAATGAATCTAACCCATTTCAGCGACTAACATTTGAACTGGCAAACGCCGCATTGCGACGTGATCAACAGTGCGGATGGCAGATTTTGGAAAATCCTGCACGGTTGCGTATTCAGACAATCGATTCGTTGTGCGCCTCATTTACTCAGCAAATGCCGGTAATGTCAAAATTCGGTTCTCAGCCGGAAACCGTTGAAGATGCTTTGCAACTGTATAACCAAGCCGCACTGGCGACTATTGATCTATTAAACGGGGATGAACTGGTTGCCAAAGACATTGAACACTTGTTTGAATATCTTGGCAACGATACAGACAGGATTGTGAGATTGCTGGTTGAAATGCTTGCCCGGCGGGATCACTGGTTACGTCATATTCACGGTAATGCTGCGCGTGAAGAACTGGAGGAATCTCTGGAGAATGTTCGACGCACCGCAGTGGATCATATTTCAGCATTATTCCCGCCTGTATTGAAAACTGAATTACTGGCTTTGGTGTGCTATGCCGCCGCCAATTTAATGGCTGAGAAATCTTCATCAATGATTACGCAATGTGATGTATTGGAAGACATTCCGTATTCAGTGGAACAATGGTGTGGTATTGCTGAGTTGTTGCTTACAACCGACGGCAGTTGGCGTAAGCGTGTTACGCGGAATCAAGGTTTTCCACCAGGGAAAACGGTTGCGGAAAGAGAAACAGCAAAAGCATGGAAAATGCGTATCGGTGATTTTATTGAACAGCTTGGCGATCAGCATGAATTACGCCAGGTTTTGCATGCCATGCGCCAAATGCCGCCACCGGCGTATGACGATAACCAATGGAAAATGCTCGAAGTGTTAACACGAGTATTGCCCCGGGCGGCAGCGGAATTGAATTTGGTTTTTCATCTAAACCGGCAAGTTGATTTTGTTGAGGTATCCCAACGCGCGCTGCTGGCCTTAGGGGATTCTGAAATGCCGACAGATCTGGTGTTGACACTGGATTATAAAATCAGGCATTTGTTGATAGATGAATTTCAGGATACTTCAATCAGTCAGTTTTTGATGATTGAAAAACTGACGGCAGGGTGGGAAGCAGGGGATGGGCGTAGTTTATTTGCCGTGGGTGATCCCATGCAGTCCATTTACCGTTTTCGGGAGGCGGAAGTCGGATTATTTTTACAAGCCCGGCAATCGGGTATCGGACACATAACACTTGAATCCATTACTTTAAGTAGTAATTTTCGTTCTCAATTGGGGATTGTGAATTGGGTTAATCAAACTTTTCAACAGTTTATGCCGGTCTTTGAGGATGTTGCAGTTGGCGCCGTGGCGTACACGCCATCATTTGCGGCACATCAAGAGCATGATGAACGTGCTGTCACTATCCACCCCATTTTGGGGAACGACAGAAATCTGGAAGCGCAGATGGTTATGGATGTGATTGCTCATACCAGAAATAAAGACCCGGGTGGATCAATCGCTATACTGGTGAGAAATCGTAGTCATCTGAGTGCAATTATTGAATATCTAAAAGCCAATCAAGTCTGTTTTCATGCCGTGGATATCGAGTCGTTGAATCAAAAACCTTTAATACAGGATTTATTGATGCTCGCACGAGCATTGCAGAATCCGGCGGATAGTCTGGCCTGGCTTTCTGTATTGCGTGCACCTTGGTGCGGATTGACGCTTAATGATTTGCAGGCGCTCATTTTGATGCAAACGGCGGCTTCAGATGATAAGGGTTGTGACAGGCGGTCACTGACTATTTGGGCGTTAATTCAAAACGATTCCAGTTGGTCGGCAGTATCGGAAGATGGCGCAACTCGGTTGCGCCGTGTTCGAAAAGTACTTGAACAATGCATGCAAAACCGATACCGAAAAACAATGCGTACTTCGGTCGAATCGGTTTGGCAAGCTTTAGGTGGACCTGCGTGTGTCATAAATGATGGCAATGAATCGGCATTTTCAGAGATGATCGATGACGCAGAGAAATTTTTTGAATATCTGGAGCAATGTGAATCGGCCGGAAAGATTTTAAACTGGACTGATTTTGAAGATGGCCTGGCAAAGCTTTATGCATCGGCAGATTTGCAATCAGACGGCAGCCTACAGATTATGACGATTCATAAATCCAAAGGACTTGAATTTGATACGGTGCTTTTGCCGGGATTAGGGAATAGTCCAAGAATGAAATCCCGCCAATTACTTCAATGGATGGAATTGCCGTGCCATCGAGGCAATGACGCAGTGAAAGACTTGTATGATTCGGGGCGGGAAACGGATCTGTTTCTAGCTCCGATTCAGGAAACAGGTAAAACAGTAGATAAGATTAATCAATGGATGGCATTATTTGAACAGGATAAAGAAAATTATGAGTCGGATCGGTTGTTGTATGTTGCGGTAACACGTGCACGTAAATATTTGCATTTATTGGGGCATGTTAATTTACATGGCAAAAGTGGGGAAACGGAGCTAAAGAAACCGAAAATAGGTTGTTTATTGAATAGGCTGTGGCCAGTTGTTGAACAGAAATATGTCAGTGCGTTGAAAAAAACAGATTTTCAACCCAATCGGGTAGGTGATGCTGGTGATAATGGTTGCAGATTCGATCAGACACTAAAACGGTTGCCATCGAATTGGCAAATTCCGGATGCTCCGAAGCCGGTATTCTGGATTTCAAAAGTGGAGAACGCTGTCCCCCAGGAAGAAATAGAATACTCTTGGGCCGGTGAAATAGCCAGACATATCGGGAGTGTTGTACATAGAACATTGCAACAGATGGCTGATGATGAATTAAACGGCTGGGATATAGAGCGTATTTATTCGATGCGGAATGTTTTTATTAAAGGGTTGCAAGCGAGTGGATTTGAGGCGACTCATGTAATGCTCGAGAAGTCGATTGATCGAATAAATTCAGCGTTGATAAATACATTGACAGATGAGCGCGGACGATGGTTGCTGAGTAAACAGCACGAAGCACGTAATGAATTCAGATTAACGGGCATCATGAATCATAAAGTCGTTAATTATGTAATAGACCGCACATTTTGTGATTTGAATAACCACCGTTGGATTATTGATTATAAAACAAGTAGTCATGAAGGGGCAGGAAGAGAAATATTCTTGGATAGAGAATTGAAACGTTATCATAATCAATTGAGTAGTTATGCAGAAATTTTTAGAAAAATGGATAAACGAAAAATTTTTTTAGGGTTGTATTTTCCATTACTTAGCGGTTGGAGAGAATGGGAACATAAATGATCTAATCCGGGCTAGTTTAACTAAGCATTTGTTGAAAAGAACAAAATTTATATGAAATGCATTGTGAAAAATAGGGGAGAGTAAATAATGGTTCTAAAATGTATTGCTCATTGGATTGTTGCACGAAAGAATTAATGTAATTGAATATTGAAATGGGAAAAATAATCGATTAATATTGTATTATCCACGTAAGGTTAGTGGTGTATTTATGACAAATGACTTGACTTTATAGTGTAAGGTCGACTAGCCTGTGGGTTACAGCACAAAGGCTTTGTTAGAAGGAGTTTATTGCTGTTGTAAAAAGAGCAGTACTAATTAATTAGTATTAAGA
>JAGRFM010000117.1 GCA_020446045.1 Nitrosomonas sp.
ATAAAAATAGTGAGCCTGAGCCTAGAAGCGCTAAGGCAACGTAACAAAAAGAGAAAATTCGCAAGAATCATCAGAACCAGGCTGAAAATTACCAGACTGGATGGAAATGCTTACTCTAAACTCTAGTTTGATAATTATAGCCCCAAATCAGACCACATCCTATTAACCCGTCCTCTTATCACCTCATCCAGGTCAGTACCAGGTCTTGTCCAGGTCAGTACCAGGTCTTGCAATACAACATCTTTTGCTCCTTTTCAGGGTATAAAATTTTCTCTTCGGGTGACTATCTCCGGCAGTTTTTCGGCGCTTGCGCTAATCGCAAGGTGCTTGATATTTCATTCAGCTAAAAAACCGCATCTTAATGAGAAAGCTTTCTGGTTTTGGTGGCCACGTTTTCTTTTGTTTTTGTCGCGTTATTGTCGTACTGAACAGTTATATTTTTACCAACCTCCGGAAGTTTTAAAAAATAGTTTGCTGTATGTTTTATAAATTCATTTCCAGATTTTTGGTAAAAGAAATCTTTATCGATATGAACAATCAACCCATCATAGCTGTGGTTAGCTGTTTCGGCTTCTTTCGCCAGATAGATATTGTAGATACCGGCTTTTAAGCCAGGGGCCTTGGTTACTTTGATTGTTTTCCAGGTTCCATCCTCTTCCTTCTGAACCAGTTTCTGGCCATTCATTACGAGTAATCTCTGTTTCATGTCAATCATCCGCGGTAATCATTGGCAAGGCGGAGGATTTTGTTGAGTAACGTGCCCAACTGCTTTCTTTCTGTCATCGTTAGCTGATTAAATATTTTTTCTGCATTCGTACTTTTTTTGAAATTCTTATAAAACTGGTTAAACAACGTTTCCAGGGAATCGGTTCTTCCTAAGAGCACTTCCTTTTTGGGGACTTCATTCAAATCCTGTCTGGATGTGAGAATTCCATCGGAGTGTGTTTCGCAATCTTCTGGCTTGTTTTTATTGACATTCCCTATACTTATCAAGCATTCACGAATCAGCTTGATTGTGCTGCGCGTAATTTCCTGATCTTCGTTTTGCAGCCATAAAGCGATTTCCTGAGGATGTTTTCGGTAAACCTTGACGAGTTCGTTGATGACGGTAATGTCTTTAATTCTGCCGCCGTTAACAAGATCTGAAATCAGCGGTGGCAGGTCCAGTAAGGTGACATGCTGGGAAATATACGATTTAGATTTGCCAATTTGTGTTGAAATTTCTCCATAGGATTTTCCACCGGCGAGTTCGCGCCCGATAAAATCCGCAATCTCGCGTGAAGTCAGGTTGTCACGTTGAATGTTTTCAATCACCTGATCTGCGTGGGTATAGTCAGCATCAATAAAAACCGGTATTGTTTTTTTGCCTGCAATCTTCGATGCACGATAACGTCTTGCGCCATGATTGATAAGATAACGTCCCTTTTTAGCGGGGTTGGGACGTACAGATATCGGCGTTTTTACGCCGCGAAGCTTGATAGTGGCTGCGAGTTCATTGAGGGTTTTTTCATCAAAAATGGTTCGAGGTTGCTCCGTGTCTTCATCAATGAGATTAAGGGGTAGCTCCGATGGTTTTGTTGCGTGTGATGAAGCAGACATTTTGTCCTTATAATTATAAAATCAGATTTTGAGAATTATAGTATGACTAAATCCTGTTTGATTAAGCAATGAGTATACCACCTATAACATAAGGGTTTATTGTATCATTTATGTAAATGTTCAGGCTGCCAATTAGCGGCTAAACGTACTGACACAAACACTTTGGAGTATCTTTGTACAATCAAATTCTACTGACAAATATTTTGCGCATTCTCGATGAAAAAGGGATGACCAAAAAACAACTGGCCGAGAAATCGGGTATTTCTTTATCTTTCATGCAAGATCTCACCCTGGACAGAGGCAATCCGTCCCTCAGGATTATGGAATCCATTGCCGACGCGTTGGAAACGCCGTTGCCGGTACTTCTGGAAGTTAATGAGGAAAGTGACGAGGAGTTGACTGCATTGTTACCGTCTTCAAAATACAAATTTTCTGATCTACCCGATGGATATCAGCGAATACATGCTGTACTCAATGATTTTCAGGCGTTTCAGGTTAAGCAGTGGGATACGGCAAACAAAAAAATGATACAAAAAATTAAAAAACGATAAAATAATACTTGCAATATTATTGCAATGGTTATATTGTTACACATAATCTGTACTGTACGGTTCAAGTATAACCATGCAAAACACATCAGTATCAACAACACCTGAAACTTCTGCTGCAACTGCCGCGCCCTCATCGGCTATGTCAGCGATGTCGGTCAAGGAGCGCGCCAAACGCAAGCTTGAACGCGATGCACGCGAAATCGTAGCGGCCCTGCAAGACCCGGATACGGTGGAAATCATGGTCAATGCCGACGGGCGTATCTGGCAGGAGAAGCTCGGTCAAAAGATCACCTGTATCGGCAACCTTCAGGCAGCGCAGGCCGAAGCGGTTATCAAAACGGTTGCCGGATATCACGGCAAGGAAGTTACCCGGTTTAATCCGATTATCGAAGGCGAATTCCCCCTCGACAATTCCCGCTTTGCGGGACAACTGCCACCAGTCGTTGCCTCTCCAACATTTGCCATCCGTAAAAAAGCGGTCGCCATTTTTACGCTCGATCAATATGTCGAAAACGGCGTGCTATCACCCAAACACTGCAACGTCATCAAACAAACCGTGCACGAACATCGCAATGTCCTGGTAATCGGCGGTACCGGTTCAGGCAAGACAACACTAATCAACGCAATTATCTTTGAGATGGTACTCAACGATCCGGATGAACGCATTTTTATTCTCGAAGATACCGGCGAGATTCAATGCGCCGCGCAGAATTTTGTACAGTATCACACCACGCTCGATGTCGATATGACGCAGTTACTCAAAACAACGCTGCGCATGCGCCCCGACCGCATACTCGTTGGTGAAGTCCGGGGCGCCGAGGCACTTGATTTGTTGGATGCCTGGAATACCGGTCATGAAGGTGGCGCCGCTACCTTACATGCAAATGATGCGTTATCCGGCCTCACACGCCTGGAATCACTCATATCACGTAATAACTATGCACCGGCTGAAATCAAACCACTCATCGCTGAGGCGGTCGATGTGGTGATCCATATTGCACGCACAAAGCATGGCAGACAGGTGCACGAAATACTTGAAGTCTACGGCTTTAAACGCGGCAATTACCAGACCCGGCGATTGTAATACTGTTTAAGGAGTTAATCATGAAGCTGAAACAGAACATACCTAACACCTTTTTGTTTTACGCACTATTGGTTCTCATGTTTCTGGGTTTGCTTCTGTTCGCCAATAACACGCTTGCAGCAGTTGGCGCCGGTGGCGCGCTGCCATATGAATCGTGGTTGGTAAATCTGCGTAATTCCGTAACCGGCCCGGTTGCGTTTACCCTGTCCATCGTAGGCATAGTTGTGGCCGGTGGTATTTTAATCTTTGGCGGTGAATTAAACGCATTCTTCCGCACGCTGATTTTTATCGTGCTGGTCATGGCGCTATTGGTTGGTGCCAACAACATCATGACCAATCTGTTCCAGGGTGCTGTAATTCCTGTTGATGAGGTTTATGAAATAAATCGCGTAGATACTCTGACAGCACCTGATGCATTGGAGAGCCCAAGGAACTGAACAACAAAGCAATAAAACAGCACAATAGTTTGCAAGTGTAGCAGCAATAAAAATCGCCTGAACTCTATCAGGCAGCGATAATCATGTATCCAGGAGGTATGACATGGCGTTACGAACCATACCGATCAGACAATCGGGAAACCGTCCGAATCTCTTTATGGGCGGTGACCGCGAACTGGTAATGTTCTCGATCCTGATTGCAGCTACATCCATTTTTGCGGCAATGGAGATCAAGACCACGCTATTCGGCATTGCGTTGTGGATCTTCGCGTTGTTTGCATTGCGTCTGATGGCCAAGCACGATCCGCAGTTGCGTCACGTTTATCTTCGCCAGCTACGTTATAAAAAATATTATCCGGCCAGAAGCACGCCGTTTACCGTCAACTCGGCACGCATGGAAAAGCAGTTCCAATGATTACCGCGATAACCATACTGATTGCTGTTTTGGGTGCATTGTTGCTGCTCATGCTGTTTCTACGCATCCGTGAAACAGAGCAGGCATTCAAACTCGATAAATTCCGATCCAAAGACACCGGCTTTGCCGATCTGCTGGTGTATGCCGCCGTTGTGGAAGACGGTGTTATTGTCGGCAAGAACGGCGCATTGATGGCGGCCTGGCAATTCTGTGGTGCGGATACAGCGAGCAGTACGGATGTGGAGCGCGAACAGGTGTCATTACATATCAATCAGGCGTTATCACGCTTGGGTAACGGCTGGATGATCCATGTAGATGCCATTCGTAAACCTGCACTCGGGTATTCAGATAAAGGTCTGTCGAATTACCCCGATCCGGTAACGGCAGCGATTGACCAGGAACGCCGTGAACTGTTTGAGCGTATCGGTGAATTGTACGAGAGCTGTTTTGTTGTCACGCTAACTTTTCTGCCGCCGATGCTCGCGCAGCGCAAGTTTGTCGAACTCATGTTCGATGATGACACGGATAATCCAGACTACAAATCACGCACCAACAGTCTGTTGCAGTATTTCGAGCGCGAATGCACCAACTTTGAATCGCGACTGTCCTCCACGTTTGACCTGATGCGCTTAAAAAGCAAAGCCCAAGTCAATGAAGACGGTAGCACAACCACACTCGATGATTTTCTGTCGTGGTTACAGTTTTGTATTGCCGGCAACGATCAACCGATGGTATTACCAAACAATCCGATGTATCTCGACACCATATTGGGTGGTCAGGAAATGTGGGGTGGTGTTGTACCCAAAGTCGGGCGCAACTTTATTCAGACGGTATCGATTGAAGGCTTTCCACTGGAATCAACGCCCGGCATGCTCAATATTCTGTCGGAGCTGCCCGGTTTCTACCGCTGGTCGTCACGCTATATCTTCATGGATACGCATGAAGCGGTGGCGCATCTGGATCAGTACCGCAAAAAGTGGAAACAAAAGATACGCGGTTTCTTCGATCAGGTGTTCAATCTGCAAAGCAGTCATGTGGATGAAGATGCCCTCAATATGACTGAAGATGCGCAATC
>JAGRFM010000118.1 GCA_020446045.1 Nitrosomonas sp.
ACTTTTCAGCGCCACTGACTGTGTTAGGCCTTTTGACAAGGGAATAACCATTGCCTGCAAGCCCTGCCTTGCCAGTAACACTGAAAAGCTAACTGTATCCGTAAATATTAAGTTGAAGGAGTACTAGCCTGTTGTATCACGCCTTTGGTGAAGTTGGATAGGTTTATCAGAGCACACGGTTTGCGACTGGCGAAATAGAGATTACGATTCATAGACTATCGGGTAATTGCTCACAAATTAAGCGATAGTATGGAATATCAAGTGCAACCGGATTAATCGATGAAGAAAAGAGAATAGAGTAGCTTATTTATAACGCTGGATTCGCAGGTTCCGCTGGATCACCCTTATCGTAAGCTGGATCAGTTACTGCCATTTCCAGTATTAAACCAGACCTATCAATCATTGCATCCACCCAATGGTCGAAAGGAAGAAGGGTTTGAACTTGCATTGTGAGCATTGATCATTCAATTCATGGAAGATTTGAGTGATCGCGAAATAGAGCGTTATATTCAGGAGAATCTTGCGTGCAAGTGACTCCGCGATATGGACTGGAGAGAGAAGGCGCCAGATCACGGTTATATTGTGATTTCCGCAAGCGGCTTGGTACATCACGGTTCATGGATATTTTTTCGTTGGTAAGTGATAGTCTGTCTGAAAGGTACGAGTTTGATTCGGGAGTGGCATGGTCAAACGAAACAACATGAAAGAGAAGAACCGTAAAAAAGATCATTGGTTATCTGCCATACGCGTACCTTATGAGCGAGTATTTGCACATCGTAATAAGAAAGTACGCTATTATGGTTCGGGGAAAGAATCTGTTTCAAGTAGAATTTATTAAAAATCTCACACGACTGATCGGCGCACTATATCAGAATTTTCATTTTCTCCGAAAAAATTTGACTTTTCCGACAAGCGCGTCAGCTGACCTCCCAACTCAGAAACTTGCATTTATTATACGAAGCTGCCTCTCATTAGAAGTTTTTACTAATGGAGAATTTCGGATTAGTTTCATGAAATTCTAAATCTCATGAAAACCAGAATGCCTCAGCCGATCAATAAGGCTCAACGATGTTTGTACAGGAGGAGTAGGCTGCGGGGCAGGTCGAATCCAGTCCGCCTGCAGGATCGTTTGTTTGTTCCTGCCAATTCAGTACCTGCAACACTTCCTCGTAATGCTCCGGTGTCCGCGTCCAGAAGATATAATTGGCTTTAAGATTGTTTCGTGCGAAAAGGAGCAGCTCCCAGACGGTAGGATCGTATCCTGTGCCATCTTGACGCGTATTTGTATAATTCTGACCCATTACCGCAGGGGCTAAGGGCGCAATACCAGTAAGTTTCTGAAAGTAGCTGTATACGCCATCTGGCGTATACGGCTTGTCTTTCATGTTTAAACCGGGATCTTCAATCAAAACATCCGCGGCAGCCAATGCAGCACCCATCGCCGTGAGTGTGTTAGTAAATTGTTCTAGAATGTGACGTGGGTAATTTGTAACCTGGAACGTCATAGTATTGGGGAAGTGCTGACGCATGTGCTGATTCAGGCTAAGCAGATTGTTATAATATCCATCTACTTGAGTGCTGGATAATGTATTTATAGGCGTCCCCATGCTGGTTTCTGACAGACCGATACCCTCAAAGTAGGGATGAGAATTGTAGCGCTCTCCCAGTTTGCTAATGAGTACAGCCAGACGATCATGAACGTGAGGATTCCACAGGCTGGTGCTGTATCCTATCGGAGTGTTATTGTCGTACCGTGAGAAAGCAAACTTTCCCCACTCAAACCGTATTGTGTTTACATAGTCAGGTACGGGAAATGTACTGGTGTCGAATGTTTTCGTGTCCAGCAGAATAACAAGCCGTTTTTTTAGCGCAGTAAGCTCAGAGAGGCGTTGATCAATGGATGTGAAATCATATACGCCCCGTTTTGGTTCCAATTCTGCCCAGGTATAACGAATTTGTATCCCGCGTAATGCCGGTGTTTCCCCAATTTCACGGTATACTTGCTCAAGATACTTAAGATTGTTTTTGCCCGAATCTATAATCGCATAATAATGACCTGGATGCCATTTGACCGGATTTTCTTCAAGCTGAGTTGCCGCATATACTCTTTGCTCCGAAGCCAAAACCATGCTTATGAAAAGTAATGCCATGATTAGCATGGTATACATTTGTTTAACAGCCATGGAAGGATTGACGTTTATTCTGGATTTAATGGCATTCCTATAGATACATAACTCTGTACTGTAGTTTGAGCCAATTTTCTCTATCGGTAGGTTGTTTGTGGTGGTTAGTGTCTGAGTACCGTTGGTCGGTATTGCTTTAATATTAGTATTCATGTTTGGTTCTTTTCTATAGCTGAGCTTTTGCCGGTTTGATAAGTGACTTTGCGTCTTCTACTTTCGCAGTGTTTGCCTATTTCATACTTCAATAAAAATTACGGTATGGCGGATTCGTATAAAAAGTCTTTGACTCAAGTAATAAGTGAAGTGCAATTAATTTACACGGCAAGCAAATCAATTTGCCGCCCCCAAAAATAATTCGTTTAAATGTTACGCGTTAGTTTCTTGAATCGATCAAGGTGAAAATATTTTCTGGTCTAACCTGTGCGGTTACTGTTTTTTTAATTATTTTTTCCTTGATTTTAAACCGAATGATTCTACATACTTACTCATTATTCGTTAATGTGACAAATTGTCGCATTGACTGTTTTGAGTCTAAATGTGTATAAATTCGGAGTTTTTAAAAATTGACTTACTTTCAAATTAAATGACCCGTTAAACCGGAATATCAATAAAAATGAGTAAAACCATTCTAGTAACAGGCGGGCTCGGTTATATCGGTAGTCACACTGTCGTGGAGTTGCAGGAAAATAACTACAATGTGGTGGTGATCGATAATTTATCGAACTCAGTCAAAGATGTGGCTGACCGGATTACTTCCATCACCGGCAAACCTGTAAAACTGTATATTGCGGATGTTAATGACAGCGCATCACTTGAAGCATTGTTTGAGCTCGAAGCAATTGATGGCGTCATTCATTTTGCTGCGCACAAAGCGGTTGGAGAATCCGTTCAGGATCCTTTCAAGTATTACCGCAACAATATTGATGGCATGATCACTTTGCAAAAAATCATGTATCACTATCAGGTTAAAACTATCGTTTTTTCGTCCAGCTGCACTGTTTACGGCGATACTAAGAATTCACCAATAGTTGAAACACATCCGGTAACCGAAGCCATTTCCCCGTATGGAACTACCAAGCTGGTTTGTGAGCAAATTCTGAAAGATCTGTGTAAACATAGTGGCTTCAAAGGCGTTATTTTGCGTTATTTCAATCCGGTAGGCGCACATTCTTCAGCTCGAATCGGTGAATTGCCGCTTGGCGTTCCTGACAATCTCGTACCTTATATTACGCAGACGGCCGCAGGACTGCGGGAGAAATTGACGGTATTCGGTAACGATTACAATACACCGGACGGAACCAATATCCGCGATTACATTCATGTGGTGGATCTGGCCAAGGCGCATGTCAAGGCATTGGACTACGCTTTCGAAATGCATCAGAATTGCGAAATTTTTAATTTGGGCACAGGAAAAGGGCATAGTGTACTTGAGGTGATAAAAGCGTTTGAAAAAGTCAGTGGCAAAAATTTGCCCTATGTGATTGGCGCGCGCAGAGCCGGTGATGTCGAACAGATTTGGGCTGATGCAACAAAAGCAGAAAAGTTGCTCAGATGGACATGCCAGTATGACTTGAGCGCTATGATGAAGGACGCGTGGAAGTGGCAGCTTGCATTTGACGATAGTCAGTAGAATACGACATAAGCTGGTGCAACTGAATCATCACACAGATAGTTAAACCTAAGCCGGACAAGCTGGGACCAAAAAAGCTAAAAAATTTATATAGTGCAAATCCCCACTAATGCTTGATTTGCTCAATATTCTTGTCAAAATTTGACATCTTTTAAATGATTTTATTTTTATGTTCGATATATTGCATGTTTTGGTGGGTTTTTTGAAAAACTATTTTTTTATAGTAGCAAGTATATCAATAAAAAAATTACAATTTTATCGGTCTTGATTGCGAGATCAGATACAAGCCGCAAGCCGGGAAAATGGTAAGAATACTTGCAGAAGCAATCGTATAGCTGTTGTTGCCAAGTGCGATAGTGTCAATAAAACAGGTCGCACAACCGGTTTGTGCGACAATTTGTCACATTCCGCATCAGGCATATCCGTGTAGAATCTGACCAACAAATAACCTGTTTGACATAGACGTCATTTCAGGAAAATCTGAGTTTCTTTATCAGAATACACAGAACAAAACCAAAAAAGCGGATTTAAAAGTCTATGGCAAAATCAAGTTCGTCCCTATTACTCAGGAGTGTGATTAATGCGCAATTGCCATTCTAAAACAATTACCAAGGCCGTGTTTCCGATAGCGGGACTGGGAACTCGGTTTCTTCCTGTCACCAAAGCTTCGCCCAAAGAAATGTTGCCTATCGTTGACAAACCGCTGATTCAATATGCTGTAGAAGAAGCTTATGCCGCTGGCATTCGCCAAATGATTTTTGTTACCGGGCGTACAAAACGTGCCATTGAGGATCACTTCGACGCAGCTCACGAACTCGAATCAATGCTGGAATATGAGCAAAAACAACAATTACTCGATTCTGTTCGTAATGTTACACCGGATGATATGCACTGTGTCTATGTCAGACAAGCGAGTGCATTAGGTTTGGGGCACGCAATTTTGTGCGCTGAGAAAATTGTGGGTGACGATGATTTTGCGGTAATCCTGGCGGATGACTTGATGATGGGGGAAACACCCGTTATGCAGCAGATGATCGATCAATACCAGCAACAGCAAGGCAGTATTGTCGCCGTTCAAGATGTACCGCGCTCACAAACGAATCTGTATGGCATCGTCAGTGGTAACGAATCGCAGGGGGCGTTACTCAAAATCAATCAGATTGTTGAAAAGCCGTTGCCAAGTGACGCGCCAGGCACGCTGGCAGTTGTCGGTAGATATATTTTGTCGGCATCTATTTTTGACGAACTCAAGAAACAACAACCCGGCATTCATGGTGAGATTCAACTGACTGACGGAATAGCCAGTCTATTAAAAAAAGAAGACGTGTTCTCTTATCGCTTCAACGGAAGACGGTACGATTGCGGCAGCAAAATAGGTTACCTGCAGGCTGTGGTGGATCTGGCAAGCTGTCATCCGGAAGTCGGCGAATCATTTAATCATTGGCTTGCGAACAAAGTTGAATCGCCATGTACTGAAGTCTTCAAACAAAAACAGGTAAACTGAACAGTGTTAAATAATCATTGATTCATAAAACAGTAACTGTCGTTTTTAAGAAATCCCTTCTAGTTTAACTGTAACAGGTATCACTTTAGACAACCAATGATAAGGTTACTTTGTAGGCCTGAGTATCAAAAAATAGGTTATAACGAGTATGTTTATATTCGTTATTTTCCTGTCAGTCAGGGTTTCTCGCGTCTCCCTGACTGACATTTTATAGCTGGATTATTTAAAGATATCGGAATTTTGCCAATTTTTGATTCAACTGGGCAAAAGAGTATTTTTCAGTCATACGATTTTTAGGGGTGAACGGCGCAAATGGGTCGGAAGTAGACCGTCTATTTTATTAGGCAATATTGTTTTTTGAATAGTCCGAAGTGATAAGCCTGAAGCACAATCCACTTGTTTGAAATTCGGTTCTTCAGTTTTTGAGGATTGTTGCTTTTGATAGTTATGCTGCCATTCATCTGGGAAAGCATAAGTTTTATTTTAAGTTCCCCATGAATGCCCCATAAAAGAAAAAGCACTTAGTTGTTTTTTGCTAAGTGCTTGTTTTGTTTGGTAGGTCGTGAGCGATTCGAACGCTCGACCAACGGATTAAAAGTCCGCTGCTCTACCAGCTGAGCTAACGACCCATAAAACAAAGACCGAAATTATACCTGATTTGGCCTTCGATGCTCAAATAGTTTGTTTTGAATTTCTTTATTTGGTGGGTTGTGGCAGGTGGATTCGCGTAATACTATTCACCAATGCGAAAGAAAAACGGATCGGCTCGAAAAACGACGCGTAAAAATAAAAGGCAATCTGGTTCGACAAGTAGTCGCTGGTTTTGGCGGCTTTTTTTGTGGATCACTTATGCTGTTGTTTTATATCAATCCTGGTTGTTATTCCATGTGCTCTACTGGAAGCATAACGATCCGAAGAATACTGCTTTTATGCAGAGTCAATTGGAAAACCTAAGGGAGAGCAATCCCAATGCGATTCTCAATCAACAATGGGTTTCTTACCGGCAGATTTCATATGAGATGAAGCGAGCCATAATTGTTGCCGAGGACAGTAAATTTCTGCAGCACCAAGGTTTTGATTATGAATCGATTCGAAATGCGCTTAAAAGGAATCTGGAGCAGGGAAGCATTACAGTTGGTGGATCGACGATTACTCAGCAACTGGCTAAGAATCTTTTTTTATCCGAAAAAAAATCCATACTTCGTAAAATTCAGGAAGCCATTATTACGGTTATGCTGGAGACAGTCATGTCCAAGCAGCGCATTCTTGAAATATACCTGAATGTCATTGAATGGGGTAATGGCGTATTTGGTGTAGAGGCTGCAGCACAACATTATTTTGGTCGGTCTGCCGTTTCCTTGACGGCCGAACAGGCGACCTATCTGGCCGCCATGGTGACTAACCCGAGATACTATGACACTCACCGTCAATCTCAACATCTGTTGAAAAAAAGAGACATTCTGCTTAATCGATTGCATTCGGCAAAAATTCCTTAAACAGTTTTTGGTTTCTTTGTTACATTTGTCAATCGGACATGTGCCGGTTTATGCTATTAGAAAATCAAGACTGATGAGTTGCAAAACGTCTTGATCATTTTCGTTGAGTTGCCATGAAATCCCAATATGAACAAACAAGAAACAGCCAATCATGACAGAAAAAGAAAATAACGAAGACAGCGAGAAACTGCAGGCACAGTTGCAACGCGTCATTGCGTTGTTGAGCAAATATAAGCTGTTGCAAGGCTTCGTCAACCTTCAAGATGAGATTGACGAGGCATTGGCTGATTCTTCCATCCAAAAAGAAAGCCTTGATGAGTTGAGGCAATTGATCGACAAGCTGCATCCGGCCGATATCGCGCATATTCTGGAAGCATTGCCGTTGGATGACCGATTGTTTATCTGGGGTATGGTCAAGCCGGAAAATGACGGTGAAGTGCTCTTAGAAGCTTCCGATGCCGTGCGTGAGACGCTGATTACCGATATGGGGTTGCACGAACTGGTCGCCGCTGCCGAGCAACTCGATGCCGATGAAATCGCCGATCTCGCTCCGGACTTGCCGCAGGATGTCATGGAAGATGTCTTCCGTTCGTTGCCGATAGCTGAACGCGAACAATTGCGTGCGGCAATGTCGTATCCGGAAGATTCCGTAGGGGCATTGATGGACTTCGATGTGATCACGGTGCGTGAAGACGTGCGTCTGGAAGTTGTTCTGCGCTATCTGCGCCGTCTGGAAGAATTGCCCGATCATACCGATCAATTATTTGTGGTTGATCGGGGTGAACATTTAAAAGGCGTTCTGTTGATCAGCAAGATACTGGTCAGTGATCCTGAAGTGCGCGTTGGCGATGTGATGTCGAAAGAAATGATTACGCTGCATCCCGGTGACAACGCTCAGGATGCGGCATACGCATTTGAAAGATACGATTTGGTGTCTGCGTCAATTGTCGACAAGGATAGAAAATTACTTGGCCGTGTAACCGTTGACGCGGTTATTGATTTTATCCGTGAAAAAACGGAAAGTGAGGCACTGAGCCTGGCCGGTTTGCGTGAAGAGGAAGATCTTTTTGCGCCAGTGCTGAAAAGTGTTCAGAATCGCTGGGTTTGGCTGGCCATCAATTTGGTTACCGCATTTGTCGCGTCACGTGTTATCGGTTTGTTTGAGGATTCGATTGAAAAGCTGGTTGCACTGGCTGCATTAATGCCAATTATCGCCGGCATTGGCGGTAATTCCGGTAATCAAACGATTACCATGATCGTGCGCGCACTTGCATTGGGTCAAATCAATTCCGGCGGGGCCTGGAAGTTGATTCGCAAGGAGGTGGGCGTCAGTATAGTCAACGGTTTAATATGGGGAGCTGTGGTCGGTTTATTCACCTTTGCAATCTATCAGAATGTCGAGCTAGGCCTGGTCATGATGCTGGCGATGTTGTTAAACTTACTGTTGGCTGCATTGCTCGGCGTGCTGATTCCGATGACATTGCGTAAGCTGGGCCGTGACCCTGCGCTGGGGTCGAGTGTCATGATTACCGCGGTAACCGATAGCGGCGGTTTTTTTATTTTTCTGAGCCTTGCGACACTTTTTTTGTTGTAAACATTAACTATAATTGCAACGCTGGTGATAAATTATGAACAATCGTTCCGGTTCACAATGAATCGGATCAAGACTACCACTTGACGTGCAAAGTTTGTCTGACTAAGATTACGACAGGAAGCAAGCTAGTCGGGTTGTTTTCTGTGCTTTTTATTAACCATTTGAAGGGCTTTATTATGTCAAAGTTTAAAAAAACTTTATTATGCAGTATTGCTCCATTGCTGGTAGCCGGCATGTTAGGTGTTACAACGCAAGCAGTGGCCTCAGGTGAAAGACTATACGGCCGATTCACACAGGATAACGAATTATATACACCAAGAAATTATCGTGAATGGGTTTTCATTGGTTCAAATGTAACTCCAAATGATATGAATGACGGCGCTGCCGCATTCCCAGAATTTCACAATGTTTATATTGATCCAGGTAGCTATAATCATTGGAAAAAAACCGGTGAATTCCGTGAAAACACAGTAATTATTAAAGAATTGGCGAGTGTTGGAACCAAAGAAGCTCCAAGTGGAAATGGTTACTTCCAAGGTGAATACGGCGGTATTGCCGGTATGGTCAAGAGTGCGACACGCTATCCTGACAGACCAGGAAACTGGGCGTATTTCGGATTCCCTGCTGATTCCAGACATGGCGCCATTCAGGAAGATTCAGCATGCTCAGCATGTCATCAGGATCATGCAGGGCAAGATCAGGTGTTTACACAGTTTTACCCTGTATTGCGTGCAGCAAAACCATAATCGACGGTTATAAGAATCGATTTTCATATTAAAAAGGCAACTGCTTGTCGGGCGGTTGCCTTTTTTATTAAGTTATAATTTTCTCGAAACCTGCTTGGGATAGGGTTTTTCAGGTTCTCAGTGATTTCATCAAAAAACGTTTTTCCATTCTCGCAGTTCAGTAAAAACTTCTACAGGTTCGGAAAGTGTTTTGCCGGTATGTTGTTTTACACTGTTAATGATTTCAGGGTATTGGCAGCGTAGAAATGGATTACAGGCTTTCTCAGTTGCGATATCTGTCGGTAATGTCGGTAAATTACGTTGCCGGAGTTGTTTGGCACGGATTTCGAGCTGTCGTAAATCGTCGTTGCCTGGTTCAACAGTTCTGGCAAAGCTCATATTTCCCAGTGTGTATTCATGCGTACAATACACTTGGGTGTGCGCGGGCAGAGCCGCCAGTTTCTGCAGTGAATCGAACATTTGCTGGGGTGTGCCCTCAAAAATACGTCCGCATCCGCACGAAAACAAAGTGTCGCCGCAAAACAGTATGCTTTTCTGTTGAGAAGAACCGTAATATGCAATGTGTCCGCGCGTATGACCGGGTATTTCAATGATATTGAGTGTTAATGCAAGGGATTGAAGCTGGATTGTGTCGCCTTCCTGAACAGGGTGAGTGATCGATGAAATATTTTCCTGTGTCGGACCGTATACGGGTACATCAAATTGTTCGAGCAATTGTCGGTTACCGCCGGTATGATCACTATGGTGGTGAGTGATCAGGATAGCTATGGGCTGTAATCCCTGTGTTTGTAAAAATGCCATTGCGGGCGTTGCGTCACCCGGATCAACAATAGCTGCATGCACTGTGTCATGGATAATCCAGATATAATTGTCCCTGAGAGCTGGCAGGGGGTGGATGTGTAGGTTATTCATGGCGTACCTCGGTTCAGGGTGTTATGCAGTTCATGAAACAAAACGGGTATAAAGGCACCGTTCAGGAACTTGCTGTGATCATCGTACATCTCAACAGTTTTATCAATGTGAAATAAATCTACGGATTATTATAAATTGTTTTTCATTTGAACAGCATGGCAAACCAAACAGTTTATAACGAACATACATCTCTGACAAACCAATGCTGGTTTGCTACACCGCTTGGACAATATATTATCCAGAATGAGTATCGCTATTTTGACCAGATAGTCGCGAATATTTTTGGCTACAATGCCATGCAGCTAGGTTTGCCGCATTATGAATTCCTGAGAGCGAATCGCATGCCACTTAAGTTTTCGGCAAGTTATGAAAATGAGTCGGCACTCCGGGCACGTGCCGATCATCTGCCAATAACCAGTGATAGCATTGATTTGGTCATTATGCCGCATGTGCTCGAATTTAATGCCAATCCTCATCAAATTCTACGGGAAGTATACCGCGTGCTCATACCGGAGGGGCATGTCGTCATCTCGGGTTTTAATCCTTTTAGCTTATGGGGATTGCAGCGCCGTTTTGCTTCAGGCCGTAATGAATTTCCCTGGAATGGCCATTTTATTGCGTTGTCGCGGCTGAAAGACTGGCTGAAATTGCTGAATTTTGAAATGAAAGGGGGAAGGTTATGTTGCTATACACCGCCTTTCTCAAGTGAAAGTTTGCGCAAGCGGTTCAAATTTATGGAAGATGCTGGTGACCGTTGGTGGCCTATTTCCGGCGGGGTTTATTTTTTGCATGCAGTAAAGCATAAACATGGGATGCGTTTGATTAAACCGGGATGGAAAACGAGCCTGGCGGGAAGAAGAAAAATTGCGGCGGCCACCGAGCGTTCCAAACAATCGAAATTGAATGATGGTAAATTTCAGTAAATGACTGAAAAAGATAAAATAGTCGAAATTTTTACGGATGGCGCCTGCAAAGGCAATCCCGGTATAGGGGGATGGGGAGCGCTACTGAAATATGGCAAGCATGAACAGGAAATTTTCGGTGGGGAACACAATACGACCAACAATCGGATGGAATTGTTGGCGGTTATCCGCGCTTTGGAATTATTAAAACGCCGGTGTAAAGTTCATTTGCATACGGATTCTCAATATGTCCAGAAAGGTATCAGTGAATGGATAGCATCATGGAAAGCACGCGGCTGGAAAACGGCGAATAAAAAACCGGTGAAGAACATGGACCTTTGGCAGATGCTGGATCGCTTGGCGCTAAAACATGATGTTGAATGGATCTGGGTACGCGGGCATGCCGGACATGACGATAATGAACGAGCCGATGCACTGGCTAATCGCGGTGTTCAGAGCATTAATGGTGAAATTTCGAAAAACGATAAATAATGTTGCCGACAGGATGAGACAAATCGTACTGGATACAGAAACAACGGGATTGGAATACAAGCAGGGACATCGTATTGTTGAAATTGCGGCAATGGAAATTTGCAACCGGCAATTGACCGGAAATCATTTTCATCAGTATTTGAATCCGGAACGCGATAGTGACGCCGGCGCTTTGCAGGTGCATGGATTGACGAGGGAGTTTCTTGAAGATAAACCTAAATTCAGTGAAATCAGTCAAATATTTCTTGATTTTATCCATGATGCGGAATTGATTATTCATAATGCGCCGTTCGATGTCGGTTTCTTGAATCATGAATTGGGATTGGTAAAGCATCAACCATTGGATACCTGCTGCGCGGAAATTACCGATACGCTTAAAATGGCCAAGGAACTGCATCCCGGTAAGCGCAATAATCTGGATGCACTCTGTGAACGTTATAAAATAGATAATTCCAGAAGAACGCTGCATGGCGCATTGCTCGATGCGGAGCTGCTGGCCGAAGTTTATCTTGCCATGACGCGCGGACAAGAAGCGTTGTCAATGCATTTTGATCTTCCTGCTGATGTAATTGATTCTGCTGCGGCCTGTGATATAGCTAGCCTTAATCTGCAAGTTTTACAAGCAACTGAAGCCGAATGTGATCAGCATGCGAAATTGCTCATGCAGATTGAAAAAGAGAGTAACGATCGCTGCGTATGGAATAAAATTCATTCAACCAAATAGTTTCCTTTGATCTAGTACTCCTTCAACTTAATATTTGCGAGTACAGCGGTCACAAGATATTTTGTCACAAGGCGCAGCACGCAGCGAATGGTTGTTCCATTGGCAAGTGCTGTAACACAGTGACAGGATATCTTGTGCGCGCCCTGCGGGTTAACTTTTCAGCGCCACTGACTGTG